>PLCG01000094.1 GCA_003135575.1 Nitrososphaerota archaeon
AGGCGCAATGAACCCTTTATGCACGGTGAAATCATTCCCATCGACAAAAGTTTATCATCTTTAAGACAGCTTGAACATTGTTGGTCCTGAAGACTAGATTCCGCGTGCAATGGGATCTCCCGCCTAAATTGCGTGCTTTCGTGAGACCTGGACAATTTGTTGCTGGAGAACACCACACAATCACTTTGACCATGACCAATGAGAGCGACGCCACGCTTCCAAGCCTGCCATTTGAAAAGCTAAGAATTGAGGAGGGTGTGACAGCGGTGGGCTCGTCACTGAGTGCTTCATGGTCGCTCTTACCGACTCCGCAGATTCCCGCAGGGGCGAGTCACAAGCTTACGCTCAGCTACTTTCCAAGTATTGAGGGTCTGGCCTGGCTAAAGGTCAAGTTCACAGCACCCGTTACTGAAACAGTCGAATACTATGTAGAGAACTACAAGGACCCANNATATCAACAATCCCTTGTTGTCGTGAGTCATCAATCTGTGAGTCTGCTAGCTCTTCTGACCCAGGTCAACAAGAATCTCAAGATTATGAGATCGGAGTTGACTAGAACACCTCCCAGTGAGACCGATGAAGACTCTTGAGAGTGTAACCTTGCTCCTAATTCATACGGGTTGGTTCCCATGACCGAAGAACCTCAAGTCGAAATCGCTCAAAGAACAACAACGGAGGTTAAGCTCTCTCCGGAGCTCATGCAGGTGCTTCAAGCTTCAGTGGTCTCAACACTGAGAAGTGACCCTTCCATCTTGCACGAGGCCGTCGAGGCAGTGGAGAAATCTACAAACGCGCAACAACGAGAAAGCCTCGGGCTGAGGTCTAACACAATCGGTCTCGTCCTTGTCAGCACCATAAGTTCCGTCAGCATTTTCGTAGCGATACTCGCAGATCTCGCGGACTACAACGTAATTGCGAGTTTATTGCTGTGGCCTGCCGCTGCTGGAGTAATCAGCGCGGCTATTCTATTCTACGCTCGGGGTAAGGCAGCGATTGACACAAGCAGAAGAAGTTGAGGTTACCGTTCAGGGGATTGAAGTCAAAGCCAAGGGCTTGCTCGCCATTAAGCTGGGATTTATCGGTTGTTTCACAATAATGTACTTCAGTTACGCCCTTCTGACGCGACCAGACTTAATCCAAATCACAGCGGTCTACCTACTAATTGTCTTGGTCTTCGTTGGGGTGTTCTTTGGTAGCTTCTATTCGACATTCAGAAGACAATCCTATCGACGCGGTTCTAGTGGGAAGAAGAAACCGAACTGATGCCAGGTCGTCGAAGGATTCCTTGAAATGCCCCGGCGGAGGCGCANNGCAATGAACCCTGTGTATGGCGACAAGCACTGCTACTTCATTTTAGACAAAGCGTAGCGGAGCTTGACGTTCGGACAAACGTATTAATGGAATGAGCGTGTCGAACGTCAACGCGAAAGTAACATGGTCACCGGGGCTCGTCCAGGCGTTGGCCGCCTCGCAATCACGCTAATCGTAGCTCTTATCCTGATAATTGGAGGCGTCGCTACAACTGCTTACTTGGCGACCCCAAGAAACGAAGCGACAAGCTCGACAAGCAGCGTTGCGACCAGGACCACCACAGGTCCCACCACGACGGCCAATGACACGAGCGCGGTCGACCTGCAGGTTAGCACTCCGACGCCCTCCTTCCAGAACGGGAGCTGCGGCGCAGGCCCGGCATACGCGGACTCGTGGCTCCTCTTCAAACACGACTCTGAGAGGACTGGCTTCTCGAGCTACAACTTCTCTACATCATCCGCCGGGAAGTTCCTGGGTCAGATCGCGTGGCGGAACAGTTCAGGCTTCTCCGAGATGATAGCGACGCAGAGCGAGCTCTTCGTGGCTAGCTACTGGCTTTACGCCCTCAACCTCACCAACGGCAAGGGGCTCTGGACCGAGACGACGGGAGCGGGACCCGCCCCTCCAATCGCCGCCGACGGAAACATGGTCTACCTAGGCGAGAACGTTGGACCTTTAACCGCTTTCAACGCGACGACCGGCGCGAACTCACAGATAGGGGACACGATGACGCTGGCCACGGTTGCCATCTGCGGAGACGTCGCCTATGTCAACTCCGGGCCGGGACGATTCCCGGGAGGAGGACCCACTGACTCGCTTCAGGCCCTGAACCTCACCAGCGGACAGGATCTCTGGACCTTGAATTTGGCCTCGGGATTCTTCAGCAGCTACTACCCGACGACCGACGGTCACATGGTCTACATGCTCATGGACAACGGGACGGTCTTTGCTTACAGCGCGGCCTCGGGAACCCTCGTCTGGCGGCAGACGATTCCCCTCGTCCCCGTCACGACCGTATCCACAATCACTGGCTCCAACCGCAGCGTAACAGTGGTCGTAAATCCTAACGCAGCAGACGACTTCGTCGAAACCCCACCGCTGTCCGGGGGCAAGCTCTTCGTAACCACGACCTTCGGAATGATGTACGCCTTGAACGCGACAAACGGAGGCATGGTGTGGTCGACCGACCTCGGGACGAAAATCACCGATGCAAGAGGTTCCTCAGCGGTGGCCTACGGGAAGATATTCGAGGGGACTGCAGCGGGCCTGCTGGCCATCTACGCCACCAACGGCTCGATCGTCTGGAAGGCCCCTCTAAATTCCACGGACACCGGTACGCCCACTGTCGTAGACGGGTACGTCTTCATCGCAGATTTCAGCGGGACTCTCTACCAGTTCAACGCAAGCAATGGAGCGCTTCTTTGGAGCTACACGGGGTTGGGCGTGGGTTACGTCTCCGAGCCCATTGTGGCGGACGGGTTCGTAGCGGTGGACGGGAATCACGGGGTCTTCGCCTTCCGTTAGTAATTGCCTCGGCGGAGGCGCAATGAACCCGTATCCACCAAAGCTAGGTCTAGTAACCTTCGACCTTCAGGTCAGGTATCCCAGAGAAATGCTTGCGGTTCCGAGTGAGCAGCGGTTGGTGGTTTTCTACAGCTATACCTGCGAGCATCGCGTCCTCCGGGTCCATCCTGGTCCCCTCCCTCGCCCTCTGCGCGTAGATCAACCCCGCCCTTATCGCGGACTCCGGGTCGAGCGGAAGCTGGGCGAGAGATTTGAGGACATCGAGGACCTTCTCACGCTCTTCAGAAGACCTCACGCTGAGGCCGACGCCGACGTAGAGCTCGAATATCGAAGGCGCGCCGACCAGGACGGGCACGTTTCCGTCCGCAAGCTCCTTCGCCTTCCCCACGGCGCCGGCGTCGTTTCGCATCATGTCCACGAGAAAGGTAGTGTCGACCAGCATCTTCTCAGCCCAGCTTCTCGGCGGTGCGCTGGAGGCGCGTCGAGCTCTCCTCCCTCAGCTCCCTGACCCGCTCCTCCACCTGGGCCGCCTGCCGTGGAGACAGGATTCCAACCAGGTCCAAGACTCCCCGGCTCCGCGTCATCCGTTCGATGAGCTCGGTGAAGCTCTCCCCCGGCTTCTTCAGGGCCTTGAGCCTCTGGTACGCTTCGTCGGAGATTGCGATGTTCTTGGTGCCCATATCTCTCTGTGTGTGTCTGTGTGTGGGAATTAATAACGGTTGCTGCGCACACGCCGCAAACCATCTATAGATCATCCAGTCCAAGTTCAGCCCGTCCACTACCTATAGCTCAACGTGTGAGTGAATTGCCCCGGCGGAGGCGCGATGAACTCTTTCTCGCGCAGCAATCCAAGTGGATTGTATATATTTATATAAGTCAGTGAGGCCTCAAGCCGAGATGGGTCGAAGAATGGAGGTACTCCACGAGCCGCGTCTGGATACCGTCTCGATGATAGAGAAGGCAATCCTGGACTCGGAGGAATACCCGACAAGGATGCAGCTCTGGAAGGGCCTACCCAGGAAGGTCCAGTACCAGACGTTCCAGAGGGTCCTACAATATCTCGAGGCATCGGAAAAGATAGCGTTCAACGACAGGAAGATCATCTACACCGGCGTTGCAAGCGACAAGCTGAGGAAGTTTCTCGAGTCGAGCGTAAGAATCGGCTAGTAGCCAAAACGTCGCTCGTATTCCTTGTGCGACATCAAGTCGATGATCAGGACAGACCGCTGCACGATAGCATAGCAAGAACGGTGCCCCTCGGGGTGCGAGTAGCGGAACAGGTTCTTCACGTCGAAGTTGCTCCGATAGAAGGAGGGTATGCGACTCTTTTGAATCTGCTCTCCTGCGAAGATGTTCGTCAGCAACACATCTCTCATATCGTCGATCCAGCGCGACTCTTTGCTTTCAGGATCGGAACTTCGCGATCTCGCCAGCTCCTCCGACAGCCGCACTTCTCTGGCAGGATTCCCGGCACGCTACGGGATAGACATCTCTTCTCTTATCAGGAGAGCGGTCGAGGCGGGTCGCAGCACGGCCTCAGGCTCTTGGGCGACCAGTTCAGCCCGTCCATTACCCCTCGGAGCGACCAAACTCTTTAGCGAGGGGTTCTTTCAGCCTCGTCATTGACCTCTTCAGGACACCGGGGAAAAAAGAGGCCGGCCACCAAGGCGGAGGGAGAGTCCGACCACCGCACTGAGAGCGAGCTGAGCATCCACGAGGCGATGCTGGAAGCCCTCGTAGAAGAACTGGACGAGAAAGGAATCATCAGATACTCCGATTGGGAGGCCAGAGCGAAGAGGAAACTAGCCGAGCTGGAAGAAGCAGTGGAAGACCGAGGACCCTAGCACTAGGCACGGCGAATAGCTCCTCGGAATGTAGGCGACGCATTGCTTCTTTTATACCGCCAGCCCATACTGTGTCTGGCTTGGATGTCACGCAGGAGGAGTTAGAGAAGGCGATGAGGGAAATCGACAGGAAGCTGGCTCTTCCGGACGACAAGTTCGAAAAATACGCGAGTGACCTTCTTGAGCGCGCGGTCAAGGGATTACGAAGAAGCCGCTAAGCTCCACCAGTTCCTCTCCAGGCTGGAGCCCGTCCAGGTGAGAAGAGCCATGCAGGCCTCTCGGCGAGCCCCTGATGAGCTCGGGAACGAGCTTGTCGTCCTTGCGGCGATCATGGAGATTCGAGACCGCATAGGAGACCCTTCGCTCGAGGAGAAATGAAGCAATGAAGCTCGACCAATTAACATCTCAAGGTTAAGTAACAACCAGGTCGACGCTTTCCAGTCACGATGGCCGAGACAATCAAGATCGACGGCAGGGGCATGACGATCCAGGACGCGGTGAAGGAGATGTGGGACAGGATGCGGCCGCTCGAGGCGAAGGGCTTCCACCCGATCTCCGGCGTCGAGATAGTCGACGCAAAGAAAAACAAGGTCATCCAAGTCTTCGAGCTGACCGACCCACAGTTCCAAGCGCATCTCAAATCTGACAAGCCGGAAACGCCGCAACCGGCGGGTCGCAGGCTGGATGCGCGACCACACGCCCCCGAGAGGAAGGAGCATTACGCCTACCTCGCACGAATCAGCTTGGAACTCTGACAGTCAAACGTGTGTGTGAAATGCCACGGCGGAGGCGCAATGAACCCCATGCATGGTGACGTCCTGCATCCAACTGCTCGAATCCAAGAAAATGCTTAAGGGGCAAAACCTCCACAGACTTGTCCTATGGAGCTCAAGCAGGAGCAGAGGCTTACCAAGAAGGAGTTCGAGAAACTCTCCGCAGAGATACGAGAACTGGTAGGGGACAAGCTCAAAGGGCACAAGGACGGAGACGCGGAGCGGCTCCTGTTCGAACGGTAATCGAGCCCATTGCAAATTGTCGACACTGTCGTGCTGCTTGCGTTCTTAGACAAGGACAACCAGCGCTTCGAGAAGGAGAACGCCCTACTTCATTTTAGCAACCCAGCGGAACTGATGCACTTGGAAACGGGTCATGCCAACATGGTAACTTTGATTACCATATGGAAAGCATTTCTACCAGTGGTCCCTCAATTGTCGACACTAACTAGGATGCCACCCGAGTTGGGCGTTGTCGACAGCTAGAATCACGCGTATTTTATATACCCATACTACTATGGTAGGACTGAGGTAGTATGAGAAAGATCTCAATCTCCTTGACTGATGAACTAGATGACGCTCTGGAGAGCATAGCGATAGCACAAGGGACCAACAAATCCAGAGTCATTGACAACTATCTGCGTGAACACAAGGTCGTGCAGCACTATCTGGAAATAATAAGATCGGAACCAAAGACGGGCGTGTTTGCCATGTCTCGCAAAATCGTCGACGACTTGAAGGAAAGAACGACGATTAGCGGATGAGCTTCTTCATAGGCGTCAGCCAACAGCCGAGCTCAGCGTCGTAATATCTGTCAGCATATTGCGCGTATCCAGAAAGTCTATACCACGAAACCACATCATCAAGAGAATCCAACCGTATTTCACCGATGGCAAGCTGCTTCGCAAAATTTTCAGCAAGGCTCATGAGCTTTGTTCCGACGCCCGCGGCCTGGACGAGGGCATTGCTTCCTACCATGTCGACCACGATGTGGTCCAAGTTGATTCTCATCTCTATGATGCCAGCGATACGCACATCAATCTCGTAGAGAACCACCAGATCGTTAGGAAGTAGACTCCACCGATGATAATCTCTGAGCACATATCTGTCCATTATCTCATTGCCCGTCCGAAACGCCTGGCCGATGTCTCCTTCACGCAAGAACCTGAAGCCCTCCGGCAGCGCTAGCCGCGACCTAACATCCCCAGACAAACGGACTACGATATCTGACCAAATCCAGCTTAAGCTTGCTGGTCAGTTGAAAGTCAATCCTCAAGCCAAATTCGAATGAATGCTCCGGCGGAGGCGCAATGACCCTTGTGCATGGCGACATCAATCGTCTGCCTTCTTAGGAACTCTAGCGGAACTTAGAGTAAGTTCAACGCAGGAACCCACGCCTTAAATCCGAGAAGGGAAAATGTCATCTTAACACAATCATGACGACCAACGTCGGTGGCTCAAGGCACCTCGGAATTCTTGCCTACGGCTCACTGATTACGTCTCCCGGACCGGAAATCGCGTCTGTGACGGTTGAGCGCATCAAGAATGTGGAGACCCCGTTCAAAGTGGAATTTGCCCGAAAGAGCAAGACAAGGGGATACGCTCCGACCTTGATCCCGGTCGACAGCGGGGGTGCCAGCGTCAAGGCAGAGATCATCGTCATAAAAGACCGCTTTGCCCCGGATTTGGCGGCGGACATGCTCTGGCGAAGAGAGACGCACCAAACCGGTCGGCAGAGATACCGTCGCCCCGATGTCATCGACCTTAACGACGTCATCGTGGAAACCATTCATGACCTCTCAGGGGTTCGAACCGTGCTATATGCCAAAATCGGACAAAACATTGATCGGCTCTCAGCCAAGACGCTAGCTGAATTGGCCATCAATAGTGTGCATACGGCATCCCGTGGAAATGATGGAATCACGTACTTGATGGATGCCAAGAAGAGCGGGATTGAAACTCCCCTGATGAGAAATTACGAGTCAGAAATAATGCGGCAGACTAGAACCAAGACCCTAGGAGGTGCCGTGAACCAGCTCAGGTCTAGAATGCGTAGTGCCCCGGCGGAGGCGCAATGAACCCCAAGAAAGACGAGCGGAGAGCAAGGCTTTAAAATGACGCTTTCCCATCCATCTAATGGGAATAACTCTTGGAGACTGTGGTCGATGAGCGGGGAAGGGTTCTCATCCCTCAAGAACTGAGGGAAGAGGCTGGTCTTGAAGAGGGTACGGTCGTAAGGGTGGAGAAAGGCAAGGGGAAGACAATCCAGATCGCTCCTTTGAAGCGAGGCGCGCGTCTCGCGTGGAAGGACCTTGACGGCATCAAACCGCACAGGACGGGCAAGCCCGAATGGCCGACACCAGAAGAAATCAAGGGCATCTGGGAATAGACACCAACGTCTTGGTCGCGTACCTCGACGCCGGGCATCCTTCGCACAAGGAGACCGAGTTCCTGGCTCAGAGAGGAGTGGCCCTCAACCCCACGGTGATACACGAGGCCTATCACACCCTTGTGTTCAAGATGAAATGGGCGGCAGAGGAAGCTTCAAGGACGCTGGTCGCGGCTTGCACGGACGAGGACAACCTCTTCATCAACCAAACTCTCAGGAGGGTCCGCGCAGGATTGAAGATAGGGGCAGAGCACCATGAGCTCGGTGGAAGGGATGCCCTGATCCTCGGAAACCTTCTCATTGGAAAGGTCGGCGAACTCATCACGTTCGACAAGGAACTTCTTGCACTCGGAAAGATCAAGTTCGGCAGGTCTGCCATCACAATCCGGCGACCCTAGGTGACTAATTCAGCCTGTCCTCCATCTGTGGCTCAACGTGAGTGAAACGCCCCGGCGGAGGCGCGATGAACCCTTATGCGTGGCCACACCACCTAACGATAAACTCCATGCGTCCCAACGTCTAGGAATACAACAGTCCGATTCTCAAACCTGACCGTATACAATACCCTGAATTGCTTGCCTATCTCGTACGAGAAAACACCCTTCCATCGAGCCACTTTTCTCAGCCCGAGCCTCGTGGGGTCTTCGCTCTCTAGGAGATGGCCCATTGCTTCATCGACCCGAGCCCTGACCTCCTGGCCTAGAGATTGGTAGCTACGGTGAAATGTATTAGTTATCTCGGCCTTCCAAACCAAGGCGCTTCATTCAGTCTTTGTGGAGTGCCGCAATCATTTCATCTGCGTTCTTGAATCGTCTGACCTTCCCGCTGCGTGCTTCCTTTAGGCTTCTCTCGAGCCTGCCTCTGGCGGCACCATCGAGCATGAGGTCAACCTGGCTAGCAATCTCTTCCTTTGTCAAGCCTTCTCTCACGGCCTCCTCCATGAACTCGACTAATTCCCGCATCGTCTTGCGGTCGGTGACTATCTGCTCCGTCCTCGCCATAGACTCATCATGAGCGCCAGCAGTTATAAGCATACACGCCAATATTGGCCGAAGGGCATTGACATCTGAGGGTTCCGCCGACATCATCCCTGAGGAGCGATTCAAAAGACTCCTGGCGGAGATTCTCGCCCGAGACAGGCCCACACTTGAGAAGATAGGGCGACTCTAACCCAACCAGTTCAGCCCGTCCACTACCTATAGCTCAACGTATCTTATGAAATGCCCCGGCGGAGGCGCAATGAACCCTGTACATGGCGACAGCCAGTACTCATAAACAGCCTACATTGTCACAGTGAACTTCGGCAGGATCATGGACCATCGAGAGTCGGGGATGAGCCCAACCCGATCCTTCTCAAAAGATCCGTCCAGCGCGGGTCGGTTCGGAGCGGTTCGAAGATGAAGTCGAGGTGGATGGTCCCCATGTAAGGGGAGTGCTCCTCGAAGCCCTTCTCAAGCCAATCGAACGCCTTGTCATGCTCCCCCAACATGGTGTAGACTCCTGCAATCGCTGGCGCAGCCTTTTTGCTGGCTTTCCGCATCTCGAGCAACTCGGCCAACACCTTCCGAATATCCTCAACGCGTCCCGCTTTCGCATACGAGTACGCGAGGTCGTTCAATGATGACGGATTTGAGCGCTCAATCTCGATCGATTTCTCGATCATCGGTATGCCCTTTTCGAACATTCCCTTTTGCACATACGACAGCCCCAGGTTTCCCAGCGGGAAAGGTGAGTTGGGGTTGATTTCTAGCGCCCTCTCATACAGCTCGATCGCATCGTCATATTGCCCCGAATAGAGGTAGATGGTCCCGAGGATTTGACAGGTCACATTTGAGAAAGGATCCAGTTCTAGGGCTTTCTTGGCCTCTTTCGCTGCCTCTTCTCGCCGCCCGAGTGACAACAGGCCCTGGGCACGAAAGGCGTGAGCATGAGCAAGGTTGGGCTCCAGCTCAACGGCCTGTCTCAATTCGTCGTCTGCCTCGGAGTATTTCCACTCGTACATCCGGAGGATCCTTCCCATGGCCACGTGCCCTTCAGCGAGTTCGTCGTCGAGTTCCAAGGCCCTCACCGCGTAGGATTTCGCCTTCACGAAGGCGTCATCTGAGGGCATCAGCTCGAAAAAGCCGAGGATGATCCAGGCATGGGCGAGGTCCGCGTAACATTGAGCAAAGTCCGGGGCAAGCGCCACTGCCTTCTCGTAGAAGCCGATCCCCCTCAGCAGGGACTCCTTGTTGAGCTTGGTGGAGGCAAATTCCCCCTTGAGCCAGAGCGTGTAGGCCTCGAGGTTCTGGGTCGGTCGGTCCAACCGTCCCACCGACGTCGAGAATTCAAGCCGAAGCGCCTCAGCAACCTTCTCCGCTATGTCCGTCTGCACGGCGAAGATGTCATCCAGCTGCCTGTCGTACGTCTCCGACCACACGTGAGCCTCGTTGGAGGTATTGATCAGCTGGACTGTGACCCTCACCTTGTTCCCCGCCTTCCTTACGCTCCCCTCGAGGACGGAACCGACTCGCAGCTCGTCCGCGATTATGGCGACCTGCTTCGCCCCTCCCTTGTACCGGAGCACAGAGGTCCTAGCGATGACCTCCAACCCGTTCACGCGTGAGAGCACTGTTATCAGCTCCTCGGTCAGTCCGTCGGCGAAATACTCGTCATTCGCATCTGGGCTGATGTTGTCAAACGGGAGGACCGCCAACCTTTCCCTTCGCGACTGGCCGCCTCTCGCGGGCTCGTCCCAGGGCATGGCGATCTTGTAGACCTCTAACGGCATGCTGACGTTCTTCAGCGTCTTGCTACCGAGGCTGACTAGCGGCAGATCAGTCTTGTTCTGCACGTGGTCATAGACCTGACGCGAAAGGCAGACGCCCCCGACCTCCGCGAGGGGCTCGATCCTGGATGCGACGTTCACGGCATCGCCTGAAATGTCGCCGTCGGATTCCACTATGTCGCCGAGGTGGATGCCCACCCTGAGATGGATCTTCTCCTCGTCAGTCTGAGAGAGGTTGTAGTCTCTGGCGGCTCTCTGAATCGCATACGCACACCTGACTGCCGCCAGCGCGCTCGGAAACTCGACCAAGAACGCGTCCCCGATCGTCTTGACCTCCCTCCCGCCGTGCCTGTCGAAGATTGGCCTCAGCAGCTTCCTCTGTTCGTTGACAAGCGCAAGCGAGAGTGCTTCGTCCCTTTGGGACAAGGCGGTATAGCCGACCATGTCGGTGAACATGATAGCTGCGAGTCTCCGCTGCCCCTTGGACAAGCTGATGCCTCGTCTCTGCCGACGAGTGATAAAGCCATTATGGGCGCCAACGCATGATTCATCTCAAGGAACGCGTAGTCTTGCACGCAAGGCGGACCGCTTCACCGACCGAGGACGGCCTCGAAGCGTTATCTACCCGGCTGACCGCAATTGCATTCTCGCCTTGAGATACGTCCTGATCACCAGCCGGTCGAACCACTGGGACAGGGTGGGCAACGTCTCCTCGTATCCATACGAGATGCTCCGTGGCGGCGTGATGAACCCCGAGAGGCTGGCGGACAACACGCCGGCGGTCTTCGTCAAGGTGGACAAGGAGATGAGGACACCGGAGAAAGCATGGGAAGGCGAGGTGGTCAAGATAACAAGAAGGGCGGACAAGGTCTGGCTACAGTTCAGGCTCGGCCTGGTGACCACGTGTCCTGAGAACTTTGCAGGGTCCCCGGACGGCTGGTATACCGACGAAACGGCGTAGACCACATCAGGTGGGGGCGCAATGAACTCTGTGTGGCGAATGTCCTTCTACTTCATTTTAGCAAAGCGCAGCGGAGCTGAGGAAGTTTGTTCAAGGCCCGTAAGCGCCGCTGCGATGGTCGATCTTGTCCACGAGCACGAGGCCCTCATTGCCAAGGACCTCGTAGAGAACCCTGTAGTCTCCGACCCTGATCCGATAGACCCCTTCCCTTCCTTGGAGCTTTATCGCACCGGGAGGGAACGGATCGTCAACTAGTTCCTCGAGTCTCGCCACAATCCTTGACCTGGTTGACTGCTCGAGCAATGCAAGTTCTCGATTGGCTCTTTTCGAGAGCCTTACTTCGTACTTCAAGAGCGCTTCTTCTTGACTTCGGAAAGTGCCACGGTACTGCCGTGAGCGAGGTCTTGGCGAGCCTCATCTATCGCTTCTGAGTCGTCCTTCGTGAGCACCGAATCGAACGCCTTCTCCAGGGATGAGACCCTCTTCTTAATCTGGTCTATCTCCTGCTTCAATTCGGCCTCGCCCGCCTTCATGTCGTCTTCACAAGGCAGAAGGGTGTGGACGGATATAAGCGTGCACAGCGACCGCATCCGTCCACTACCTACAGCTCAACGTGTGAGTGAAATGCCCCGGCGTAGGCGCAATGAACCCTTATGCAGGGCGAAATCATCCTCTTCCCCAGCAAGAATCGTTTGTGGAAGAGTAGCGATTGTCCTTCAAGTCCGATTTGTATTTGATTGCGGAAAACCTAAATATTCGAACGTTCCTTCAATCATAGAAGATTCATGTCGAAGATCTTCGACAAAACTTCAATCACCGCAATTTCGATTAGTTTACTATTTCTCATCTCCTCCATATCTGCTCCTATTGTTGTGGCTTCAACCAACTCAAAACCGGCGCCTCTTGCATCGACTCCGCTCTCCCAGCTCGAGGCGAACTGGGCGGCCCCCGACGGAAATCAGTTCAACCATAACTATAGTCCGCAACACCAGCTCAACAGTTCGAATGCCCAATACCTCGGTCTAAACTGGCTGTTCCCATTACCCACCCATCCGACGGCGCTGATATCTGTCGCAGGAGGACTTGGGGTTGACACTGCCCCGCTGATCGTCAACGGGACGATTTATTTCGTCACACAGTTCGACCAGGTCTTCGCGCTCAACGCTGCGAACGGGAACGTGCTATGGACCGATGTAATACCCGTGCTCCCCAACAGCACCGCAGGAAAGGGCACCGGCTCAATCTCCCTCCATCTCCACAATGGCAACGTGCAGTTCAGCACGGCGCTCTTCAACCACACACCGACGTTCTGGGTCGGAGCAGACGACATGAAGGTCTACGCCATCAACGCCCTCAGCGGCAAGTACGAGCTGAACTTCTCAGTCTTCGACGGCGTCAATACCGTTGCCGGAACGCATCTAGGCGCCCAGTATACAGGGGTCGGAGTAGCAAACATTCTAGTCGATCAGAACAAGGGTATTCTGATTTCATCTGTCGTCAGCGCCTCAAGCCCGAATACGGGTCGGTGCTTCTACCGCGGTTGGGACTTGAATGCTAGCCCACCAAAGATGATTTGGGAGGCTTACTGTACCCCTCCTCAGCCGAACTCCAGTGTGGCGGTCGATCCGACCTGGACAATAAAGATGGTGAACGGCCTGAAGGGGGCGCAAATTTTCTACCCCGGACCGCAATACCACAATGGCGGTCCGATACCCGCGTCCGCAGTGGTGGACCTGAAGAAGCTCTCGCCAGCGCAGCTCAATTCGACCCTCTACGATGACTGGGGAAGCATCAACCAAACTCCAGCCTGCAAGGCAGCGACTGGCGGCGTATCCACAGGATCAACGGCTGCTGGTTGGGGCGCCCCTTGGGTGCTTGGAACAGGCCCGACTGCGGGTTACGCGTTCGTCAACACTAACAACCCGGACCCCTACAACAGTGCGTGCACCCTGGGCCCAGAACTCTGGTCTGCCTCCGTCTTGGCGCTGAATGAAACCAACGGACAATGGATCTGGGCCTTCCAGACCTCTGCCCACGACCAATGGGACCTCGACTGCTCCTGGTGGCAAGGACTTGGCAACGAGACACTAAGCGCCGGTGGCGGCAGTACACAGGTGCTCTGGAAGCTCTGCAAGAACGGCTACCTTTACGAGCTGAACGCGCAGACCGGCGCTATGATATGGGCCTACACCCCACCAATCACCTCGATTGCTAGGTGTCCCAAGTACTGCGACATGCTCGACCCGCTCAACAGGACGCAGATGACGGAGCCCTACTTCGCGCCGGACAGGACCGCGGCGGGCGTTGGCACGCTCATGTATCCCGGCGCTGCGGTAGGCGAGTCTGAAGCCTCGTACAGCCCGGCCCTAAACTACATATTCTTCGCGGACGAGATTCTCCCCGTCCTTACCTACTATGTGCCGATTAACTCGACCAACTACAAGACGAACTCCGGGGCGCTCTACCTCGGTCAAAACGGTGGGCCGCTCCTTGGAGGGGGTCCTAACGCAATAAACAACGCCACCATCTCCGCAGTCAACGCGGCGACCGGACAGCTGGTCTGGTCGTTCGTTGTCCACACCCAAGGCTACCGGGGCGGCGTATCCAACAGCGGGAACATAGTCTTCCTCACCCTGTCGTCAGGGGACCTGATGATGCTCGATGCCTCGACCGGCAAGCTGATCAAAGACTACTACATCGGCGGCCCGCTCAACGTCCTTCCGTCGATAGGGGCGACATCCAGCGGACAGGTGGAAGTGATCGTCCCGATCACCGCCGGCATTGTCACCTGGGGTACAGGAGTTCCAGGTGACATCGTCGCACTCACCCTCCAGAACGTTCCAACTGGGGGCGCGACCAACACTGTAACTTCAACCTCGACCGTCTCTGGTGCAGGTCAAGTTTCTACGGCAACCACCACGGTCACGGCGGCAGGAACCTCAGGAGCCGATTCGACGACTCTATATGGAATCGCGGCGGTCGCCGTGATCTTCATCATCGCCACGGGCTTCCTTGCCATGAGGGGCAGAAGAAGGCCCGCCCTCTGATCTTTCTCAACCTATCCCCTTATTTCCAGCGGGGCTAGTCAAGGCGGCTCATACGATCAGGCCGCTTGACCCGTGAATGGATGCCCCGGCGGAGGCGCTATGAACCCTTATGCATGGCGAAAACTCCGCGGTTGAGTCCAAGACTTGAAGCTCACTTACGCGTCAAGATTCGAGATCTTGCCCACGGCACCCTTCGACTTTCGGCTCACCGTGAAGAGACCCGCGGGCTGGAGCCTCTTCAACGCCGGCGAGATCTACGAGGACGGGACCCTCTGGACTGCGACGCGGCTACTCGAGACTGTCATAGGGCTGAAGCTAAAGTTCCTAGGGACGGTCGAGAACCCGCGGGTGCTGGCCACCGTCTTCACGCAGAGGCCGCTTCCCGCCCAAAAAAAGCGGGAGATGAAAAGTGCGCTGGAGATCCTCACCGGTGCCGACCAGGACCTGAGAGAGTTCTACGCTATGGGGAAGCGGGACGAGATCCTGAGGCACACCGTCGAGGACCTCTACGGCATGCACGACACCCAGACGGCCTACCTCTTCAACTCGGTCGTCCTGAGCATCTGCCTGCAGATGGCGAGGATGGACAGGAGCCTGAAGATGATGGCCGCAGTCACCAAGCACTACGGGGACAGGGTGCAGTTCGACGGGAAGGAGATTGTCGTGGAGCCGTCAGCCGAGAGGATAACGAAGCTAAAGCCTGCAGAGTTCGCTAGAAAGTGCAACCTTGGCTACCGCGCCAAGTACCTCGTGGCCGCGGCCAAGATGGTCGCCCGCGGCTTCCCGGGCACCCTCGAGATCCTAAAGATGCAGCCGGAGGAGGCGAAGGAGAGGCTCATGGAGCTCCCGGGCGTCGGGGACTACGCGGCGGACATCATCAACCCGCACGGCGGCTTCCCCATCGACGCCTGGTCGGTCGACGTCTTCGGGAAGCTCTTCTTCGGGAAGGAGCCCGAGGACAGGAGGGACGCCATCGAGGAGGTCAAGCAGGAGGGCGTCCGCCGCTGGGGCCAATTCGCATGGCTAGCCTTCTTCTACGTGGCGCAGGACCTTGAGAACCTCTCGAAGAGGCTCGGGACCCAGCTCAGGCTGCAGTAAGAAGAGCCTTCGCCGGTGGTAGCCTACCCTAGCAGGTAGTCAGCCAGGCCATCGGGGTCTATCACGTCGATCTCCCTTACGGTCTCCTCCACTTCAGAGAGGGGCACGCCAATCTCCTTTGTAATGGTCTTGCCAGAAGCGTCCTTGTACGTGATCACGGTCTTCTGCCTGTCCGTCGGCGACTCCGCCATGGAGACGTACTCCAGGCCCTTGCTCTTGAACGAGTCCTTGACGTCCCTCATGAGTGACGACATCTCGACGCGCTCGCCTGTGGGCATCTTTCACGCCGACCCTATTAACCCTCGTCTTGCGAGTCGAAGTCCTTCGAGGTCATCGACTCTCTGCGGAGGCGGAATAAACCCTTGTGCGGCTTAAATACCAGCACAAGGCCCAACCTTCCCGATGCAGGCGCAAGAGGAGACGGAGGCAGAGGATTGGGCGCGCACAGAGGAGCGCCGCAGAAGGATCTACGAGGGACTATGGCGCGCCGACGAGGAGCGGGTCAGAAGGCAGCGCGAGAGAGACCCTTACAATAACCGCCGAAGACAGGGACGCGACGACCATCGCAATCCGTTTGACATTAGCGCTGTCAAAGAGATCCCAAGGGCCACCCAGGTCTTGGGCGTCAGGGTCGGTGCGACCGAGGTCGAGATCAAGGCAGCTTACAAGAGGATGGCCATGGTGTGGCATCCGGACAGGCCGGGGGGATCGGCAGAAAAGATGAAAGACATCAATGACGCGAGAGAGATCCTGCTGCAGGGGCTTTGAGCCCATCCGAAACCAAGCGAATGTGACCGGGTTGTTGCGCTATCTGTAGCTCAACGTGTGAGTGAAATGCCCCGGCGGAGGCGCAATGTTCTTCTTCTGAATGCCCGCCAAACATTCTCTATGCCCTCGCCTCGCCGCAGGGAATACAAGAGGACATATTCGACTCGACCTGTCGGGAAGTCTCCCAAGGCATCATCGAAGTCAATCTCGGTCGTCATGAAGTCTAACCGCTCTTCGGGCACCATGCCCGAACTGACGCTGGCGAGGCTTCTTCGGAGAAAGCTCGTGTCGAGCGACCTGCCTGGCAGACCTGACATCGTTTATGCGCGGTCGAAAGTGGCGGTCTTCGTTCATGGGTGCTTCTGGCACAGGTGCCCGGTATGCGACCTACCGCTGCCCAAGACCAACACAGGTTTCTGGCGAAGGAAGTTCGAAAGGAATGTCGAGCGAGACCAGATCAACCGACTCGAGTTAGAGTCGATGGGCTGGAGTGTACACGAGGTCTGGGAGCATGAGATTAGAGAGGATTCGGCCGGGTGCGCCATGCGAATCAAGGACGCAATCGCAAGACTACCGCAATTTGCTGCCTAGCTGCGACGCGACAGGACTCTCCGGTTGATGCGAGATTCGCCGGGCGCGAACGAATCACGAACCTGTTTGCATCGTCGAAAGAACCTATTTAAGCACCAACGCTCGTTTGACGAAGTAAATGCCTCTACCGGGGAGAGAAACGATGCCCTGGAAGGAAGACGAAGGCTTGCTTATGATTAAGGCTCGGTGGCTAGTCGGCAAGACCCTATCACAGGTGGAAGATTCAATCAGGCAGCTCGACGACGCGTCACGCGTAAAGACGAAGGCAGGCGCCGCGTATGTGACCGAGCATTACTTTGGGATTCCCGCCAACAGCGGAGACGAACCAGACTTTCCAAAGCTCGGGATTGAGCTCAAATCGGTCCCTTTGAAGGAGAAGAACGGTCTGCTGACAGTGAAGGAGCCTCTCTCCCTGAACATGCTCAATTACATGAAGGAGTGGAAGTGCGACGACATCAATGAGTCTTCGTTCTACAGGAAGAACAAGCGCATCCTCTTCGTCTGTTACGTTCACAAGGGCGAGAAGCGGTCCGATTACGTCATAAGATACGTCTTCATCTGGAACATGGACGGAACTGTGCTCGACGAGCTCAGGCCGGACTTCGACAGGATAATCACGAAGATAAGGGCGGGCAACGCTACCGACCTGCACCAGAGATACGACAGATATCTTACCACTTGTCCGAAGCACAACGGGAAGTTCAAGGACCCGAAGGAGCGCACCTCGAAGATCGCGCAGCCGTTCAATGACACTCCGGGCGAGAGAAAGGCCTACAGGCTGAAGACGACCTACATGAGCCTGGTGATAAGCAGAGACCTAGGCGTCTCTTTGCAACGCAGCGGCCGAGGATTGGAGGCGATATGGTGGAGGGACACTGCAGGCGGGCCGAGCCTATGAAGCCACTCTTGTCAAGATAGGCGCCACAGGGACATCCATCCCGGCCTCGAAGATTATGGCCTTCGCAAGCGCCGCTGATAGCTTGACCGGCACCGAGTTCCCGACCAGCTTATACTTGGTTGTCGTAGTCTTCGCAGGGAACTTGTACGTTAGCGGATAGCACTGCAAGGACGCACACTCCCTCACCGTCGGCTTCCGGTAGCGGATTTCTCCCTTGTGCTTCACCGCAATCACCATCGTCTCTCTTGATCCGTTGAACTGCGTGGCCATGACCGTCCTCGAAGGTCTGTCGAGGTCGTCCGGGAACTTCATCTTCCCATAATACGCGTGGGCCACTTTCTGTTTCTTGTTTCTTTCCGCGTCTGTCTTTGTCATCAGCGCGTCTTCGGGTCTCATGAAGTGGTCTTCGAGCTGCTCCACTGGTAGCGAGATTTGGTAGTTTGGGTCTTTGACCAGCTTGCCTTTCGGTATCCTGCCAATCGGGTTCGGGAACGAATCAATCACCCTCCTCATATGCACCCACGGCTCATACAGCAGGTTGTCGAGAGTCAGGGTCGACTCCTCGAAATGCGTCTGGACGGGCGTAGGATATCTCCCTGAAAGGAGCCTCAGCCGCTTTTGGGGCGCGCCGAAGTCAGCCGAGTTGAAGACCTCCCTCCTGGGAATGTCGAAAAAGCCGTCCTCCGGGATGCCCATGTCCTGCAGCCTCACCCTGTGCGGGAGCGTCTGCAGGAGACGCGGAACATTCTCCATAATCCACCATCTCGGATTCAGAGTGTGCACGAACCTGAAGTATGCCAGCACGAGTTTCATCCCTTTTGCAAAGTCGCCACCACCTCCTTTCTTGGACCCTGAGAACTCGGTGCACGGTGGGCCGCCTATGAGGACGTCGGGCCTCGGGAATCGTTTGGGATCCAGCGACGCGATGTCGGCCTTGAACACCTCGGTCTCTGGCTGGTTGACCTTGTGAGCCTCGAGAGCAGGGTTCCAGTTGTCCACAGCGTGCGTGACATCGAAGCCCATCTGTCTGAATCCTTCAGAGAACCCGCCCGCACCGCAGAAGAGGTCTAACACCGTCAGCTTCGGCATGAAGACTCTACCAATGAGTCGCTGGTGCTATTTAAGAACCTATGAGCCCCGCGCGTCTCGTCGCTCTGAGGTCACAATCAATGACCAGGCTCTTCTCAATGCCTTGACAGCCGACCTTGTTTCTCGTATCACATGCTTGGACGACATGTCGACCTGGATTTTGGCCCCGAGGCGAAACGAGACCGTGCCTTGTCGGGTCTCGCGTATGATTCGCACGGGTGTGCGGTATCTGGCGGAAACTCTCCAAGCTGTCTTTTCTCCTCTCTCAAGGCTCTTGCTGTCTGCTTCTTCTGAGACCTTGCTTGCCTGTGTGTGACCGCCTTTGAAGACGGCCGATTCAACGTTGTAGCAACCGAATCGGTCGGCCCAGGCCAGGTTGGCATGTGGGACCCTACGCGATTCTTGCTGGCCGACGATTCTCAGGACCCACCGGATTTCCTTTTTCTTCACGCGAAACCGTACTGGAGGCTGAGCCGCCTCGTAACGTGCTCCAGTCGCCAGCCCTAGCACAACTCTCATTGCCGCCGCTTCTCGTGCAGCGACAGTGTCGACGGAGTTGCCTCTTGACAAAGCAGTAGCCTCATACGGCGTTGATTACATAAGCCCACACGCCGAGAATCAGAAATCGACAAGCTGTTTCTGTTATCGTCGCGCTCTTCGAGTTCATCGGGCTGGACAGCGGAGGCTACCCCGTCCACTGTCAATCGAAGAGCGAAGACGAACGAGGCGAACCAATTTGTGGAAAAGTCTAAAGGGTCTGACAGCAGCCATGACTCTCCGGTAGCTTGAGACTATACTCCGGGACCTCGCTCCAATTCGTCGAAGACACCTTCCAGGGCCAGATTGCAGAGAAGCTAAGGAACGCGTTCTTCGAGCACTTCCGATACAATCCCTCCCCGAGCGAGGTCAGCTCCTGGAGGAACTCCCTCAGGGCCATGTCGCAGGTGATCGAGCACTCGAAACTCATGGACCACGGGATAGTCCTCGAGTACCAGCTCCCCCTGACGTCGAGGCGGCTCGACTGCATGATATGCGGCAGGGACCATGAGCATGAAGACCACGCGGTAATCGTGGAGCTGAAGCAGTGGGAGAGGTGCGAAGACTCCGAGAGCGAGCGCGAGGTGAGCACCAGGCTGGGAGGCCGCGAGAGAGACGTCCTGCACCCGTCCGTCCAGGCAGGGCAATACAAGAGATACCTCCAAGACGTCCAGACGGTCTTCTACGACTCCGACAAGGACGGCGGCCACGTCGAGCTAGACGCGTGCTGCTACCTTCACAACTACAACCCATACTCGGACGACGTGCTATTCTATCCAAAGTTCAAGGCTGTGACCGACGACTGCCCGGTCTTCACGGCCGACAACGTGAGCGGCCTGAGCGACTACCTCGTCCCGAGGCTGGACCGCGGCGAGGGCATCGAGGTCCTGAGGAGGGTAGAGGCGAGCAGATACAGGCCGAGCAAGAAGCTCATGGACCATGTAGGCGACGTGATCAAGGGCAACCCTGAGTTCATACTCCTCGACGAGCAGCTCGTCGTCTACGACAAGATATTCTCCTTTGCCAAGAAAGGCTTCCACGACAAGCAGAAGGTCGTCGTCATCGTCGAGGGAGGGCCTGGGACGGGCAAGTCTGCGATCGCCATCAACCTGATGGCCGACCTCTCCATAGCCGGCTACAACGCCCACTACGCGACGGGCTCGAAGGCCTTCACGGAGACCCTATGGAAGAGGGTAGGCTCGCGGGCCTCGGCTCAGTTCAAGTACTTCAACAGCTACTCGAACGCGCAGGACAACGAGATCGACGTCCTCATCGCCGACGAGTCGCACAGGATACGGATGACGAGCTACAACCGGTTCACTCCGAAGATCAAGCGCAAAGACGTCCCACAGATCGAGGAGCTCGTGACCGCAGCGAAGGTCTCGGTCTTCTTCATCGACGACAAGCAGGTCGTCCGTCCAGGCGAGATAGGCTCTATCGAATACATCAAGGAATATGCTGCGAACAGGAACTGCAAGGTGTTCGAATACAAGCTCGACGTCCAGTTCAGGTGCGCCGGCTCCCAGGGCTTTGTGAGCTGGGTCGAGAACACCCTCGGGATCGCGAGGACCGCGGACGTCATCTGGGACCCGAGCGAGGAAGACTTCGAGTTCAAAGTCCTGGACAGCCCGGAGGAGTTGGAGGCCGCCATACGCCAGAAGGTGACGGAAGGGAACACGGGGCGGCTCGTCGCCGGGTTCTGCTGGAAGTGGTCTGACCCCAAGCCCGACGGGACTCTGGAGGATGATGTGGTCATAGGGGGCTTTCGCAGGCCTTGGAACGCCAAACAGGACGTGAGGAGGCTCGCGAAGGGGATACCCACGGCTTCGCTCTGGGCGACCGACCCGAACGGATTGGAGCAGGTCGGGTGCGTCTACACTGCTCAGGGTTTCGAGTTCGATTATGCGGGGGTCATCTTCGGTCCCGACCTGCGATACAACTTCGACACGCAATCTTGGGAAGGCCATCCGGCAGATTCCTATGACAGGTCAGTGAAGAGGGCAGGCGCCGACTTTACCAAACTGGTCGAGAACACGTATCGGGTGCTCTTCAGCCGCGCCATGAAGGGATGCTACGTCCATTTCATGGACAAGGACACAGAGAGATTCTTCAAGTCGAGAATGGAACAGGGTCAGTCCTAGGTCACGACCTTGACCGATACAAAATCGGGAGGCGAAAGCGAATCGATCTTCTTGGATGATGAGGTGCTTCCGCAGATTCTACGGGTCGTGCGCAATGCGTCGCAACTCGTAACCTTCGTCACGCCCTACGTCCGTCTCTGGGGTCATCTTCAGAGTGCGATGGACGAGGCCATTGATCGAGGAGTCGCTATATGGTTCGTCGTACGGGCGGGCGAAAGGAACCAATCTGAGGAGCTGGAATGGCTCCGCGAACACGGCGCCAAGGTATACGAAGTACCGCATCTGCACGCGAAAATCTATCTCAACGAGAAGACTGTCATGGTAAGCTCAATGAACATCACCGAGAAATCGACGACCAACTCTCACGATTTTGCGGTGATGGTGAGGGACGAAGACGATGCGAAGAAGCTTAGAGATTACGTCGCACGCCTGACCGGGAAGGTCAATGCGTCTCGACCCGGACGTCCAGGGAGACAGAACGAACAGACAGGAATATGCATCAGAGACGGAAGCAGGATGGAATTCAATATCGCAAAGCCGCTGTGCACCAAATGCTATCTCGAATGGGTGAAATACAAGAACGAGGATTATGTGGAAAAGTATTGCCATTCATGTGGTAAGCTCACTAAGACCACCTACGCAAGACCGCTTTGCATAGCCTGCTACAAGAAGTTGAACTGAGCTATTGGGTCGTTTACCGATTGCGTCTGTAGCCGTGCTGGCTCCGCCCCCCCTGGCCGCGGTATCCACGGCCGCCGTATCCCTTGCCTCCACTACTGTGGACTGACGTGCCCGGAATGAACGCATGCTCCTTGTCCTCCGGCCTCATGGGCAGTATAGGGGCCTTGGTCAACCTGAGGATCCGACCGAAATCGCCCGACTCCTCCTTCGAGACGAAGGAGTAGGCCTTCCCTGCTCTCCCGGCCCTGGCTGTCCTGCCTACCCTGTGGAAGTAGATCAGCGGGTCGACGGGGACGTCATAGTTTACGACCATCGCGACTTGCGAGACGTCAATGCCCCTGCTGGCGATGTCCGTTGCGACGAGGATGTCGGCGCGACCATCTCTGAACGCACCCATGTAATGGTCGCGCTGGTTCTGCGAGAGGTTCCCGTGGAGGGGCACCACCTCGTACCCCTTCTCGTGGAGGTCCTTCGCGAGCCTGTCTGCCCCGTGCTTCGTCCTGCGGAAGATTATCGCGCTGGCCGGGCGCTCCTTCTGCAGGAGGTCGGTGAGGAACTGGAGCTTCTCGTCGTGCCTGACAACGGCGTAGTACTGGTCGAGCGTCTCGACGGAGGGCTCGTCCGAGTCCACGAGGATCTTCTCTGGGTCGGTCATGTACTTCCTCGAGAGCTCCGTAATCTTCTGCGGCATCGTCGCGGAGAAGATGCACACCTGCTTCTTCCCTTGGATGCAGCCTAGGATGTAGTCGACGTCGTCTATGAAACCCATGTCGAGCATGGTGTCCGCCTCGTCAAGGACCACGAACCTGACGGAGCGGAGGTCGAGCCACCTGTGCTTGATGTGGTCGATCACCCTGCCAGTTGTGCCGACGACGACGTGGACTCCCCGCCTCAGCTCATCGCGTTGCATGCCTATCGACTGGCCGCCGTAGATGGTGACCGCCCTGACGCCGGTGTAGGCGCCGATCTTCCTCATCTCCTGGGTTATCTGGACCGCCAGCTCCCGCGTCGGCGCTAGGACGATTGCCTGGACCTGCCGGTTCTTTGGGTCTATCGAATGCAGCAGGGGCACCGAGAAAGCGAGGGTCTTTCCAGAGCCAGTCTTGGCCTGCCCTATCACGTCTCGGCCTTTCAGCAGCGGTCCGATGGTCTTCTCCTGGATGGGGGTCGGCTTGGTAAAGCCCATCTTTTCGACTCCCCTCATTATCAAGGGGTCGATTTTCATTTCTTCAAAGGTACTCAATTTTGTTTTTGCTTCTACAGGAATAACCCGTCAGAGAATCAGAACCTTAAGCGCTCCGAATCGTCGAACCGAGACTTGCCTGTAAGAAAACAACCTCTAACTTGAGTATTTAACCCTGCTTAGGGGGGCAAAGTATTGACCGACGCTCGGCAGGGACACAATGAACTCCGATGCCATAGTGGGAGCACATATTCTCGGTTCACAAGCGTAATAACGCATCCGCAAGAACCCAAAACCATGTTCGGCAAGCAGAAAACCCAGTCCATTCCGCGAGGACTGTCGGCTGAGGAGATGGTGGACTTTTTCGAATACCCTCTAAAGACTCATCGTGAAACGCCTCATTACGATTACCTATGTTGGACGGGCTTGATCTTACCATTCCCACGCTTGCAGTCCACAACCTCCGATCGTTACGACTAGGCACGAGCGGAGGCGCTATTCTATTTGACGATTCCCGCTTCTTGCAGCGTCCGTCTCATCCTTGCCTCGATTGAGAACGTTACTTCTTCCGCGGTCTTAGTTCCGATGTAGAATTCCTCCTGCCACTCTATCTGAAGCGTCCTCACGCCACCAAGGGGAATAACTCTCGCGTATCTGACGCAACCCTTCAATCGGCTATCATAACCAGGTTCCTCCATCAATGTCAAGTTTCACTTGCCCGCAATTGATACATCGCAATGACGAATATAGCACTACTTTCCTCGTTTCAGCTTCTTTTCATGCAAAGCCGAGACACAGTGATGTTGAATTCCGTACCAGAGTCTTCGATTCGCCGTCGCAAAGACCTAAGGGCAAATCCGGCCCGGGTTTTGCATGAAATCTCTGAAATTCGGTCGAAGGAGAATTATTACTCCGACAACTCACACAGTGACCGTTGAGCCGGAATAGCCCAAGCGCCTTTGCATTAACAGCTCTTCTTGAAAGAAGGCCAAGCCATGAACTGTCCGACCTCCCGGAATCGGACACAGAGTTCAGCTGGCGCATGACGCAATTCCTGATCTGGCCTGGAGAGCACAATCCGGCCCTCCGGCGTCAGGTCGACATGGGCATCGGAATTAGAACAAGTGACGATGACCTCGAAATGCTTCGGACCTCATAGCAGAGAGCCGAAGTCAAAAGTTAGGCGAGGCGTCCTTTGGGCTTCGTCTTGAGCGCGTTGATAATCTCTCTACAGAACGCGGGAAGGTCATCGGGAACCCTTGAGGTGATCAGATTGCCATCTCTCACGACCGCCTTGTCGACGTAGTTCCCTCCCGCATTTATCACGTCATCCTTGATTGACTTGTAGCAAGTTACCGTCTTCCCCTTCAACACCTTCGCCGACACGAGCATGGACCCGGCGTGGCATATAGCTGCGACAATCTTACCTTCATCATTCGCGTCCTTGACAAACTTGACCATCGCTTCTGTCCTCCTCATGTAGTCTGGGGCGAATCCGCCAGGAATCACGACTGCATCGAACTGTTTCGCCTTGGTACGCTCCGCCGCCAGGTCTGCCTTGACCTCTAGCCCGTGCTTGCTCTTGTAAGTCGCGCCGGCAATCGGTGCAACAACGGAAACGGCGGCCCCTGCCTCCTTCAACCGTATTAGGGGATACCACAGCTCCAAGTCCTCGTACATGTTCTCTGCGAGCACAGCGACTCGCTTTCTCGCAAGCGGTGAATCCATCATCTGATTACTTGTAGAACAAATCTAAGAGTTAAGTATGATGCTCAAGGCCAGGCAAAGGCCTCGGTCCCTCCTCCACTACCGGCAACATGCCATTTAGCGTGCTCAATACGGCGTTCGCGTCGAGCAGCCATTTCTTGGTAGGACCGTCAAAGAGCGAATACGCGATGACGAATCTCATAGACTGGCTTTGATCCATGAGAAGAATCCGCAGCTTCTTTCCAAGCTTGTTGGCGAGCTTGTCGATGTACTCCAGGAACTCCGTATAGGCATAGTTGGGCAAGAAGACCTCGGCGCAGTACGCCGAACCATAGGCGTAGGCCTCACTCCAAAGGAACGGCGTCCTGTTAAGAAGCGACATCAGGTCCGCAACCTCAGCTTGAGTCCCTTTCGTCAATAGGAGTGTTAGTTCGATGTAGACATCCTTTCTTGAAATTGCCCTCTGCTGCTCGGAATCGTAATGAGTGCCTTGCCAGACAAGACGATAACCCCTGAACAGCTGCCTGGCCTTGACATGGTCCCTGAAGTGGAACTCGAGCGCATTCAGACTCACTTTCACGCTTCCGACCATCTTTACAAACCTCTTACCCGCATCAATGTCTAGTTCCTTTAGAATCAGCAGGTCAACCTTGTCGTACCTTTCCACACTTGATGGAGCGTTCAAGGGCAACTTCCTCTCCCTACCCGTGGTGGCCCAGCCTGAGCGCCACGTTCCCTCGGTGAAATCAAAGAACTCAGGCTTCATAGGCGGGTTTCTCATCTCCTCGAAAGCGAGAACGTCTAGTTCGGTGAATAGCCCTGCGTTCTGTAGGAACAAGTAGACAGCCGCGCATTTCTCTGCAAGTTCGCGTGGCACAGCCACGTGGATGACATATTCTCCGGTCAGCAACACGCGCGTGAAACTGTGGAGATAGCAAAGATCGCTAAGGGCGTTGAAAATCGATTTCGCGTTGACCTCGCACGCCGGATTGAGTTTCGCAACTAGAATCAGTCTCTTGAACCCAAGCCTCGCATAGTTGGGAACAGCCTGTACTGTGATACCGCTCTTCAGGAAGAACCTGTGGTATCGATATCTGACTGTCTCCTTGAACTGACCCGTCCTTCTTGCAATCTCGTTGATGTTCGGCCCTACCTCGGCAAGGCAGCGGGCCATTTCCACTAGTTCGTCGTTGAGCTTCCGGCGCGGATGCTCCGAACCGGATTGGTCGCCTCCACTCATCCTGTCATCAACCCAAACCTTTTGCCCACAACTACGTCACCTCGCCCACTATTGTCAAATTGTAGGTTCGATGCCAGCGTCTGGTCGGTACGGGAATATAGCATTACTTTCACAAAATCGGACCAATTTCGTGTAATCCCTAAAGACTAAACCGTAGGATGAGTCGACAGTCTAGTGCGCTGTTGGCAAGCCCAAGTCCGCTCCGGGGTGCACTTGCCTTCCTCCAAAGGCACCCAATCGTCTGCCTCCTCCTGCTCTCGCCCGGGATCCCCGAATACCTCTCCGGGTCCAGCCCCACCAACGCCATCGTCCTGAACCCGTTCATGTTCGTCTTCCAGGTCCTCGCCAACCTCGGCCTCTACGGCCCCGGAGTCCTGCTCGTCAGGGAGGCGATGGTCAGGTGGAAGAAGGGGTGGGCGACCGTGCTCCTGCTCGGGGCCGCGTACGGGATCCTGGAGGAGGGCATCGCCCTCAGCACGCTCTTCGACCCCAACGCGAACCCGGTCGGGAAGCTCGGGTTCTACGGGCACTTGCTCGGGGTGAGCTGGATATGGGTCGCGGGCATCCTGCCCGTCCACATGATCTTCAGCATCTCGCTCCCGATAATGCTCCTCGGGCTGGCGGTGCCCCGGACGAACGGTGAGAGCCTCCTGTCCCGGCGCGGCCTGCGCATCGCGTCGGTGGTGTTGAGCCTAGACGTGGTGGTGCTGTTCGTCGTCGTGTCGAGGGTCGGGCATTTCTGGATGGGCTGGCCCGTCTTCTTGGGGAGCATCGTCGCCATGATGGTCCTCGTCCTGGTCGCGCGTCGTGTCCCCACAAACGCCCTCCATGCTTCGAGCGAGCTGCAGAGGCTGGGGCCAAGGCGCGCCTTCGTGATGGGCGCATTCTTCTACACCTCGGTCCTCATCGCAGAGAATGTGGGAATGGGCGTGGGCCTTCCTGCGGCAGCGGATTTCGTCCTGGTCATCGCGGTGCAGGGCCTCTTCCTCGTCGCCGCGCTCCGATTCTTCGGCTCACGAAGCAACGAGAGGGTCCTCATCGCTTTTACGGCGGGACTGGCTGTGCCCATCGTGGTGTTCGGGCTTGTATCCGAGGCCTCGCTTCCTTTGACGGTCCTGCCCGACCTTGCGTTCGTCCTATTCCTCAGGATGCTCTGGAAGCGGGTACCCCTGAGCATCATCTGACGGAGGCGTTCATTAGGCTCGCGGACCTCTTCCTGATGGTTGCGAGACTACAGCAAGTTCAAGGTGACCGTGAGAGGCGATCCGAAGTTTGCATCGTTCTTCATGGGTCTGAGCGACGGACAACTGAAGAAGGGGATAGACGATGTCCTCGACGCGCTAAAGGAGCATCCAGATTCTGGCGACCTCGTCGAACGCTCGCTATGGCCTGATGAATACAAGAAACTCGTACTCGACAACCTGTTCCGAATCGAGATCGGGAGGGAGCAGCGTATGACCTATACGATAAGAATCGACGGCGGTAATCTGGATGTTGACGTCATCGAGTTCTTCCCGACGCACAAGGAATACGAGAGACGCTTCCACTTTTAGCGAAGCTTGATACTTTTCTCGAACAGGTGCTTCAGCCTGGGGTTGTCTACGGCCACCCAGACGATTCTGTCATCCTTGAAGACTATCTTGTTCGAGGCCTCGAGGTAGTCCAGAATCCGCTTGAAGGTCTGGTATTCCATGCCTTTGGGAAGCGACTTCCAGAGCTCCGTCCTGGTTGGATAGTCTGACTTCTTGATCCGGTCGACTATCTGCTTCTCCACCATTAGCACGGTGTCAAGCTTCGGCGAGTGCACCAAGCAAATACTCAAAAGGCAGGTCGTCATATAAACTTATGTAACTGGGAAATAGTGGAAGCTCTGCCGGATGCCGCATTCGTCCTCTTTCTCCGAATGCTTTGGAATCGGATTATTATCTTCCGTTCTTCAACTTGACGAACTCGACCAGCCCGTCCCTGAACTTGATGCTCGCGTGGCTCCCGTTGCAGAAGGGCTTGTTGACCGAGGCACCGCACCTGCAGATCGTCACCCGGTTTCTTATCTCGTAGGGCGTCCCGTCCTCCGACTCCAGCCGGATGCCTCCCTGGACGTAGAGAGGGCCGCTGCACCCCATCGCGGGGTCCTCGACCACGCCGATCGAGGGCTTCAGCCTGGGCTCGATCTCCTTTCCCGTCTTCTTGTCATGGAGCACCAGCCTGCCCGAGGGGCAGTGCGACTCCTCGCGTATGACCAGCTTGCGCACCTCCGGGTCGTCCGTCTGGTCCATCAACCCCCAGATCTTGCCGCCGGGGTCACAAAAACGGGCAAAGGCGCACAGGTCCTCGGCGTCGCTCAGCGTCATGGTCGCCCCGTCAAAGATGTCGGCCTGCCTCGCGAACGGCTGTCGGGTGGCGGTCTCCTTCCCGTCGAAATGGGTCCTCGAGTGCGAGCCGTCACAAAACGGCTTGGATTGCGAGCGCCCGCAGCGGCACAGCTTGTATTCCCCCTTCGTCTCGAACGTCTTCGCCCTCTTCCAGTCCCACGACAGGCCTTCGTCGTTCGGGTCGATTATCTCCATCGTGAGCGGAATCTCTCCTGACACGACGTATGGCCCGTCCTTTGACACCACGATCTTTCCTTCGGAGGGCTTGGCGCTCAATTTCCCACGCGAAACAAGTAACGGGTGGTAATTAATACCATTCAGAGGCTCGATGGGGGCTACTTTGCGAGAAGAAAGTAAGCAGCCGTCTCATGAGAAACTCATAAAGGCCACCGAACTCATCGGCGAGAGGGTCATGCCGGCGATTCGCGAAAAGCTCGAAGTGGGCGTATACTCTTGACGAAGACCCCCGTAGCCAAGGTGAAAGAGATTCTCCCGGGGACCATGAAGGGGTTCGAAATCGGTCCAAACAAGCTTCTGGTCGCGAATATCGACGGGCAGTTCTTCGCCATGCGCTCGGTCTGCAACCACGTGGGCGGGCCATTGGAGAAGGGCAAGCTGGACGGGGAGGTGGTCACCTGTCCGTGGCACGGGTCAAGGTGGGACGTGAAGACCGGCAAGCTGGTCCAGTTCGCAAAACAGCTGCCTCCCGAGCCTGTCTACAAGGTCACCGTCGATGGAGACCAGATTTTCGTCGAAACCGAGGGCTGAGCAGCCATGCTTCAATATCCCATCTTTCGCTCGATCTCCAACCAGCGCGGGTCGGAGCGATACTTTGCGAGCCGTGGAAACAGTCTGAAGTACCCAAGGGCCCCATCATGCTCTAGGTACGCACGCTCGAGCAGTCGATAGGCCTCGTCCTCTTCTCCCAACTCGAGCTTGACCTCGGCGAGAAGGGCGGGTGACTTGTAGAGCCCAGACTTCTCCGACTGGACTTCGTCGACTATCTTGACCGCCTGCTCTTTTCGCCCCGCTATCGCGTAGAGCTCCGCCAGCGCCATCCTCGGATAGGAAGACGACCCTGCTCCGCCCGTTTCGGCGGCCTTCGTCATCTCTGCGATCGCCCTGTCCAATTCCCCCACCCCTTCATGCGCCCAAGCGCTCCAGAAATGTGCGGACGCGAAGCCTGGGTCCTCCTCGGCCAGCTTTTCGAACTGGTCTATCGCCTCGCGATATTTGCCCTGGAAGAAGATCCCAATCCCTATCCCCTGCTTTATGGTGCTCGAATGGGGGTCCAGCTGCAGGGCTTGCTGCTCGTGCTCGAACGCCTCCTCGAACCTTCCCAAGCCGTTCAGCAGCGTCCAATACCAATGATGGGCAGTCGCATAGCTGGGCTTGAGCGCTATCGCCCGTTTGAGCTCCCTTTCAGCCCCGCGCATGTCCCATTCGTGGTGCAGGGCGAGCGCCAGGGACGCGTGGGCCTCGGCTAGGTCATCGTCAAGCTCGACAGCCCTCTGCGCGTAGCCCTTGCCGATCGCACCCTCGCTGTGGGACATCCATCCCCTGTCTTCCTGGATGGAGTAGCAGTCCGCGAGCCCGGAGTACGCGAGAGCGAAGTTCGGGTCCCGTTTGATTGCCTCCTCGAAGTACTTGGCGGCCTTCTTGAGCCCCTCGAACGACCGCTCGTTCCAAAGGTATCTCCCCTTCAGGTAGAGGGTGTACGCCTCGACGTCACCCGTCGCCTTCTTCTCCACCGCCTCCCTCTCCTTTGAGAGAAGGTTCACCCTGAGCGCCTGCGCTACCTGCTCGGCGATGTCTGCCTGGATCGCAAAGATGTCCGTCAGGTCCCGGTCGTAGCTCTGCGCCCAGAGGTGCCTGTCGTTCTGGCTGTCGATGAGCTGTGTGGTGATCCTCACCTTGTTGCCCGCCTTCCTCACGCTCCCCTCGAGCACCGTCCCCGCCGAGAGCTCGCGCCCTATCTCGCCGATAGGCAGCACAGTGTCCTTGTACCTCATCACGGACGTGCGCGAGATGACGCTCAGCTCGCTTATCCTCGAGACCGTCGAGATGAGCTCGTCAGTCATCCCGTCGACGAAATACCGGTCGTTCGGGTCGGCGCTCAAGTTCGAGAGCGGCAGTATGGCGATGCGACGGGGGTCAAGGGCCGACTCGGCAGGTTGCGCCCTCTCACCTCGTCCTTCCACCTTGTAGACCTCGACGGGGTACCGTATATTCTTCAGCTCACGGGTGCCGATCTTCACGAACCTGCAATCGACCTTCCTCTCCACCTGGTCCACCACCTGCCTGGTAACGCAGATCCCGCCTGGCTCGGCGAGGGGTTGGAGCCTGGAGGCGACGTTGACCGCATCCCCGAGGATGTCCCCCTCCGAGTGGACGACGTCCCCCACGTGTATCCCGATCCTGACCGATATCTTGTCGCCAGGTCCTTGCTTTTCGTTGAACCTCCGGACGTTCCCCTGGGCCTGGAGGGCGCACTCGACAGCCTCCACCGCGCTCGGGAACTCCACCAGGAAGCCGTCTCCCATGGTCTTGACGACCCTTCCCCGGTGGCTGTCGAAGGCACCCTGCAGGAGGCCTCTATGCTCCTCTAGCAGCCTCAGGGCCCTCCTCTCGTCGACAGAGGTCATCGAGGAGTAGCCCACCAGGTCGGTGAACATGATCGCCCCCAGTCGGCGCTCCCCCATGTCCCTCCGCTCGGCTGCCATCTCTGGCTCGCTGGGGCTTGACTAGGCTATAACTTTGAACGGTGAAGAGACCGAGATTTTTCTTGCTTTCTGCGGGCTGCTACCCTGCGCACTTGCGCGTTCTTCTCTGCCAGGGCTAATAGGGCCTCACTTGAGGCGTCTGCGAGCGCTCGGATTTCCTTCCTCTTCACTTCGTTCAACTTCGCTCCCATGTCCTATCGGGAAGAGACCTTGTTTTCGACCTGGCTGAGCCGTGCCTTGATTTCCGCAATTTCTTGTACTTCTGGGAACCGCTTCTCCAAGGAACCAATTCTTTCATCAACTCGTCTTATTTCAGATTGGACGCCGTCGAAACGCGCGTCCAGCACCTTCTCGAGATGGCCCACCTCCTCGCTTACGATGCTGCGGATTTTGGACTCCATTGTGGGAATGAGGAGCCTCTCCACCCAACCCGGAATCTTCTCCGCCATTTTCGCCATGCTCACTTAGGCTCGCCTCTTATTTAAGAGCAAACGCGCCAAGGAGAGGTAGAGGACCCGCGTTGAGAGTTGGAAAGAATCCTCGACTGCTGACCGTTGCGGTGGCCCTCGTTGTCATTGGTGGAATCTTGTTGTCTCTTTACATGTCTGCGTGGTTTGGGCATCCCCATCAAGAGTCTACCGCCGCACCGCCACCCTTGGTTCCCATACTCTGGGAGTCCACGGCCTTCAACATGTCGAACGGAGAGACGGCCGTCCAAGCTGCCTCGGAGTTCAACGCCAACTTCATCTTCAGAGGGACTTTTCAGTGGGGGCTCTCTGGAGTCCGGGCGGGGCCCGAATCCTCGACCCCTCTATTTCTCAAGTACGTAGAAAACATCAAGGCGCTCAAGCAGGGCAACCCAAACCTTGTGTACGAGGGGGGTTTCGGAACCCAGTACCTGCCAAGGAACGATGTCTGGCCTAATGGGACGGCCATCTCTGATGTGGATTTCAACAGCATGGTGGGGAAGAACAGCACCGGGGGCTGGCTTCAGCTGGAGGGGTACGACGGCTACGTCCCAGACCTGGCGAGCCCGACATTCCGGGCCTTCGTCGTCCAGTGGTCGGAAAGACAGATCGACGAAGGGGTCGATGGGGTGTTCTTTGACGACCCGTACACCTACGCAAACCACCTGGTGGGCGTGGAGCATCAGGACGCAAGCACTGTCTATGGTCAATACGGGGGATACATGGCCAGCGTCGTGCAATCGCTCAAGTCCTACGCCTCCGCTCACGGCAGGACTTTCTTTGCAACGATCAACTCAGGAAGGTGCGTCAACATACAGGGACAGCTGCAATACCCAGCGCTCCTCAGCTTCGAGTCCTACTTCACCTGCTCGGCCGCCGATGAAGACTTCAACGCCACCGCCAACCCGTCCCTACAGCCCGTAGAGAACTTCACCCAGCTCAAGGCCTCCGTGACGGCCGTCGTGAACGTCCCGATGATGGTATTCATAGATTGGCCGGGCCAGCAGGCCGCTCTTGGCAGCATGACCACTCAGCAGCAAATAACAGTCCTCACGAATCTTGGCGACAAACTGAAAGCAAGCGGTGTGCCCTTCGTGTACCATCTCTACCATCACGTGCCCCTCTATGATTCCGTTGCAGAAGGGACCTACTCCACCCTGTTGCAGTTGGACAAAGAGGCCGCCACAGGATCATCATTCGGTCAGACGGCATTGCCTCCTCTTGCAGTACCCACGTTAATCCCTGCCCGCAAAGATTGAAGGCCGATACGAAGAGAAATTAGCCTGCCTATCCGGGGGAGAAAGCGCTTGAGCTCTGCCCCTGCCATCGACGCGCGGCAACTCACCCGAAAGTACCGCGACAAGGTCGCCGTCGCCGACGCGACCTTCCAGGTGGGGCGCTCCGAGGTATTCGGCTTCCTGGGCCCCAACGGNNGACCACGACCACGAAGATGCTCACCACGCTCCTCCCGCCCACGACAGGCAGTGCGACGGTCTTGGGCTTCGACCTGAGGACGCAGGGCAGCAAGATCAGGGAGAGGATAGGCGTCGTCCAGCAGCAGGACAGCTTCGACCAGGGCCTCAACGTGGAGACGAGCATGGACCTCTACGGGCTGCTCTGGAACGTCCCGAAGAGCGTCAGAAGGGAGAGGATCGAGCAACTCATCAAGGATTTTTCCATGGAGGAGTTCAGGAGGACGTCGTCGCTGGATCTTTCCATCGGGCAGAGGCGGAGGCTGCAGGTGGCCCGCGAGTTCATGCACGAGATGGACATCCTCTTCCTCGACGAGCCGACGGTAGGGCTCGACCCGCTGGTTAGGAGGACCGCGCTCAACTACTTCAAGCAGAAGGTCAAGGAGGGCCTCTCCATCTTCTTCACCACACACATACTCGAGGAGGCCGAGTATCTCTGCAACAGGATCGCAGTCATCAACCACGGGCGCATCGTCGCGGTCGACACGCCGGCGAACCTCAAGCGCAAGTTCGGGACGGCCAAGGAGGTCGAGTTCCGGTTCCTCGAGGGGACATCCGAGGAGTTCCAGAGGCTCCTCTCGACCGAGGACGAGGTGGAGTCCGTCGAGTTTGACAAGGAGAGCGGGGCCTATAAGGCGAAGACCTCGAAGCCCGAGCTGGTGATCCCTGAGGTATACCACGTCGCCGAGAGGCTGGGGCTCCACGTCTCCTCGGTCTACATCTCCGAGACGACGCTCGAGGACGCGTTCATCAGCATGGTCGAGGGAGCTGACAAGGAGGCGAAGGTCGCATGAACGGCTATGTGAGACTGGTCTACCGAAACATCCGGGCGAACCTGGACAAGGCCTCCCTCTTCTTCGAGCTCATCTTCCCCCTCTTCTTCATCTTCGTCGAGGGCTACGGCTACACCGGCATAATCCAGCCATTCGATTTAGGCAACGGGAGGCTGATCCCCTACAAGGTCTATCTCGCGGCGGGCGCGGTCTGTCTCACGGTCATCAACGGAGGGACCAACGCGGGCACCCAGCTCTGGTACGACAGGAAGAACGGAATGTTCGAGCAGATACTGATGGGCCCATTCAACCGGGCGCAATACATCCTCGGCATCGTCCTCGCCACCCTGATTATCGGCATCGCGGGCTCGCTCCTCGTCTTCGGCCTCGCCTTCCCGGTGCTGGGATACAGCATCGCTTGGACCCTCAGGGGCGCGCTGCTGGTTGCATTCTCTCTGGTCATCGGGACGGTGTTCTTCGGGGGCCTCGCGATCGCCCTCTCGGTCGTCCTCCGCTCCTCGGAGACGTTCCAAATAGTCTCGAGCTTCATCTTCTTCGTCTTCCTTTTCACCTCGTCCGTCTTCTTCCCCGCGGCCACCGCCCCCGAGCCGATCCGGACGATAAGCCTCCTGAACCCGCTGACCTACACCGCGGACATCTTCAGGGATGGCCTCTTCGGCCTGTCGCCCGCCCTACTGGCGCTTGAGCTGCCTGTGCTCGCCATCGAGGCTGCGGCGATATTCGCCGTCGCGGTGTTCGCGTTCAGGCGCATCAGGGTATGACGCACTAGACAGACGCGCCTTTACAGGCTGAGTGTCCCGGGCATCTGGAAGGTCCTCTCGGCCAGGCTCTTCTTTCCTTGAGCCAGAAGCTTGATGGTCAGCTCCCCTCCCCCGATGCTCAGGGTTCCTCGGCCCAAGCTGGGCGCTCTTACTATGGAGAAAGACATCTTCCTCATCGCTATTGTGACGTGAAGGCTGAGAGAGAGGCTCACCTTGGCGACTTCGGCTCCTCCATACTTGACCACGAACTCCTGCTTGTGCTCGACCTGGCTGTCGTGCTTCATCTCGCCGTGGAAGTGGTGCACCTTGCCTTCCTTGAGATCCTCGCCCTCCGTCTTCATCTCCTTGATGGTGTAGTCCGCGAAGTTGCTCGAAAGCCGCGTGGAGATGTCATGCGACAGCTTCGAGAGTATCTGGTTCCTCGCCTCGCCGCCGTCCTTCGGAACCTTCATCCCTTTCGTCGCAGCGACTGACGCTCCCACGACCTTCTCGAAATAGCCGAGGCCCTTCGAATGGAACCTCTTCGCCTCGGACGAGGCTTCTTGCTCCAAGTGGCCGACCAGCACGTCCTTTGCGTCGGCCTGGGTCAGGGCGCTCTGCAGCGACTCTTCGAGGTACTGGGCGAGACCTTGAGGAGAGGCGTCCGACATCACTCGTCACCTCCAGTCTTCTTGGTCACCGTAGTCTGAGGGTCCTTTGGAACCACCTCGAACTTGGGGCTGTATGGCGAGGGAGCTGGGCTCTTCATGGTGTAGCCGAGCGCGAGGCACAAGGCCGCCTCAGCGACGGGAACAGGGTTCGACGCGATTGTGTGCATTCCTGGAAGCTGGAGGATCAACACGATGACGGAGAGGGTCGCGTCGACGCTCATGCTCTGATTGTTGGTAACCGGCGCTCCCTGAGCCGGCGTAAGGGTCACCTCGACGGGAAAAGTGCCGGGCGAGACGTACTTGTCCAAGGCATATTGCACCCAGAGGGTCTGTCCGGGCTGCAGAGAGCCTCCTGTCAGCGAGATCGTGCCTCCGGTTGCCGCATAGCTCCATCCCGGCAGCGCGCCGGTGACCGTGATGCTCTGACCTAGTTCTGCAGGCAGGACGAAAAGGGCGCTCGTTATGGACGAATCGCCCTGGACGTACTCGACGCTCATGCGGCCCTGGCCGCCCAGAAATGAAGCTGAGGGCGGGAGCATCGCGGAGTACGTGACCAAGAAGCCGAATATCGAAAGGAGCGCAAGCAGGCCCCCCAGCATCTTGAGCAACGATGAGCCTGCCAAGGAGCTTGCCGCTTCAGGCAGCCTCCGGCTCCTCGGAGGATATAATCTGAATCGAAGACACAGGAGAAACGGATTTTATGTCATTCCGAGAGCGATGAGCCCGTGAAGTCATGGAGGGACGTCGGCGAATACATAGCAGCCGCTCCAAAGGAGGCGCAACCGAAGCTCAAGCAACTCCGGGCGGCTGTAAGGGGGGCCGCACCGGACGCTGTCGAGACCATCAGCTACGGGATGGCCTTCTACAGTTACAAAGGAGAGCAAGGCTTCAAGGGGCGACTTTCCTACTTCGGCCTTGTCAAAGCCGGCTTCGCGTTCTACATGCGTCCTCAGGACTTCGAGGAACACGCGAGCGAGGTGGCAGAGTACATGACGACCAAGTCAGCTCTGCAGTTCCCCCGGAACGAAGCGATTCCCATCTCTTTGATCAAGAAACTCGTCAGGGATGCGGTGAAGCGGCACAGGACCGCACGTTGATGCGTACGACATGTCAAATCTCAGCGTAGACGTAATCGGGTGGACAGGGACCGTCCTCGTCCTGCTGGCCTATCTTCTCATCACAAACAAGAGGTTGGACGGTGAATCAAGGCTCTACCAGTCATTGAATTTGTTCGGAGCAGCCGGCTTGATAGTCAACGGCCTTGTGAACGGCGCGTACCCCTCCGCCGGGTTGAATGTAGCCTGGAGTCTAATAGCGCTCTATGGCCTGTTCAAGGGCTCAAAGTTGTCCAAGCGATTCTAGCCGTTTCCTTCACCCGGAAGACATTTACGACCTGCGACTGGCCTCAATCGAGATGGCGACGAAGGAGCTGAGCACGTTCGACGCGTTCCGGCAGGCACGGCTCTACGACGTTGGCTTCATCGTAATCACCGATGCCGCCCGCCCTCCGATCGTCCACAAGCTGAACGGTCCCTGCATCTCTGCGGAGAAGTTCAAGACCAAGGTGATGTTGGGCGAGAGCTCCACGGGCAAGTACTACTTGGTTGACAGCGTTGCGGGCGCGCTCTCGGAATTCCGCGCCTCCGCTTGCAAGCTCTGCAAGCCGCAGCGCCCCGACAAAGAGATTTGGAAATCTCAGCTTAGATGAAATCTGCGCGCGTGGGGAAGAGCAGCATGCGTTGCACGCATTTATACCTCGCAGCGACGACTGTTGCGTGAATCGGACCGGCCTCGCTCTTTTCGTGGTCGGCCTCCTCATAGGGGCAGCCGCCTCGTATGGTGTCGTCGTCTTCTCTCACGCGTCGTCGCAATCGTCCACGAGTTGCGTCTTGAGGGCCGAATCCGACTGCGTCGATAAGACGATCACCAGCGCAAGCGACAATGGAATGAACATGACCGACTCCTATCTGAACGGGGTCCAGCTGAGTGGCGATTCCTTCGCCAACGCAGACTTCGCAAACTCCGCCCTGTTGAGCGTCAACTTCACCGGGGACAACCTCCAGAACGCGAACTTCTCCAATGCCGACCTAGTGGGCGATGATTTCAACAGGGCGAACCTCACTGGAGCCGACTTCTCGGGGGCCAGCCTCTTCACTTTGAACGTGACCACGGGCAATTTGACCGTGTCAGGGCCTGACGCGAGCTTCCAGTGCGCCGACCTGAACTTCGCCAGCTTCAAGGGCGCCGACCTTCGGGGGGCCAACTTCAACTGCCTCGAGCCGTATCCCAAGGGCACGCTCCTCCAGGACGCCAACTTCCAGAACGCAAACCTTGAGAAGGCCAGCTTCTACCATGCGTTCCTCGTCCGAGCGAACTTCCAGGGCGCGAACTTGAGAGACGCCTACCTGGGAGCTGCCGACATAGCTTATGCGAACCTGCAGGGCGCCCTCATGGCAAACGCCTACCTGAGGACTCCTGCTCCCTACAATGCCTACTTTCTGAACTACGCCAACTTCTCGTCCGCTGACCTACATGGCGTAGACTTCACCAACATGAGCCTCAAGGGGGCTAACCTCAAGGGTGCCGACGTCACCGGGGCGAACCTGCAAGCGGCACAATTCTGCGCGACGACCATGCCTGATGGCTCGACCAACAACGCGAACTGCTAGTCTCGGATTCCTTGCGCCTCCGCCGGGACATTTCGCTCACACGTTAGGCGACGCACAACCCAATTATACTCGCAACGCCTCAAATCGCCTCGTGGCGGCCTCCACGCGGACCCCAAATCCAACCCTCCCCTCCGGAGGCAGAGTGAGGTCGCTCGTCAACGGAGATGTGAAGTGGGTGGACATATCGGACCCTACAGAATCCGACGTGGCTGCGCTGGGGCGCGACTATCGATTCCATCCCCTGGATCTGGAGGACTGCTTGTCGGGGAGGCAGCTGACCAAGGTCGAGGACCACGGAGAGCATTTTTTCATTATGCTGCACTTTCCGGTCGAAGACGATCAGGGGATGATATCCTCCTACCAGCTCTCGATGTTCCTCGGGAGGAACTACCTCGTATCGCTCCATCCTGCGGGGTGCAAGACCGTCTCGGATCTCTTCCAGTCCGCGACACAAGACGAGCAGAAACGAGGAGAGCTCATGAGGTCGTCTACGTACCTCGGATACAAGATAATCGACGAGCTGGTCGAAAGCATTTTCTCGATTCTGGACGACGTCCAGGCGAGCCTCGACACAATCGAAGCTTCGGTCTTCGACGAGAATAAGTCCTCTGCCGACGCGATAAACAGGGCGCGCCGCAAGATAGCCGTCCTGGGACGCCTCATCTTTCCGCTCCGGTTGCATCTGCCAGAGATCGCAAAGGCGCAGAAGGACAGCGAAGAGGACCTGTCGATCTATTTCAGCGACATCAACCACAAGGTCGGCAAGGCATCCACAACCGTCGAGTCGATGAGGGAGATGGTCGAGATATACAAGGACACGGACTTCATCATCAACAGCGAGAGGACGAACACGGTGCTCTCCATCCTGACCATCCTCTTCACCCTCACCATCCCCGCGACAGTGATCAGCTCGATCTTTGGGATGAACGTGCCTCTTCCCGGCGGATGGAATTTTGGCGTCACCGGTCCGCTCGACTACTTCGGGCCTTACACGTCTCTCATGTTCATCTTCATCGCGATGCTGATCCCCGCGCTGATCATGGCGCTATACTTCAGACGCGTCGGATGGTTTTAGGGAGAAGCCCCATGTCTCACGAGCACCCGGCCGCTTTACCGGATGCCCCAGCGACTACCCCCGTGTTCACCAGCGACAGAATCGGCCTGACCGTCACCGTCATTCTTCTTTCCGCCGCTGCAGTCGCGTGGGCCACGACGTTCTACCTCATGCCGCTCACGATGAGCTCGGGCATGTCCATGATGGGGGTAGGGGCCCTCGTCTCCTCGCTCTCGCCCACCTCCGTCGGCCTGTTCGAGCTGGTCTGGGTAATCGGGATGGCCGCGATGATGTTCCCGGCGATGATCCCGGTGGTGATCTTCTACAACAGGATCGCCACGAAGATCGAGGCGAACCCCGCCCTCGCCAGGGCCGTGGGGACGCCCCTCTTCCTGCTCGGGTACCTCGCGACCTACGCCGCCCTCGGGCTTTCCGTCTATGTGGCTGTCTATCTCGCAGTAACCTACTTCGCGGTGATTCCAGCTCTCTCGCCGGTCGCCGCCGTCGCGCCCGCCCTTGTGCTGGTCGCGGCCGGGCTCTACCAGCTCTCCCCGCTAAAGTCGACCTGCCTCTCGCACTGCGTCTCGCCGCTCGGCTTCTTCGCGGCCCATTCGCATAGGGGGCTGCTGGGGAGCCTTCGGATGGGGCTGTCGCACGGCAAGTACTGCGTCGGCTGCTGCTGGGCCTACATGCTGGTGATGGCAGCGGTCGCCGTCATGAGCCTGCCGTTCATGCTGGTCCTCGCCGCCGTGATAGCGCTGGAGAAGGTCATCATCAGGGGCGCGGTCTGGTTCACGAGGGCGGTCGCGGCGGGGCTTATCATCCTCGGGGTCGTCTCGTTCTTCGTCCCGGGCGTGCTCGGCCTCTTGTCTGCCGGGCTTTGAATAGCGGACAGTCCGACGACTAGCCGGGTGTCAAGGACCCTTGAAGGTGAGCGTCTGGCAGAAGAACGCGTTCTGTCCGGCATCGTCGAAGGAGATGTTCGGGCTCACTATGCGCATCATCTTGGTCTTGCAGGCCTTTGCGGTCTGGAAGATGAAGCCGTTCGGGATGTGGACCTCTGTCTCGGACTCCACGCCGGTGACGGGATTCTTGAAGGGCTCCGCCTTGACTTCGAGCACCCCGGGCACGGAGAAGCTGCTGTTCTTCCCGTCAATCTTTACCTTGACGTCGGCAATCCTCGGCTCGAGGGCGTACTTCAGCGTCCCCGCGAAGATAGCGAACGGGCCGTTCCCCTTCGCCTTTCCGCCGATGATAGCTGCGACTGCCTCCCTCTGCTTGCTGTTCGTGTGCTCCCCGATGTAGAGCTGCATCGTCCCCTCGCCGTCGTGGATCGCCTTCGGCCAAGAGGCGGCGTAGACGACCGGGACGCCGTCGAGCGACACGTCGCCGTAATGACCTTTCACTATGTTGTAGAGGACCAGGGCTCTGCAAAAACCAAATGTCGGGAGCCCGCTGAAGTTGCACGGGCATCCAAAATCACAATTGCACGTCTCGACGTAGTTCACCGTAATCTGCCAGTTCGGGATAGACTCCCTGGCCTTGGCCGCCTCCTTCGCCTTGGCCGCTTGGGCTGTTATGGCCAACCGCTCCATCGTGGACCCTGTTTCTAATAACGCTTCTGCCGCAGACGTTTCGCACTGCGCTACTCTCCGATCATCTGGACGACGACCCTTCTCGTCCGCGGCCTCACGTCGAACTCGACCAACACAATTTGCTGCCACTCGCCCAGCACGAGTTCGCCGTCCACGAGCGGCACAGAAAGGCTCGGCCCCACGAGGGAGGCCTTCACGTGCGAATGGCCGTTCCCGTCGTGCCACCTGCGCTGGTGCTCGTACTCGACGCCGGTCTTCGGCGCAACCCGCTCGAGCGTCGCCGGAAAGTCACTGATTAGGCCGGGTTCGTACTCGATGGTCGTGATGGCCGCGGTTGATCCCACGACGAAGACCGTCGCCAGTCCATTTGAGATGCCGCCGGCAGAGACCGCCCTCTGGACGTCTTTGGTGATGTCGACTACCTGATTCTCGCTGGTCGTCTTGACCTGAAACTCCTTCGTGTGCACTCCTGCTCCCATCACCGCGTCGGCATCAATCTGGAACACGGGATATTTTAGCGAAGAAGGCGCTCTCGCAAACATCAGGACTGCTGTTTTTCTGCGTCTTCTTGCGCGTCCGGCACTTTGATGGACCCAAGCCCGCCGCAGTCAAGGCATTCCATCATCCCGTGGATTGTGTGCTCCATGGTCCCGCCGGTCAGCACCCTGATCTGGCCTGTGCCGAAGCACTTATCGCAAACGCGGATCTTTGCGTGGCAGTGAGGACACTCCTTGGGTGCTTCAAGGAAGATGAGCTCGCGGCATTCTGCGCACATCATCAGCAAGCGCTGACATTTGGCCGGATATAAGCGGCTCCGACAGTTGGCTCCCGTCTGCCTGACTGAATTCAGTTATTAACTGGGATTTTGCTACAAGTTCTTGAGCTGGCCGCATGAATTGATAGGTACTCAACAAATCATCTTAGTTGTCGTCCTTACTGCAATTGTAATTGTCGTGGTTTCAGTATTGAAGAAGATACTGAAGAAGAAGCCGAAAGCGTAGCATTTAATAAAACGACGAGGCAGGAAAAACTTCGATGGCAGCAAAGGGTGGAGGCGGACCGAAGCCGCACGAGGTCTTCATTCTTCCAGTTCCTTTCATATCTTGCATGCTTACCATCGCCAAGAAGCTAGAGGGCTCCGGGGTGAAGTGGGCGGTCGGGGGCGAGACTTCGGAGATCATCCAGGGCGTCCACGTCAACCCGGCAAACGTAGAGGTGTTCACCGACAAGGAAGGGATGGAGGAGTTCGTCAAAAGGATGGCCGACTACAACCCCTCGCCCGTCTCGATGGTGGAGCGCACGCTGGATCGAAAGGCAAGTCACGAAGGAAAGGAGCTTCCGGTCCTGGTAAGGGCAAACCAGAGCAAGTTCGTTATGGAGGGGGTCGACGTGTTCGTGTATTCCGATTACCAGTTCAAGGTGGGTGACTTTGAGTGGGGCGATTCGTTGGAGTTCGACCCAGCGGTCGTAAACGTGGCCGGGACCATCATCCCGGTCATGCACTCTCGCATCATGAGCGAGATCTACCTCATGCTCGGGTGGGACGACAGGGTCGAGATGATCAGCGACGCGGTGCATCGCGCCCACCACGCGCTGGACTTTGGGTTTTGACCGTCTTGCTCACGCGAGACGTGGCGGACTGAAGTTTTCTCGATTTCGACAATTGACGCTTTTCAAGATTTATATAACGTAAGCACTTTTCGATATGCGGATGAGCGATAGAAGGCAGTTCATCAAATTAGGCGTCGCTGCAGTCGGCGGCGCCGCAGTCGCCACAGCAGTGGCATTTCCTACGTTGGGCAACCATAGCAGCCAGGACAGTCAGGTTTCCAGCCTACAGAGTCAGCTGGATGCTGTGACCTCAAAGGTCGCGGGCCTCCAGTCGCAGCTGACCGCTGCGAATTCGCAGGTCACGTCGCTTCAAGGTCAGTTGACAACTTCAGGCAGTCAAGCGACGGCGCTGCAGTCCCAGATAGATGCTGCAAAGGCGAATGCCGCTTCTCTTTCTAGTCAGCTTACCTCCGCGCAATCGCAGGCCGCCGCTCTTCAGACGCAGCTGACCACCGCCAACGGGCAACTCGCCGCGGCGAACGGCCAGCTCACCACAGCTAACTCGAACGTGAACGTCCTCAATCAGGTCGCCAGCGCCCTGCTTACCCTGAGCCAGAAGGAAGCTGCGGTAGTCGATGCAGCGTCTCAGACGATAATCCCGACGGACGCAACGGGCCCCGGCGCCAAGGAGGCGGGAGTCCTATTCTTCATCGACAAGATGCTCCACGGCGATTACGGGAAGAACGGGAACATGTACAACAAGGGCCCGTTCGTGCAGCGCGGCCAAACCGGTCCGATAACGGTCGGCGGCATCACCTACCCCGGAGGCACGATGGCCGGCAACATGTCCAACGGGTACGGCTTCCACTACGCCATGACTATCAGGCAGTTCTGGCGCGTGGGACTAGAGTCCTTGGACAATTACGCCCTGGCCACTTACGGCGGCAGCTTCGCGAGCCTGGCCTCCGACAAGAGGGCCCAGGCGCTGGCCGACCTCGCGGGCAACAAGCCGACGACGGCCTCGTTCAACGGAGTGATCCCTGCAGACTTCTTCTTCGAGCTCTTCTTCATGACCTGGTCCGGGTTCCAGATGGACCCGATGTACGGAGGGAACAGGGGGATGGTCGGGTGGATCCACACCGCGTTCAACGGCCTGAACACGGGCAACTTCTACGGCGAGGGCCTGAAGGTCACCGACCTCATGGTCGCTAAGACGCCAACCAGGCTAAAGCCGGCGAGCCTGCAACAGTTCCAGGCGAAGCTGGGAATAACGGGTCAGTGAATAATCATGTCAACAGTAATCACCCATCCTGCGGCTGACGCCGTCATCCTCGGAATCGGCCCCATGGGGGGAGACGTGTCCGTGAAGCTCGCCACCGCCGGAATCAAGACGGTCGGCATCGAGAGGGGCCCATACTGGGACTACTCGCTGGACTACTCGCACGCAAAGTACGACGAGTGGGCAATCATCTACGCTCACAGGTTCGACGGCCCGCTGACCCAGCATACCATGACGCTTAGAAACGACCGCACGCAGATGGCGCTGCCGGTCCGAAGGTATCTCGGCCAGGCCCATGGCCACGGCTATGGCGTGGGAGGCGCCACCCAGCACTACGGCGGCCAGATGGGCAGGTACGGTCCATGGGTCCATCAGGTCTTATCGTCCACGGTCAGCAGGTACGGCCAAGCCTATCTCGACAGTGCGGTGCCGAACAACGACATTCAGGACTGGCCCTACACCTACAACGATCTGGTCCCCTACTACAAGGACTGGGAGATGGCCTGGGGCGTCAACGGGACCGACCAGCAGCCCTTCCACCCCGACTCAAAGTTCCCAATGCCGGCCCACCCTGCTACGCCGCTAGGGCAGTTGTATAACGACACGACTTTGGCTATGGGCTACCATCCGCATCCCATCCCCACGTCTCTCGCTTCTCAGCCGTTCGTCAACCAGTTCGGCGTGCAGGTCAACGCGTGCGTCTACGACGGCTGGTGCTCGTGCAACGCGTTTCCATGCGAGGTCGGCGCCAAGGCGAACTCCGCCTATAGGACAGTCCCGGCTGCGATAAAGTCGGGCAACTTCGACCTGAGGACGTATAGCTACGTGTTCAGGCTGGACACTGACCCTGTCACGAACAAGGTGACGCAGGCACGGTACTACGACGCGGCGGGAAACGTCCACATCCAGCCCGGGAAGGTCTTCATCAACGCTGTCCAGGCCCATCAAATCATCCGCCTGATGATGATCTCCGGGATAGGTAGCAACTACAACCCAGTCACAGTAAGCGGTACCCTAGGAAGGGGAGCCGTCCAGACAGGCGGCTCGCCGAGCAGGTCTGCGACCGGGACATTGGCCCTGGGAGCTAACGCCTATCCGGCGGGCAACGGGCAAGGAGGCGCCTTCCAGTTCCTAGACCTCGCCGATGACAACTTCGACCACACGGGCAAGGACTACATCGGCGGGAGCCGCGTGACCGTCGGAGCCTACGTGGGAAGCGGCCCCGGCGGGCTTTCGATGGCCGGAGCGGCCAGCGCCAACAACATCGGCTCGGCATACAAGGCGAGCCTGAAGGACAGATACCTCCAGACGACGACGGTCCTTTCCCTCAGTCCGTCAGGGATGTTCCCACCGCGAAAGTCCGATTTCATCGATCTCGATCCGCACTACACCGACATGTACGGCGATCCATTAGCCAGGCAGACGATGGCGAACAACAACAATGGCACAAAGTGCTCCAACGACCAGGCGCCACTATACCAGGCGATCCTGCAGAAGATGGGAGCCACCAACATCACGCTCGGCGCTCCTGCAGACGCCACCAAGCCCTCCCAGATCACCAGCTGGTCTAACCACACAAGGGGAGGCCTGAGGATTGGGGCGGACAAGACCTTGTCGGTCAATAACAAATGGGGAGAGGCATGGACAGCGGAGAACCTCTTCGCAGTGGGCGAGGGGCTAGTGCCCGTAGGCGACAACACGACGACAGGCGGTACCCATCCCGTAGGTGCCATGGCGTTCTTGAACGCGGATGGGATCAAGAAGTACCTCGCGTCGCCCGGTCCGCTCGTCTGAGAGCGGACGCCCGCAATCTTTTTCTCCCGTCTGCGCACTTGGTACACACATGATTTGTCCGGCTTGCGGCGTGTTCATCGCGGAGGAGAACCCAGGCGCTTGTCCTTCATGCAACGCCAAGGTCAGGGTTTGCAAGCCGTGCTTTGGCACCGGGCAGATCTCGGTGATAACGAACGACGTCGAGGATTACTCCTTCGCGCGCATCCTCATAAAATGCAACGAATGCGCGGGACTGGGTCTTGTCAGGGATGCTGATCCAAGCGTGAAAGAGGACCTTCGGTCATCTGACGCGGCAATGGCCTAAACCGACCAGCGAAAAAGCTACGGTCCCCACTTGATGAGGGAGGTGGAGCTCAATGTCGCATGTCCGGGACTGAGCGGGACGTTGGTGGCGTTGCTGCAGCCGGGCGCGTTGAGGAACTGCCACTGCACGTAGCCGACGACGTAGTCCGTGCCAACCACCGTGTCGCCGGGGACTACGACATTGTACTTCCTGGAGCAGGCCTCCTGCCCCGTGTATAGGAGCGCGCCGTTCGCGGCTATCCCCGTGATCACGAGGTTCTTGATCCCCTTGCTCTGTAGCGTGGCCGCCAGGCTGGTGTTGAGGAACTTCTGGGGCCCGACCGCGTTCGTTATGACAAGCTCACCCGTCTGGTTCGCGAGCTCCTTGATGGGGACGTTCGTGAAGATTACGAGCGCTCCTGCTGCTCTTGCGCTCGTCATAATCTTCTGCATCGTCGGGATGCTCGCGTTGCAGCCAGCCATGCGGTAGCAGAAGCCATAGTCCAGCACCAAGAGCGCTGTATTCGCGGCGCTGACCGTTACAGCGGCCGGGGCAGGCAGAGGGGTGGCGCCCGAGATCGTCGCGGATACGGTCTGTGTACTTGTCACTGTTGACGGCGGGGAGGTAGACGTTATTGTTGTCGCTAGCGTCGAGGTGGAGATTGCGGTGGTGACAGAAGTGGAAACCATGGTAGATGTTGAAATCGACGTGACGGTATTTGTGACCGGAGCCGGTTGCAACAGAAACGCAGCCGCGCCCGCCCCGATGACCAAACCTACGATTAGTCCGACCGCAATCATGACCGCCGGGGCAGCCATATGGTACCGCAGACGCCCGTTTTCTCTTATAAGCGTTGTCGAGAGGTCAAGGCACCGGCGGCCTCACTTCTTGTGGACCTTTGCTATCTCGGTGGAGAAGAGCAGATGGTCGACCCTTAGCATGAGCAGCGCAAGCTCGTATGCCCTGTTGATGAGGTTCTTTGGCACCGCACCCAGCTCCACCACTCCTGCTTCGAGGGCGTCGCCGCACCCATCGCGCAAGACACCGTAGTCCACCCTCCCCTCGGCGTGGTGCCTCCTCAGCTCGATCATCGTGTCGATGGGGTCGAGCCCGAAGTTGACCGCCAGCTGCGTCGGGATCTCCTCCAGGGACTCTGCGAAAGCCAGGACGGCGAGCTGCTGGCGGCCCGAGAACTTCAGCGCGCGCTCCCTCATCCTGCCGTCGCGCAGCAGGACGTCCGCCCCAGCTCCCGTGACTGTCTTGGGAGACTTTATCGAGAGTTCCGCTACCGTCTTCGACGCGTTCACCGTCCTCTCGAGCTCGTCCACCGCCATGGAGATGCCTCCTCGCAGGAGTATCGTCGAGGCCTTTTCACTGAAGATCGTCACGATGTCGAGGTCGCCGTTCTTCCCCGTCTCGATGCGCTCGGCCCCGCCCAGGTCAGACTGCTCCAGGTCCTGAGCGCGGCCCACCGGCTTGGCGCCGGTGGCAGCGATTATCACGTCGTAATCGTCGACGTCGACCGAGCTCAAGGCGAATATTCTCCTGCCCGCCATCAACCCGCCCACGACGTCGGGTATGGGCGACCTGCAGATCACCACGTTCGCACCCGTCGAAGCGATATGGCTCACGATGTCCGTCTTCATCTTGAGCTCCTCTTCTTTGAAGCGAGAGACGCCCCTCTCGTCGCTGATGTCGAGGCTGAAAGGAAAGACGCCCTCCTTGGGAAACTTGACCTCCAATCGGGGGGACCCTATTCCGGACGCGATGACGGCGATCCTGGGATGCGCGACGACGTCATCCATGCTCGAATGCAGCTTCGTCTTTTGAAACACTATCCCGTGTATTACATGGGAGGCGTCTATCGCGCCGCCGATCTTCTTCAGGATCCTGACGCGCCTGAGCTGGGGGATCCCTTCCACACACGAGTTTCTGACTGCCTCGGCGATAGCCTTCCGCAGCTCCGCGTTGACGAGGTTCCTGCCGCAGTCCACCACCTCTAGGACCTTGTGTGAGGACTCCGGGCCAAATGGCTTGGCCGCCTCGTCTATCGCGCGGCGCGCCTCCTGTTCGGCCTCGTGGAAGCCGTCAAGGATTATGTTGGGGTTGGTGCCGTTCGCGATCAAATCCTCCGACTTCTCGAAGAGCGATGACAACGCGATAAGGAGCCGTATGACCCCATCGCCCACCTGCATCCTGTGAAGCTCCGCAGCCTCGAACAGGATCTTCACCGACGGGTACTCGACGGAGAGCTCTCGGACGACCTCCACGGGGTCCTTCGTGGGCTTGACGACGAGCTCGGGGCCCCTGTAGTAGCTGACCAGCTTGTAGAGCCCCGACGGACCCAGGCTCGTCGCCACCTTCCGCGCGGCGAGGTGGGCCACAAGGAGGTTTTGCCGCCAGGCTTCCCGGCCAGTCGACCGCTGCAGGTTTGGGCCGACGATAGGTTCCGAAGGTTGACCCACGATGCAATCGCCAAGTCTCTTCGCACTTCAATCTTTTGGGACGCCTCACGCCCCGCGTTTCGGGTGTCAGTTCGTGAAGGTCAAGGTTCGAGATCGTTCCGCCTTAGCTGCAAAAGGAAGAGCGACCGGATGACCCGAAAATTACGCTATCCTTGGATGATCGCAAGTTCTCCCTCATAGTCCGTGACATAGATCATGTGGGTCATCGGGTCGACTCCGACGCTGACCAGTGCCCCTGGCAGCGGTATCTCGTTCAGGATGCTGCCCGTGGTCAAATCCATCACGCTGACAGCGTTCACATATGAATGGGAAGCGAGGAGCTTCGAGGCCGACGTGTCTATGGCCATGCTGGACACGTAGGGCAAATTCAGGCTGATCACCCCAGTTTGCGTGTTGGTCCGGCCGTCGATCACGTAGATCAGGGGTTTGACGCTGTCCGCAACGTAGATTGTGTTGCTCTTGGTGTCTATCGTGAGGGCCCCGGGGTACGCCTGTCGTCCTAGGAGAATAGTCTGTACGACAGTATCCGTGCTACCATCGATCACGAGCACGCACCCAAAGGGACTGCCACCGAACCCGCCAAAGGAAGTCGTCACGTAGACCATTCCAGTTACCGGATTCACGGCGATTGCATACGCGGGACCGCAATCCTCATGGATGTAACTGACGTCATTGGTGGCTCCGTCCATGACCTCGATTGATCGGAGGTTCAAAACGCTGCCCACATACACCTTGTCGCTAAGTGGATTTACAGCGAAGGATCCGGGANNTATGGTCGCCAAAGTTGAAATCGACGTTGCGTCGACTTCCGAGATGGTCGAATCCCCGTAATTCAGGACATAGACCATGTTTCTCGAGTCATCCGTCGCCACCGCGATTGGAAACATTCCAACGTCCAAAGTACTGACCTGATTTGTCCTTGCGTCAACTGTGAGGAGCGTTCCGTAGAGGGCGAAATTAGTCACATAGACTCGGCTACTCGCGGAGTCCACCGCGATGGAAAAGGGAACGCCATGCAAAGGTACCTCGTTGATCACCTGGTCAGCATGCGCGAGGTTTGTCCCGACCGACGAAACGAACAAAAGGGAAACTACGCATACGATTCGGAATGCATTGAATCCTCTTCCGGTCGCTATGGGCAATTCTTGGGCAGACGCGCTCTGCTAGGTTCCTCCGACTATTTATTTCCCGACCTTTGAATTGGCCGTGCGAAGCTGGACCAGCGCGAGCCAGCCATCAAGTTTTAATAATCTGAGGCTCCTCGAGATACGAGCGAAGAAGACTTGGACGTCCTACAATTAGTCATAATAGGCGTGATTCTGGTCGTCATAGTGATTGCCGGGCCTAAGAAGATACCCGAACTCGCAAGGGCACTTGGAGGAGCCAAGAAGGAGTTCGACACCGCCAAGACCGAGCTGAAGAACGTCGCCAACATGATCGAGTCTCCTTCGACAATGGTGTTTGCGCCCGCCGAGACGGCGCCGCCTCAAGCTGAGGCTACGACTCAATCAGGTGCGGGAGACGACCAACTGCTGGTAGAAACGGCCCAGAAGATGGGCATCCGGACCCAAGGAATGACCAAGGAGCAGGTACGGGAAGAGATAGTCAGAGTCGCTCAGAAAGGCCAGCCCAAGTCGGGCGACGCACCTGCGGGCACCGCCTAGATTCCCGCACTCTGCGGCCGAACCAACCTTAAAATTGTAGAGCGCTTCTCTTGCGCGTCGTGCATAAGCAGCCCGATGCGAGGCCAGGGGTCTCGTCGATTGCCATCGCCGTGATAGTGGTCGGTCTGCTCATCGGAGCCGCCGCCAGCTACTGGCTCTACGCCATTCCCGGGCGCCAGAACACCAATCTGGCGAGCTCGAGCCAACCAGGAAATCAGGCATCCTCGACGATTCCCTCGACTTCGAGCAGCCAGACGTCCTCNNCTGCCACTCAATCCGCGAGCCAGTCCACAAGCCTGACTTCCTCGTCCATCCCGTTCGCGACGAGTAGCTCCTCCGGCTATCCCGCCCTGAGCTTCACGCCGCCGCCGGGGGCGATCGCCATCGTCATCCCCGACGGGATCGACCTCCCGACCGCGAAGGGGCTCAACATAACCTTCAGGCCCGTGAACGCCAGGGTCGTACTGGGCGTCAACAACACGATCTACTTCCTCAACAAGGACATCGACTTCACGCTCGGCCACGTCATCCAGACGACGTTGTGGCCCTCGGACGGCAAGCCCTTCGTCTTCAACTCGCTTCCAGGAGAGGTCACGAAGGTGACGCTGTCCACCCCGGGCCTTTACAACTACACGTGCATCTGGCACCCCATCTGGATGCAGGGGTCCATCACGGTCGTAAGCAATGGCGGCTAGTCGGCCCGAGCCGCGCGTCGCGAGACGCAGGTACGCAAACGCCCTGGCGCTGGTAGGGGTCCTGGTGATCGCTCTCGCGGTGTCAACCCTCGCCTCCCGGAACGGCAACCCGTCCTATGGCCAGCCCTGCGCAGCGCAGGGGCTCCATTCCCTGTCGCTCGCGCCGGAGCGGTCTGGCCCGGTCACCACCTACAACCTGCCGAAACCGCTCCGGAGCCCGAACTCCATCCTCGTCGCACCGGACCGCTCCATCTGGTTTGGCGAGGTGGGCCTGAGGGGAGTCTCCCACCTCTTCCAGAACGGCACGCTTCTGGAATATGCGTGGCCGTCGTCCGGCGGCATCCCCGCGGATCGCTGCTACGACCTCTCGGAGATCTGGGGGCTCGCGTCGTGGCACGGCCTGATCTGGGCCACGGACTCTGCGAACGACAGGATCCTGGGCCTGGACCCCTCTACGCACACCTTCCAGACGATATCTCTGAAGAACGGTACGCTTCCCGGCTTTCTCGCGGTCGACATGAGAGGGAACCTTTGGTTCACGGAGGGCTCCGCTCCCGCCGTAGTCGGCGATGTGGATGGAGCTACAGGCTCGATCGCTTACTATTCGATCCCAGCGGCGGGAGAGTTCGCCGCCTCGCTGTTTTTCCAAAATTCGACTCTCGCGTACGTTACGACCGTTAATCCCGAAGACGACCTCGGCCATCTTTTCGCGTTCAACCCCACGGCCCAAGCTCCGAGCTTCAAGCAGTTGGGCGGCAATCAGACCCTGCTCGCGCCCTACAGCGTGGCGGCGACCGATGAGGGAGTCTGGGTCTCCGAGCACCACGCGTCCAACATCGCTCTCCTAGACCGATCGACCGGCGCGTGGAGATTCTATCCGACTTCGACTGACGCCCAGATTCCTCTTTCGCTCCCGTACTACCTGCAGGCAAACGGGACCCGGGTCTGGTTCAACGAGCACGACGCGAGCAAGGTGGCGGTGGTCTGTTGCGGCAGGACGTCTCTCACCGAGTACAACGTCTCCTCCACCTCGCTAACCGAGACGGGAATCGGGAACGTCCTGACAATCGGCCTTGACAAGAACCTGGTCTGGTTCACTGCGTGGACGGGCAACCAGGTGGGTTACGTCAATGCCTCCTATCCGGTCGGGTTCTCGATCTCGAGCAACGCCACAGGCGACCAAGTGACGATTCAGCGCGGCGCTTCTGCCATTATTCAGCTCCGAATCGACGGAACGTCAACGAAGCCTCTCAGGATGGCGTTCTCTGATTCAGAGTCCTACACCTCGGTCCCCTCGCTCATCTCGTTCGTTCCCGACGCTATGACGATCGCCGGGCTCGATGGGTCGCAAACTATCAAGCTGAGAATCGCTCCCTCATCATCGCTGACCGCCGGAAGCTATGAGTTGCTCGCCACCGTCACCGACGGCCTCATTTACAGGTCCGTCTACGTCGCAATCACAGTGACCTAGGCGCTGCGGACGAAACCGCGCCTCCTGACGTGAAATTCCTTCGTTTTCACTGCCCTGACTACCAGTAAAATGGTAGAAACACAGCCGTTGGGCAAGAATCGCGCCAGAGCAGATGCTACTAACATAGTTCTGACTCCTACCTGCGTAAGTGTATTGGAGCATTGACCTATGTAGCCATCGGCTCATGAATAGCACTACCTTAGGCGCGGCCATAGTGATTCTGGTAATCCTAGGGGTCGCGACCTTCTCCGCGATCGAGTTCAACGGCCTGCCGCAGGTCTCGACCAGCAGCGTGAGCACGTTTTCGCTTACACCCTCCTCGACGACGTCCCAGTTTACGACGTCGATAGCTTCGACGAGCACGCCGACCGCGTCACAGAGCACGACGACCAGCAGCAGCACCAGCACGAGCGCGGCCGCCCCGCCGCAAACTACCACCTCAAGCACGACCTCTACCACAACCTCGACGACTGCCACTGAGAATACGACGACGTCTTTGTCGACGACCGCGACCAGCACCACAACGACCACCACCACGTTCACGACCACGACCAGGTCCACGCCGCCCCCGCCCCCACCGCCTCCAAAGTACACGCTGCAGCTCGCCGCAGAGGTCCAGAACGGGACCCCGGTCACCGGGATCACCGCTCAGGTAGAGGTCTCAGGCGACCTCCTCTTCACCCAGGCGCTTCCCACTACCCTCACCCTTACTGGCGGAGAGACCTACACCGTCACGGTCAGCGACAAGAAGGGCTTCATGCTCGCACACTGGTCGTCAGGCCAGACCACGACGAGCGTCTCCTTCCCGTTGAACCAGAACACCAGCCTGGTGGCCTTCTACAAGCCGCTTGGGATGCAGATGGTCCAAGTCACGGCGAAGCTCCTCAACGGCAAGTCCGTGGTGGGCGTCGGCCTGGGCATCGTCAATCACCAGCTGCAGCAGGCTAGCGCCAGCAGCACGGACACCATCCCTGCCAACTTCACGGGCAAGGGCGGCGACGTCTATACGTTCACGGCCGAGTCGGCCACATCGGTCCTGTTCAAGTACTGGAACAACGACCCGACCCTCAGCAACGCCACCATCACGGTCACGATCTCCTCGAACGCTACTTTGACGGCATACTTCCAGCAGCTCGCGATCCCCTTCAAGCACTCTGGGACCGGCAACCACACCCTCACGGTCATCGCCCACACGATGGACGGAGGGCTGGTCGTGGGCGCATACTTCCAGGTCAGGATAAACGGCCAGTGGAACCACGTCGCGGACGGCTACACCCCCGGCTCGGTGACGATCCCCGACGGCAGCGAGGAGGTCGTCATGTACCACTGCGCCCAGACCGCCGGGTGCAGCAACAAGTTCTTCGTCTACAGGTACTGGAACAACACGAACCCGATCACTCTCACGCGGTGGCAATACTTCACCATGAGCAAGGACGCGACTTTCAACTCCTTCTATGAGGTCATCCCCGCGATAGACGCGGTGCACGTGACCATCGAGGCGGTCGACCAGTCCTCCGGGCAGCCGATCTTCGTCAACTGCACCTGCGGGTCGCAAGTGACGATCTACAACTCGGCAGGGACCGCCGTAGCCCAGTCGCTCGAGCCTTACTCCTTCTGGCTGTGGAAGGGCCAGGTCTACACGGTGACGGTCGGCAACCTGGCGGGCTACACGTTCGCGGGATGGACCGTCAGCTCGACCAGCTACACCATCACCTTCACCGCTCAGCCGCAGGGGAGCGACCCCTACTACCAGTACTTCGCGGCCATCTACAGGAAGAACTAGGCCGCCGTTCGCGTCCCTAGGTTAATAGCGGAGCCGGCCAATCAGGAGATGACGAACGTTGAACTCGGGTAGAGCTGTCGCTCTGGGAGCAGTTGTCGTGGTGCTTCTGGTCACCGCGGTCTACGTGGGGATCCAGCAGGGGGTGCTGACAGGCCCGCCATCATCGTCCACATCGACGAGCACGACGACCCTCACCACTATCACGTCCACAACTAGCGGAGGCGTCGGATCATCCTCCAACGGCTTGCAGCTCCAGCTCGCGGTCAACGCCTCCTCGAGTGCAGCGAGTCATTCGGTGGCTTTCCAGATCAGGGTGAGCGAATACAACACGCTGGCAGCAAACAACAACGTCTCGGCGGGGAACACGTGGAGCGTCAACGGCCTCTCACTTGGTTCCTGCGGGACGGAGGCCTATCCGTTCGGGGTGGCCCTCTACCGCGGTTCGTACACCTTCAACAACGCCTCAGCCNNACCTATTCCAGCCGACGAGCGACTTGGCGGTCGTGCTCCCCAGCGGCCCGAACGGCATCGCGACGCCCATGTCGGCCAACCTAACGGCCTCAGCGGAGTACTCAGGCGGCTCATCTTCGTCGACCCTCCTAGCACCGGGAACCTACACGGTGGCTGCCGGGGACGAGTGGGGCTCGGTCGTGCTGATCCACTTTACGATCGGCGTGGGCACCAGCGCATCGTCCACAGGCACGGGGACTGGCACCACTGGAACTCTGCAAGCAGCCTTTGACGTCGGGCCCATCCAGCCTGTCTGCAGGGTCAATGCGACGACCGGGCCTGCGCAATCACCATATTCTTCCATACAGGCGGTCGTCACTTCGCAACCATCAGGCCAGACAGTCAGTATCCCGATTTTATGGCTCTCTAACGGCTGCAGCGTGTCGGGATCTCTTCAAGTTCCGCTTGCGCCCGGCACCTATTCCGTGAACCTGTCAAGCTGCCAGTGGATGGGCTGCAGCAACTCGCTCCCCAAGAGCTTCACGGTGACCACGGGCCAGTCCACGACGGTCAACGTCTCGATAGATACCGGCATAAGATGACCTGAAAACTGAGTTTCAGGGCGTTTTCCTAAGCGCGATCCTCGGCTATAGTTCCTTTATCTTGTCCCGGTAGAGCGTGAGCGCGATCCTCTTCTTGTTGGGCTGCCCGCTCGCCATCGCCTTCATGAGGTTCTCCACCTCCTTCAACTTCAGCCGGGCCGGATAGGGCGGCTCGAAGGGATCCACGACAGCCTCTATGACGGTCGGCTTCGAGCCTGCCAGGGCCTTGGAGAGCGTCGGCCTGACCTCCTCGAACTTCTCTATCCTGTATCCCACGCCGCCGCAGGCCTCGGCGAACTTGACGAAATCGATGTCGTGGAACTGGGTGCCGTACTCCGGATGGCCAAGGAACCCCATCTGCTCCCACCTTATCATCCCCAGGACCCCGTTCTTGATTACGACGACCTTGATCGGAAGGCCGTACTTCACGGCCGTCGAGAACTCGCACATCAGCATCGCGAAGCCCCCGTCTCCCACGAACGCCACGACCTGCCTGTCCGGGTGGGCCATCTGCGCCCCTATGGCATAGGACACGCCGTTCGCCATCGAGGCGAGCGTCCCTGAGACCGAGAAGAGCCGTCCGCCTCTTATCTTGATGTGGCGCGCCGCCCAAGTGGTCACCGTCCCGCTGTCCGCGCAGATTATCGCGTCGTCGCTGAGAAGGTCAGAGAGGGTGGCCGCGACGACCTCCGGCTTGAGCGGCGAGTCCGTCCTGCCCGCCCGCTTCGCCATGAGCTCAGTCCAGCCTCGCATCTTCTTCCGCATCTCCTCAAGGAAGGAGTCGTCGGGGTTCTCAGACACGGCGGCGATCAGGGCTTTGAGGGTCTCCTTCGAATCGCCCACCAACGCGATCGAGATCGGATAGCGGACCCCGATCCGGTCTGCCTTGAAGTCGATCTGGATCCCCACAGCCTGCCCTGGCTTTGGCAAATAGTCGCTGAAGGGGAAGGAAGTCCCGACCATGAGGAGCGTGTCCGCTTTCTCCATGGCCTCCTCCGACGGAGCGGTGCCCAGGAGCCCGAGGCCTCCGAGCGCGAAAGGCGAGTCGTCCGGGATGACCGCCTTGCCCAGAAGGGCTTTGACCACCGGCGCCTTGAGCTTCCTAGCGATCTCCAGCACCTCAGCGCCAGCCCCCAGTGCACCGGCGCCCGCAAGTATCACGACTCTCCTTCCCTTGGATAGCGCGGCGGCGGCCCGCGCGACGTCCGTCGGGTTGGGAACTGAAGGACGAGGAGTGAAGCTCGAGGTGCTGCCGAGGACCTTGTGCTCGCTCGTCCGCGCCTTGCCGAGCTCCTGCTCCTGGATGTCGATCGGGATGGCAAAGTGCGACACGTCCTTGTTTGAGAGGGCGTATCTGCAGGCCAGGTCCACCACCATCTCCGCATGCGCCGCGTTCATGACCAGTTGGTTGAAGCCCGCGACGTCCGAGAAAGGCTTGAGCAGGTCCACGTCCTGCTGGTAACGAGAACCGATCAGGTCCGAATACGTCCGACCTGTGATCGCGAGGACAGGGGCGCTGTCAAGATGCGCATCGTAGAGGCCGTTAAGGAGGTGGATCCCGCCCGGGCCTGAGGTCGCTAGGCAGACCCCGAGCTCTCCCGAGAACTTCGCATAGCCTGTCGCGGAGAAGGCTGCGCCCTCCTCGTGCCTGACTAGGACGAACTTGATCTTCTCGCTCCTCTTTCGAAGCGCCTCCATCATCCCGTTGATCCCGTCACCCGGGAGCCCGAAGACCACCTTGACGCCCCAATCGGTCAGCCTATCTGCGATTATGTCAGAGGTGTTCGTCGTCCCTCATCCCATGTTCTGCAAAGCGTCTTGCACTATATATCAACAATCACAACTTTGCTGATGGCATCGCGCTATGCTGAGAAAAACAGGAGCTAATCGAGGAGCCGGTTAGGCATTCCCTTGCGGTCCTACCCCCGGAGTCCTCGACTAGTCTGGCATGCGAATCGGGAGAGACCCCATATGACTAGTGCAAGATTCCTCTAGAAACCTTCTCCAAGCGAGCTTCTCACTCCGGTCATCCGGCAGATTGCTCTACCAGGATTGTGGTAGACACCTTCCCAATTGATGTAATGCTCCTGACCCGCTTGAGAAACAAATTCGATTGCCGGGCGTAATATCCGGTATCGCCCTTGAGAGACGCGGGAGTCAGTTGAGTCGCTTCACCGCGCTGGTGCAGATTTTCGCAGAATCGTCAGGCCTCGACGCGATCGAGCGCGCCCTGAGCAAGCTCGACAACCTTGAAGCTCTCTTCGAGGTCACGGGAGAGTTCGACATCGTCGCGCTCATCTCGGCCGCCGACAGCGTTGAGTTCAGGGAGATCCTCAGGGACAAGATTAGAAGCATCGAGGGCGTCAAAGCCACCGCGATCTCGGTCGTGCTGAACGACGTCAGAGTGCCGATGCGTCAGAGCCTGATAACCGTCTGACTCACTTACCGACCCCTCCCTTGCGGCCCGAAGCGCTCTTCTTGAGAGAGTAGTATCGTTCGATAATCTTCTGCGCGGAATAGGAGAGGCGCAGTCCGGAGCCGTTGTAGAAGGCGATCTTCTTGACCTCCCTCCTTGGCTCGGCGACGCCCGTTGCGCTCACCAAGAACACCTTGTGGGCGTTCCTGAATAGGCCTCCCCTCGGACCTTTGTGGATCACTCCTTTGAACTCAAAGAGATAGGCGACGATAACCCCCTTCAGACCTGTCTCCTCCTCTAGCTCACGTATCGCCGCGTCTTTCCGGCTCTCGTTGCGGTGTGCGCCTCCGCCCGGCGTGAGGAATTTCTTGCCGTCCAGGCTCACCACAAGGATGCCGTCAGGGGTCTCCACGATGGCCGTCCCCCTCCTTCTTGCGCGAACCATCTATGACGGAGCCGATGCTTTCGAGGGATAAGTAAGAGTTGCTGACATTAGTTGTTGTTGACTTGTCTGCGCGACCCGGGGGCTACGCGGGTACTGTGTAGGTGAACTGCGTGGTGGCCGTCTCATTCGCGCCGGGCACCACCCAGATTGCCGTGACCACGTATACTCCCGAGACCCAGGCGGAAGAACCCCCGGCCACAAGCGAGTAGGAGTAGCTGCCGTTGCTATTGCTCACCCGGCTGATCGCCGTGGCGGCCACCCCGGCCGGGCTGATCACGATGAGGGTCACGTTCGAGGGGATATTGGGCGTAGGAGAGACGCTTCCGCTCACTAGGATTGGGTAGTTCGTGGTATAGGCCTGACGGTCGACGCTCACCGAGAGGGCGAATGTGGCTGATTTGGTCGCCGTTACAGTGGAGACTGAAACGATGCGCGTCGTAGATACTGTTGTCGAGGTGGTCGTTGTCGTTTCTGTGCTCGTCGTAGTCGAAAATGACATTCTCGTTATGGTCGAAAGTGACGGGCCGCGAGAATACTCGATTGCGGCTATGGACGCGAATATCANNCTATGGACGCGAAAATCAGCGTCAGCAACACGAATGCACTCAACGCCACGTTCTTTGAATCCATGAATCCCTCTTTGTCTGCCCCTTTCGATTAAGGATTTGTGCGAAGAGTCAAGCGGGTTCAGATAGTGCCTCTAGGAAATACGCCGGGAGCAGCTCCTTGTGCGAGCTGACGAAGCCCGTGAAGTTTCCGAGTTAACCATGGGGGCGTTTCCATCAAACCTCTACGGAATCCCTCGTACGTAGTCTGCCAATCGTACGGTTCTACTTCGTCTCTCGTGTGAGACGTAGCTTCGAGACATCGACTCTGAGGATTAGCGGCTCCCTTTCGTGTTCCGCATTCCCCTTCACCGCTTCTTCTGCCTCGCCTTCCTTCGATGAATGGTCGAACCTCAACCACCCCCTGCGAGAGATATTGAGAACCGCGGCAACGTCACGGTCCCACCACCTCTTGCAGACCTCACACCACAACTGGCGATAATGTTCCATATCGCCACGGATTGGCACTTGGAGTCTCTCCCCGCATCGTGGACAATCCATCGTGGTCCCTCTTGTCTCACCCCGAGTCAAGGTGATGACCGGCACACCTTCCCAAGCTGCCTTGTACTCGATCTGCCTCTTGATTTCACAGTACGGCCAGGAGTTCATCCTCCCCCTGAATGACCTTCCCTGCCCGTTTCCTTTCCGGTACATCTTCTGTATTCCCTTGATTTCCTCGAAGACAATCGCTTGCTTACCGGCCTTGGCATTCTGGACAATCTTCTTCGATACCAAATTGAGGAGCTGTTTCCTCCTGCCGCTTTTCCTTTTACCGTATTTTGAAGCAATCGTGCTTCCGATTCTGGCGTCGGCACGCCTGAATGAGCGAATGATGCTTCTGGTGTTCTCGGCGATTTGGACGAGTTTGGTCATGTCATAGTAGGTCACTTGAGCCGCGTTCCCCACCGTTAGATTCCGCAGGTTTCTGTCAATTCCCACCACCCCCGCAACATCTTCCTTGGAGATCTCTACGACATCTTGGGAGACACAGAGAGAAAGACATCTTTCGTTCAGTGTGAAGGAGCGAACTCTAAGACTCGAGTCTGAGAGCAGGGCCCTTGTATGCGAGTTCAGAGGTATCGATTCGAATTTGTCAACGTCAAGATGAATAATCAGATTCCCTTCCTCAATCTTGAACCCGTAACATGATACGAGAAACGGCGCCGAGGAATACGGCGTCCTCGTCTGAATTCCCCGTCTTATCGACTTCCTCCGAGCCGAGAGGATACCCGCGGCCTTTGAAATGGCGCAGAGGGCGTAATGAGAATAGCCACCGTAGCGGGTTCTGAGTTCCCGATATGCTAGTAACGATAACTTCTTCATTGACGGGGTCATACTTTCCCCACTTTTCTCAAAGTCCATGCCAATCCTGATGCAGTCGTTGGTCATCTGTCTGAAGCTCTCCATGACGGAAAGCATCTGGGCGCTTGGGCGGTAGCACTGTTTGATTGCCTTTCTCGCCAGTGCCATGAGAGAACAGTGTGATTTAGTATTTAGCGACCCACGTCGCCAAATGTCCTAGACTTTCGAATCGGAGATAGCTTCGAGAAAGTACTGCGGGAAGAGTTCCCGATGCCCGTTGACGAAGCTCATGAAGTTCGAGTCGAGGACGTATGTCACCGCGCTGTCGGTCTCGCTCCTCACGCTCCTCCCGTAGGTCTGCACTAGCCTTAGCGCCGTATTCCAGTCGTACCAGCCTCTCTCCCTCTGCATCTTGACCTGGGTCCTCTTGTCAGAGAGATCGGAGTAGGGCACCTTCACGATGACCTGGAACCTCGAGAGGTCGTCCTTCAGGTCGACCCCCTGGTACAGGCTGGGGGAGATGAGGACCGACGCGTCCGTGGCCCCGTGGGTGTGGAGCAGCTCTGACCTGGCCATGCTCCCTTGCGTCGTGACGAGCCGCTTCCGATTCTGCTCCGAGACATGGTCCATGATGTAGTTGACTTGGGAGTAGTTGGTGGTGTGGATGACCCCCCTCTCGTTCGCGTGCATGCCCATTATCTCGTCCACCGCCTTCGCGATGCTCTCCAGCGAGGCATCCATGGACGCCCGGTTCAGCTGGGCGATGTCCATCGCGTGGATCCTCCTGTTCTCGACGGGGAACGTGGACTCCGAGACCCTGACGAACTCCGCCTTTTCCTGGGGGATTCCGAGGGACCTGCAAATCAGCTCCTCTGAAAACACCGTCGCCGACATGAGCAGCACGGTCTCCGCCGAGTCGAAGAGTTGCGAGGTGTACGCAGCCACGTCGAGCGGCTGGAACACGACCTCGTCGACCAAGGCCGACCCTCCGCCGTAGGCGTCGATGGCGGTCGCCGTCCTGATGCCGCTCACGATCCAGTTCTCGGGCGAGCCCCTCAGCGCGTCGACGAACCCCTCGAGGGACTCTAGCAAGCTCCTGCATGCGATGAGCCGGTCCTGCATCGCCAGGTCGCCATCGTGGGCGTCAAGGAAGCCCCGGAGCGACTCCTTGGCGGTCACGAGCGCCTTGAGCCAGTCTTCAGCGTGGTTGTCCATTCCCTCCTCGTATGCGACGGCGAACTCCTTTCCGTCGCCAGAGGGATACTGGCGTATCGTGGAGGCCTTCAGGGTGAACGAAGCCGACCCGACCAGCTGCCTCTCAAGGTCGTGAGCCTCGTCGCACACCAGGAGCTTCCTCTTCCTTACGTCTTCCGTGTAACGGAGCTCGCTGAAGAAGAAGGCATAGTTCCCGACCGTGACCTTCTCCCTGAACGAGTCCCACTTTTGCTTGTAGTAGGTGCACAGCTTCCCGCCAGCCGCCGTCCGGAACTGCTTCTCACACTTCGACTCCTTGTCGCAGAGCCCCTTGAGGTGGTCCTCGTACTGGTCAAAGGAGAGGTAGTGTGGGCAGTCCGAGAGCGACCAGTCTGCCTGGCACCTTCCCCTGCTACACGCGACCGAATGCCCCGAGCTGGTCGGAACGTAGCATGTGAAATTCGACTTGCCTGTTACTATGTTAAAACCAAAGTCCGTGGAGTACTGCTCCTGTAGCTGCTTGGTGGAGGTGAGAACGTAGGCCGACCTCAAGTGGCGGCAGAGCGCGGCTGCGATCGCCGACTTGCCGAACCCGACCGGCGCCTCGAGGATGATGAACTTCTTCCCGGAGGCCAGCGCCGACTCGATATTCTCCAGGACGTCCCTCTGGTAGGGGCGCATCGTGCCGTACGGGAAGGACTTGACGAGCGGGGTCTTCACCGCCTCCACGGGCTCTTCGACCTTGTCTCCTTCGGTCACGCGGGTCCCACAGTTGGGGCAAAGCGCCTGGCCTCTCCACTTCCCGGTCAGGAGCCTGAGGCGCTTGCCGCACTTGGGACAGAACTTCACGGATTTCCGCGCCTCAAAAAGTGGTTCTCGATTTAAGCTTCCGTCGAGGTCTTATAGCCCACAGAGGCGACAAACATTCAATGAAGATAGCAGTCCTAGGGACGGGCGACGTCGGTGCGAACATCGCCGCGAAGCTGGTGACGCTCGGCCACGAAGTGAAGATGGGGTCACGCACGCCGGAAAAGGCCAACGCCTGGGTCAAGACTCAGAGCAAGAGCGCGTCAGGAGGCACCTTCGCGGATGCCGCCGCCTTTGGCGAGGTCATATTCAACTGCACGCTGGGTTCCGCATCAGTTGAGGCACTCAAGGAGGCCGGTGCTGAGAACCTGGGCGGGAAGGTCCTGATTGACGTCTCGAACCCGCTCGATTTCTCCAAGGGAATGCCTCCTTCCTTGACGGTCTCGAACACAGACTCCCTCGGGGAGCAGATTCAACGGGCGTTCCCGTCAGTGAAGGTGGTCAAAGCGCTCAACATGGTGGGTCACGACCTCCACGTGAACCCGGGGCTGCTGAAAGGCGAGCACGACCTCTTCATCTGCGGGGACGACGACGCCGCGAAGGCGAAAACCACCGAGATTCTGACGCGCTGGTTCGGATGGAAGAGCGTTATCGACCTCGGCGGCATCTCTGCCTCCCGAGGAATGGAGATGTACCTGCCTCTATGGGTCACGATCGCAATGAGGAACAACTTCACCCCGTTCAACATCAAGGTTGTGAAGTAGCCCGCTTAGTGCCCCGTTTCAACTTCGTTTCACCGAGGTCGCCGCCGTATCGACATCGTTTCAGCGAACCACTATACCCGCCCGGGCCCAATACCCATGCAGTGATTCAAGAATGACGGCACAACAAACGATTCAACGTCCGGGCACGGCGTCGGGACTGGCCATCGCAGGCGGAATCCTCATGATTGTGAGCGGCCTGCTCATTTTGATGGTCTCCCTCGTATTCCTGCCCGCCTTCAGCTACTTCATGCAGAACGCTAACTTCACGACCTCGGCCACCGCCACGACTTACATCATCAACGGCACCCCGCACGTATTCAACGGGACTTTCCCATTCAAGGCTGGCATGATCCCCGGCTTCGTCTCCGGCATCGTAGGGGCGGTCGGGTCCTTCGGCCTCGTCTCGGGGATAATCGTCCTCGTGTCGGGAATCCTGCTCCGCACCAGCCCGAGCAACCGCGGCATCTGGGGAGTGCTCATAATCATCTTCTCAGTCGTGAGCTTCTTCGGCACTGGAGGGTTCGTCATCGGGGCGATCCTAGGGATAATCGGAGGCATCATGGCGCTGACGTGGCACCCTTCCACGTCGGTGGCCTAGTCCGGGAAGCTTTGATACCGGCCGCGTAAAAAGGACAAAGGCAAACGGCGCGAGGGGACCAGCGTGAGCAGGCGTTATGGATAAGCTCAAAGTGCTGCTGATCCTGCTGCTGGCAGCAGTAGTCGGGCTTGCCGTCTCCCTCTACTTCATCGCGCTCGTCTTCGTCCCGCTCGCATCGCCCGAGGACGTCTTCATCCAGATACTCACCGAGGGGTTCCCGGCGGGCCTGCCCTTCGTCATCCCCCTCTCGACCCTGCTGTTCCTGAGCACGGTCCTTGCGAGCGTGGTCGGCGTGATCTATTTCCTCGTGCTCCCCGAGATGAAGAACTACTACTCGAGCGGCTCCGAGCCAGCCGGGAAGGACGCGAGCGCCATGGTCATGCGCACCCTGAAGCCAGACGAGCAGAAGGTGGTCGGCGTCCTGAAGGTCCACGGGGGGAGCTACATCCAGAAGTTCGTGACCCAGGAGGCGGGCCTGTCAAGGCTGAAGACCCACAGGGTCGTCGCATCACTGGCGGAAAGGGGCATCGTCCACGTCGAGAAGCGCGGGAACTCCAACGATGTCACTCTCGCGAAGTGGTTCTTGGAAGGCATGGAAAAATAGCAGAAACCCCCACAAAATAGCATCAGAATGGAAGTAGGCATCTTCCAGCGTCTTTTACTGAAATATCCCTTCCTCTGAGTTATCTGCTAGAATTCTCGTGTGCTCCCCAGGAGAACCGGCAAACCAATTGGTAGTAGCAGCCGTCCCCGATCCCGCGAGCCGCCTTGCTTGCGTATTCTGCGACGGCGCGCTTCGAGTAGAGACCTTGGAGAAATACGGCGTCTTCCTGATAATGTGCGACGGGTGCGGCAGCGAGATGATCGACTGCGGCTGCATGAACTTGGAGCCGGGCCGGGGCCAAGCTGGCGCGGGCAGCAGGATTCATCACCGCAAATGATACGTCCTCGTTAAATATCCAGCAAGGGCGTTTTTCTCTGCTTGCAGATAAGGTCCGCATTCCCCCGCATCCTCGATAGGGAGTACCCGGTCGTCAAGCCCGAGTACCCGCTGCTCACGGTCCTCTACCTCCTTCGGATGAAGGAAGTGGAGGCGGTGCCCCTTGCCCAGAGCGGCAAGGGCGAAGGCAGGGCTGTCTTCGGATACTCGAGCCTTGTGAACCTTCTCTCCATGGGGCCGAAGCGCTTTGGCGCCTTCCTAAAAGAGCCTTGCAGGACCACTGCAGTCCCGCTCGGGTCCGTGGGGATGGATCAGGATTTGGGGTCCCTCCTCGACGCCTTCGGCGCCAAGCGGCTTGGGTGCGCGATGGTCCGCGGCACCGACAACAGGAGGAGCCTGGTTACTCTCGCTGACATCCTCGATCTCTATGTTAACGGGTCGCTAAGCACGAAGATGCGGATTGAGGATGTCGCAACCCCGATCTTCTCTGTGCCAGGAAAGACGCCAATCCGTGACGCGGTCCGGGGGATGTTCTCGCATCGATACAGGCGGGTCTTCATCTCAGGCGAGGACAGGTACGTCTCCGACCGGAGCATCATGGAACACCTCTTCAGTCCCATGGTCCTCGAGGACATCGCCGAGAACCCAGACAAGGACTTCCTAGCCACCCCGATTGAGAGGCTGGAGAGAATCGCGCCGATGCCTGTTGGTCCGCTGACCACCTTCAAGGCGGCAGCCCGGAAGCTCGCCGCAAACAGGGGTCAGTGTCTCGTCGTCAACGGGAACGAGGTAATCACCCAATGGGACCTCGTCATGAAGCCGTGGCTGGCCGGAAAGCTGACCATCAGCTAGCTCTCAGAATTCGACAGACAGCCACTCGCGCGCCGTCTTCAATTCCTCTCCGCTGATCGCATGCGTCGCGTCGGCCCACCGCAGAGTGACGTCGGCGCCAGCCCTGCCCAAAAGCGATGCCAGCCGCTCCGTCTCCTCCTTCCGGACCATGGTGTCGCGCGAGGCGGCGAGGATGAGTATCGGCTTGCCCGGCAGCTGGGGCATCGTGTCCGGGACGAACGGGACCATGGGGCGGAAGAGCACGGCTCCCGCGAGCGCCTCAGGATGGAGGATGAGCATGCTCCCCGCGATGTTCGCGCCGTTGGAGTACCCGACCGCGACCACCTTGTCTGGGTCGAACCTGTACGCCTTGGCTGCCTCCTGGACGAATCGCGCCAGCCCATGAGTCTGCTCGGTCAGGTCGTTGATGTCGAATATGCCCTCGCCCAGCCTCTTGAAGAAGCGGGGCATGCCGTTCTCTAGGACCCGTCCGCGTGGGCTGAGAAGGGCCGCGCGCGGAGAGAGCTCGCGCCCTAGCTGCAAGAGGTCGGTCTCGCTGCCTCCCGTCCCGTGGAGGAGCAGCAGCGTCAGCGGCGACCCGCCCGGTGAGGGGACGAACTTGTGGACGAAGTCGAGGTCAGGCAGCTTCTATCCGCCTCGCGTGCAGGCTTTCGGGCGGTGACGGCACCGTCTCGTACCTCGGCGGCCACGTCTTGGAGCCCTTGCTGTCGGTCTCCTTGAGCGCCGCCTCTATCTTCCCGCGCGTTCCCTCGAGCCACGACGGGAGCACCAACGTCGTCCCGAGCTTCTCAATCGGCTCGTCGACCCCATACCCGGGTTTCTTCGTTGCGATCTCTAGAAGGTTGTAGTCCGGGTCCCTGAAGTATAGCGACCTGAACCAGAAGCGGTCGATGACCCCCGAGTTCCTGATGCCCGCGTCGTCGAGGCTGCGCTTGATCCTCAGCTGGTCCTCGTCCTCCTCCACAGCGACTGCGATGTGGTGGATGTTCCCCTTCCCGACCATGCCCGTCTTTGCGCTCGGCGCGGTCAGGTACTTTAGGAAGCCGGGGTTGTCGGGAGTCCCTATCTCCACCAGCGAGGTGCCCTCCTGGTCGGGGTTCTCGCGTTCGGAGAAGCTCTCGAGGCCCACAAGCTTCTCTAGGAACTTGTGCGTCACGAGCGAGTCGCTCGAAAGCGGAGAAGCATGGTCGAACTTGACCAGCTTCATATCCGCCGTCACCTCCTTCACTTCACCACTCTCTTGCTGGCGAAGGTGGTCCGACGTGACGCCCTCCTCGTTCTTCGCGGTGATCTCGACAAGGACGCCGTCAGGGTCTCTCAGGTAGAGCGAGAGCCTCCCTTCACGAGGGAAAGGCCCGGCGACGTTGACGCCGTTGGACCGCAACCACCTAGCCCACTTTGGAAGGACGTCGACGCTCTTGACCGAATAGGAAAGGTGGTGGGGAGACCCGAGCCCTACGTATCCCCGCGGCAGCTCGGGCCACTCGAAGAAGGTTATCGCGGTCCCGGTCGTCCCCTTCTCGTCCGCGTAGAAGAGGTGCCGGTGGAACGGATCATCCTGATTGACGGTGAGCTTTACGCGCCGGAGGCCCATGACCTCCGTGTAGAAGCGCCTGTTGAGCTCCTGGTCGGACGTGACCAAGCTGATGTGGTGAAGCCCCTTGACCAAGCCTGCTACGTTCGTCACGCCTTGAATGGCGACTCCGCGTCTAATAAAGCCAGTAGTAAGCCGCTACTAAGTAGCTATGCGAGAGCTACCTTAGAAAGGAATTGGTTACCGTTTCGCAGCGCCTTGCCCAACGCTTATATTTTCTAGAAGCCGTTTTTCGCCGGTGGACTATAGCCTTCTACTGAACGCGTTCGACGCGGCTATCATCCTAGGCATTTCGGTTCCCGCGGTCTTCATGGCGTCGAAGATCCCGAAGCAGCCCCTGCCCCTACGCACCTTTTCGCTTCTCCTCTCTTCGTTCCTGGTGGTGCACGGCCTCTACCATCTCGCCGAGGCTCTCGGCACATTCGATTCTCTCAGCATTTTTAGCTCGATCTCCGACGTGATCGTAGAGCCCGCGGGGTGGGTGCTGCTCTTCGCTTTCATGGTCTACTACGCGCGGAGAGGAGGGTAGAAGCCAGCGATGATGCCCCTCGAATCTGGCGCCTCAGGCCTTTCAGGCGCCTTGCAGACCGTGGCGCCTTACACCGAGATCCTTTCCCTGGTTCTGGTGCTCGCCTCGTTCGCCATCATCACCTACCTGGCCCTGAGGACGAAGACGTTCCGGAGCTTCCAGTTCGAGTTGCTCCTCTTCATGCTCGTCCTTGCCGCCTCGGAGGTCCCGAGGATCCTGCAGACGCTCGGCATCATCACAGGCGGACCATACTACGACCAGCTCGGGCTGGAGATCCACAGCGCCTCGATGGTGGTCCTGACCCTCTTCGTCGCGCTCAGGGTATACAACTTCCGGAGAGGGAAGCCAAAATGAGTGGACTCTCGGGAGGACAGCGCCAAGAGGCCACCTTCGCCGACTTTGTCGTCAGCGCGGTCAACGACGCGCTTCAGAAGACCTTCGACGCCTCCACCGCCAAGGCCGTGCAGTTCTACATAGACGCCAACATACTCGTCAAAAACCCCGACGCATATGCAGACTCGGTGCTGAGGATGTTCGGGAAGGTCGGAGGCGACGTGGTGCTCGAAACCATCATGAAGAACCTCCTTCAGAAGGCCGGCATGCCAGGGGATCCCAAGAAGTTCTCCAACTTGAAGGATTGCGTCAACGCCGTTGCAAAGCGGTACCGCAACGCCTAGCTGGTCGATTCTCCGGCGCACGGAATAAATAAGCCACGGAGCGAACGCCGAGCGTCAAATTGCCCAGCAAGAAGTCCAAGCCGAAGCCGGCCACGAAGTCTCAGGCAAAGGCAGCGAAGCCCGCGAAGGCCACAGGGTCCGGACAGGACGCCAACCTAGTCTGCGCGGAATGCTCCAGCAACTTCACGACCAAGATAGCTCTCAATAACTTCGAGAACGAGGTGGGCAAGAAGTTCCCCTGCCCGAAGTGCGGCGCGATCTACGAGCTCATCAGCCTCCTCGAGGGAAGGATCACGGTCACCGTCCTCGCGAAGGGAGAGACCAGGACGTACGGGAAGACCTACGACGTCTCGACCAAGGACTACGCCCGTCCTCTGTGACCCGGACCGCTCACTCGGCCGAGGCTTCTTCAGCCTTCTGGGCTGCCGAGACCTTCGAGAGCCTCACGAGCGCCTGACCGCTCTTTGGATTTACGGCTGACTGGACCACGTTCACCTTGATTTCGTAGACCGATTCGATTATCCCGACGATTATTCCGCAGAGAAAGCGGCCTGGTTCGGTCATGCCCTCGAGCAGGGCCGGGTCTTTGACGGTCACCTCGTAACCCTCCTTTGTCGGCTTGAACTCGAAGATCCCCCAGCCAGTCGCCCGTAGGCCGTCCTTCACGTTCTCCATGAGCGATTCCTGGGTGGCGTTCCCTAGCACCCGCCTATACTGGTTGAGCGTCTCGGCCGCGTAGCTTTCGCCCTCCCTGAACATTATCGCGCTTCCCGCTGAACCGAGCTCCAGCCGCAGCCTGTTCTCTATGTTAAGCAGCGGGATCAACCGGATTATCAACACCCTCTCTCGCCCCCACACGGTTACCGGGAAGAGGAACTTGTCGAACAGGGAGTGCTCAGTGCTGGCGAACTCCACGCTCTCCACGAAGCTCAGCCCCATGACCTCCTTTCGGATGTCGTCGGCGCCTTGGGTCGCCTCCGTCAGGTTGCAAAAGAACGTCCCGACCATGAGGTTTTCGCCCTCATCGAGCTGAGAGTGCGCCAAGACGACTTTGGCATTGTGTCTTGAGAAGACTTCGAGTATCACCGGCAAGGAGCGGACGTCGTCGTTCCAGACCACGAGGAACTCGTAGACGCTTGCGCCCGGCATGGAGGCAACGGCAAGGTTACGGGTGAAGTACTTGGGCCTTGCCGGAATCATGAGATTGGCGGATAGATTCGGGATATTTATGTTGTCAGAAGTTCTAGCAACCTGCAGCCCTTGACGATCACCCTCAGATGATGGATTGCACTTTCATAAAGTATAATTCCAGCTAAGCTAGCTTAGCTAGCGTCACCTTGTCTCCCGTCCAGCTAGCTGAGTTCCCATGCAAATACTGCGGAAAGACCTTCGCAGACGGGAGAGGGCTCGGAGGCCACGTGCGCCAATCACACCCGGCAAAGCAGCGAAGCATTCCCGCACCAGCATCGCACTCTTCTGAGGGAGAAGCCGCCGCAAGGGTCCTGGAGCTCTGGAGGTCAGGGAACGATCCGCTCACGGTCATCTCCACGCTGAGGGTCCACCCCAAGTTCGTCAAGGACGTCCTCGCGGAATACGACGGGCTGCTAAACGAGTGGAAGAAGTTCAGGGAGGCATGACCTTGTCCGAGCAAATGCAGCAGTGCTTCCTGGCAGACATTGGAAAGTGCGTAGGCAGGGTCGAGCGTGGGATATGCGAGGCGCACTCGACGCAGATATTCAAGATAGCTTGGAGATAGCCGGATTCCGTCCGGCGCGCTTAACGTCTGCGAACTTTGATTATCGCCACGTCTTCCATGTGGCTGGGAACCTCGACCGCCTCATCGGACACGTATAGGATGATATGGTCCTTCCCTATCCCGATCCCCGTCACTCCGGGCAAGTCGGTCAGCTCGTCGCCATGCGCGTACCTGACCTTGGCTACATGGTTTAGATGTTCGTCGGCTTTCCAGAGATATCCGTTGTTTACCGCGCGAGAAGACCTTCATGACCAAGCGGCATCCTGCCCCTATTAAGACTTCGGATGGCAAAGACTAGATGACCGTCTTGTGTCCGAGCTGGCTGTCCTGCTTTTATAGTGCCCCGGAGACGAAACGGTCGGATATTACATGAGCGAAGAGAAAAAGGCGCAGGACGCGCGGGCCAAATTCTATGCCACGGACTCTGTGATTAGATACCTCAAGACCGTCGGGATACCAAAGCGCACGGGCGAGTTCAAGGATATGGTCGCCAAGGGGAGCAACGTGAAGCTCGACAGCAAGNNAGCAAGGAGCTCGTGGTCAACCTGAGGCGCGTCGTCTTCGCAAAGCACCCGCAGCAGATCAACGTCTCGGACGACGTGAGCGGAAAGATCATCGCCACAGTAGAGATCTAGAAAACGGCAGAAGCCCGGGGCGGAGATGTCGCGTCCTCCATGCGAGCGATAATCCACAGCATCCACTCGCAGGTCCCGGGAACCGTCGCCAGCTTGGGCCGGCGGTTCGACACCATCGTCAGCATGGACTCTCATCTGGACGTCTCCCTCGGAGGGGACGACAGCATCTATCCCAGAGACCTCCGGATCATAGTCGGCAGGACGGGCGCCCATTCGGCCCTTCGTCACATCTCCGGCGGCCTCTCGGCGCTGAAGGACCGCAAGCTGAAGGACGGCCCAGAGCTCATCATAGCCGTCCCGGAGGCGATGCTGGCGCGGCACGTCATGGACGTGGAGTCTAAGCTCCCGCGAGCCCTCAGGGTCTCCGACCAGGAGGAGTCCATCTCCTCTTCCGTCCGGTTCCTGGCAGAGACGATGGGGATCGAGGTCTACCCCAGCCCCCCGAGATCCCTGCAGGGCCTTGTCCGCCGCATGGAGAAGGCGGGGTCGTGGCTGCTCGACGTGGACGTCGACTACATGCACGAGATGCAGAAGGAGTGCTACACGCGGATAATCAACCCGGCGCCGGGCGTCCTCCAGTCGATGTCCCGCGTGGTGGGATTCATCGGCAAGTCAAGACCGGAGACCATCACGATCTCCGAGGCGAAGGTCAGCGCGATCCGGGACCCGAAGAGCAACTTCTCGACCTTCATCGGGGAACTGAAGGCGCTTGGATATGAAATCGAGGAGCGAGGCATATTCGCGAGCGACGCCGAAGTCGTCCGGGCCATCTCTGTCTGCAAGGAATTCTATCGCACGGTCTCAAGGAGACTGATGCTCGACCATATGGACTCTATGATGCGGGGAGACATGGAAGACTTTCACAAAGCAGAAGCGTCAGCTGCGAAGGAGTTCTTCAAGGAAAAGGGCTACGCCTGAGAAGTCAATAGCCGCTACTGCGTGAGGACCTTGTCGGTCTCGCGGAGCCTTCTCACGAGCTCTTTCATCACTCCGAGGGAAATCTTAGGCTCCGTCTTGATGAGCGACGCGAACGACCACGCTGATAGGGCGAAGCACTCGGTTGGCCCGACCGCCACCACGTCCGCCGTCCTCGGCTGGCCGTCGATGAGCGCCATCTCGCCGAAGAACTGGCCCTTGCCTAGCTTTGCGATGGTCCTTCCGCGCTGACGGACCTCCACCTCCCCTCCGAGGATGAAGAAGAAGCCCACACCCGTGGCCCCGGCTTCGACTATGGTCTTGCCGGCATCATAGGATTGTGTCTTGCCCGCTTTCGCGACGGCGTCGAGCCCCTTCGCGTCTAGGGAGGAGAAGATCGGAACGGAAGCGAGGGCGTCTCCGCTGATGGTTCTGGGCGAGGCCTTCATGCCTGCCTCTCAAACGATAGCTGCGGATTTAAGCTATTTGCGAATTCACCAAACGCATTTTCCCAAGCTAAGCTTAATTGGACGCCCCAGTATGATTTTCCTGCCCTTGAGCCGACAGAGCAGGCGCCTGGCGGCGATAATGTTCACCGACGTTGTGGGATACGCGGAACTCGCTCAGAGAGACGAGCCGCTCTCCATCGAGCTCCTCAAAGAGCAGAGGCAAATCGTCCGGTCAGCGGTCAAGGAGCGGGGCGGGACCGAGGTCAAGACGATGGGCGACGGCTTCCTCGTTGAGTTCGCGAGCGCAATCGAGGCCGCGAAGTGCGCCGTGGAGATCCAGAAGAGGCTGCATGAGAGGAATGCCGCATCCAACCCCGACAGGCAGGTCCTCCTAAGGATAGGCATCCACGTGGGGGACATACTTGCGGACGGGAACGACATCGTGGGCGACGGGGTCAACGTCGCGTCCAGGATAGAGCCGCTCGCGAGCCCGGGGGGAATCGCCGTCTCTCAGCAGGTCTTCGACCACATACGAAACAAGGTTGACGAGGAGATAGTGAGCCTCGGATTGCGCGAGTTGAAGCACCTCGACGGGACTATGGAGGTCTACGAGATACTGCTGGGCGGGAGACGGGCCGCGCCGATGCAGGCCAAGCAGAAGAAGCATAGGCTCGCAGTGCTCCCGCTCGCGAACATCAGCTCGAACCCTGACGACGAGTACTTCACCGACGGCCTGACGGAGGAGCTCATTTCCACCTTCTCAAGGATCGCCGGCCTCAGCGTCATCGCCAGGACTTCAGTGATGAGGTTCAAGGGCACCTCAACGGGCATCGCGGACATCGGAAGGGAGCTCAACGTCGAGACCGTAGTGGAGGGTAGCGTCAGGAGAATCGGCAAGAAGCTCAGGATTACCGCAAAGCTCGTCGACGCCGGGAGCGAGGAGAACCTGTGGTCGCAGCAATATGACCGGGACGACAGCGACGTCTTCGCGATCCAGAGCGACATCGCGCAGAAGACGGCGGAGGCCCTGAACCTCGAGATTCTGGTGAAGGAGAGGCAGGGCATGGAGAGGAGGTTCACCAAGAACATAGACGCCTACCACGCCTACCTCAAGGGGCGCTACTTCTGGAACAAGAGGAACAAGGAAGCCCTGGAGAAGGCCGCCGGCTACTTCCACCAGGCCCTGGAGAAGGACCCGGACTACGCGCCCGCATACGCGGGGCTGGCCGACACCCACGCGGTGCTCGCCCTTCTCGAGTTCGTCCCCCCGCGAGAGGCGTATCCTGAGGCGAAGAAGATGGTCGAGAAGGCGCTCGCCATAGACGACGGGCTCGCGGAGGCCCACACGTCCCTCGCCCTCATCCGGTTCCAGTATGACTGGGACTGGCCGGGCTCGGAGCAGGAGTTCCTGAAGGCGATCGAGCTAAACGCGAACTACGCCCCCGCCCACCACTTTTACGCTGACATGCTGAAGGCGCACGGCCGCTTCGACGAGGCCTTGGAGCAGATCAGGCTCGCGCAGGAGCTCGACCCGCTCTCGCTCGCGATAAGCACCGGGGTAGGCCACGTACTCTACCTCTCAAAGCGCTACGACGACTCGATACAGCAGTATGCGAAGACGGTCGAGCTCGACCCGAACTTCATGCAGACCCACCTCTGGTTCGGGAGGCCCTACCTCCAGAAGGGCATGTACTCGGAGGCAATCGCTGAGCTCCAGAAGGCGGTGAGCCTCTCCGGGGAGAGCACCGTTGCGCTGGCGATGCTCGGGCACGCTCTCGCTTCTGCAGGCAAGAAAGCCGAGGCGGACCAGGTGATGCAGAAGCTCGTCGAGCGCTCGAAGACGACCTACGTGCCCTCGTACTGGATCGCTGTGATCTACAACGGGTTCAGGGACCGGGAGAACGTCCTCGCCTGGCTGGAGAAGGCCTACGACGAGCGTTCGAGCTGGCTGGCCTGGGTGAAGGTCGAGCCGAGGTTCGACTGGCTGCGCGGCGACCGCGGGTTCGACTCAATCGTGAGAAGGCTAGGCCTGTCCTAAGCTGCGCTGGGATTCAGCCGCTGGTGGAGAGGGTGGCGGCCCTTCCTCTTTCGGCTTATTGATGGTCGCCGGCATGAAAAGGCTCGCCACCACCGAGATGATGCTCATGGCGAAGATGACCAGAAACCCGTCGAGTATCGACCCGGCGAGCGCTTCCCTAATCGGGGTAACGAAGACCGAGAGAGCGGGGTGGCTCGCGATGATCTGCGCGAAGGCCGCAGGCGAGTTGAGCAACTGGCCTACCTGGTTCGGGTCGCCGAGCAGCTGCGAGAGCTGGGCCTGCGCCTGAGGAGGCGCCTGCTGGACCACAGTCGCGAGGCGCGTCGTGAACGAGTTGAGCTGGACGGTCCCGAGCAGGCTGACCCCAATCGCCCCGCCTAGGTTGAGGCTGAAGGTAGACAGGGAGGAAGCCACGCCTATCTGCCTCCTGTCAACCGAGTTCTGGAACGCGCTCAGCACCGAGGCGAGCCCGATCCCCATTCCCAGTCCGGCGATCGGAGCGCGAACCATCAGGTCGATGACGGAGGGGGACGTCCCCGCGAACGCGAAGAGGCCGGTCCCGATCGTCATCAGCAGCACGCCGACGAACGCCACCGTCCTGTAACCGAGCCTCGCCAGGAGCTGGCCCGCGGAGATGCTCCCGACGATGAACGGGACGACGAAGGCGTACAAGACGTTGCGTGTGTCCTGGATGTTGCCTCCGAGCGCTCCCTGGACGAATAGCGAGATGAACGCGGTGAGGCCCAGCAGCACCCCGCCGCGGACGAACTGGATGGCGAAAGACGACGAGATCGTCCTGTTCCTGAAGAGGCTCAGCGGGATGATCGGGTCCTCGGCCTTGCTCTCGACGAAGAGGAAGAGCGGCAAGAAGACCAGGAAGCCCCCGAAGAAAAGGACCTCCTGCCATGAGATCCACGGATAGGTCGTGCCGCCGTTGAGCAGCCCGAGCAGCAGCATCGAGACCCACCCAGCAAGGGCAAGCGCGCCGGCCCAGTCTATCTTCTTGGGTTGAGGCCTGTGGATCTCCTTCACCGCCAGGGTGACGAGGATGAGCGAGACGATCCCGAACGGCAGGTTGACGTAGAATATCCAGCGCCACCCCACCGACTGGACCAGGTACGAGCCGACCGTCGGTCCCATGATGGCGCCGAGTCCGAAGACGCTTCCCGTTATTCCGAGGACCCTTGACCTTTGCTCCGGCTTGACAGAGGCTCCCACTATGGCTAGGCCTACCGTGAAGAAGGCGCCGCTGCCGATGCCCTGAAGCGCCCTGAAGGCTATGAGCTCCACGATGTTTTGCGACGCCCCTGAGAGCATCGAGCCCACGATGAAGACGACTAGGCCCGCCAAGAAGAACCTCTTCCTTCCGTAGAGGTCCGACAGCTTCCCTAGAAGCGGCATGGAGATCGTCTGGGCGAGCACGTAGACGCTGAAGACCCACGCGTAGAGGCTGAGGCCTCCTAGGTCGGTGATGATCGTGGGCCCTGCCGTCCCGACGATGCTCGCATCCATGACGCCGAGGCTGAGCGCAAGCATGGTGGCCCCGACAATGACAAGGGTCCTGTTCCTCGAGGGCACGACCGGAGGGCCTTGGGGAGTCAATTGCGGGCCCTTAGGTCAACTGGGAGAGTAGTTGTCCTTTTTGCACACCCAACGTGAAAAGTGGGTGTTGGCGGCTCAGCGGGACGCTCTTCCGCTCAGTAAACGCTGGCTTCCTTCTTGGTGTCCTTACCTCTCGTCTCGGGAGGCTTGTACTTCCAGTCGAGGATCCTCGCGACGTCCAGCTCGGTCCGCGCAGGTATCAGCGTCGGTGGCTCCTCCCTCGTCCAGATGCCCTGGGAGTTGATGAGGATGCCCTTGTTCCGGGCCTTTATCGTCATCCCGATGGTGTGGCCCTTCGGCCCCGTGGCCCACATCAGCGTGACGCCCCACGAGTCCTCGCTCGGGCAGATGAAGAAGTTCACCTGCACTCCCTCGTAGATGAAACCTGATATCACCTCCCCGAAGGAGATTACCCTCCCGCCTATCTCGACGACGCGCTCCTCGACCTTCTCCTTCCATTTCGCGAAATCCTTTCCATTGGGGATGACGGCAAAGTCGATGTCGTGCACCACGGGCGCGTGCCTCCGCAGGCTGCCGGCGAGCTCGATCTTCTTGCAGAGGTCCCTGGTCTTGCTCAAAAAGTCCTCCGCGACCTTCTTCGCGAACTTCGGGTCGAGGTCTTTCTTGTAGGCCAATTCTATCCTATCTGGGAGAGCAGGCATTCGCTCGGCACCTTGTCGTGCCTCACCCTGAGGATGAACGGCCCGCGCAGCTTCAGGTCATCGGTGACCATGGTGAATCTTATCTCGACGACCGAGCCGATGGTCACTTGCTTAGGGTCGACCCTCTCGACGACGGCCCCGACCTTCCCCAGGTCGACGCGCTCGCCCTTGTCGTCGTAGACCGCGATGAACCAGGACCTGGGGACCCCTGTCCTCTTCATCTCCTGGGTCTCCTCGTAGCCGGTGACGAAGCAGTCTATCGTGTCGAACCTCTTCAGCTTGAGCCAAGAGTTTGACTGCCCGTAGGTCGAGAGCGGGTTCTTGACTATCATCCCCTCGTATCCTTGCTTGATGAGCCTGTCCCTGACCGACGTTATCTGCTCGAAAGTCTTCGCCAGCCTCGGCTTGACCTCGACGCTGTTGCCCCCGAGGATCTCGTGGAGGATTTTCTTCCTTTCAGTCAGGGGCAGGGGGCGCAGGTCCCGGTCGTCGACCTGCAGCACGTCGAACAGGAAGAGGCCCTTTCCCTTCCTCGCGACGTACTCGCCGTCGAGTATCATCTGGTGCGGCGCGTGGATGAACTCGGGCACGGTGGTGAAGACCTTGGGGCTGCTCTTCGGCGTGTAGAGCTCTCCCCGCTTGCTTGAGATGATCAGCTTCTCTCCGCTCTTGAAGAGGAATACCCTGATGCCGTCAAGTTTTGCCTCGCACAGCGCGGGCAGGGGGTTCGCCAGGAGCCACGTCGCGAGGTCCCCCTTGACTGCGTGGGCGAAGTTCTCTTGCACGTAGTTCGAGAGCTCGTCGCTCATCTCGCTATCCCGCCTCGACCGAGCGAAAAGGGGACCGGGCCTCCTTGGACTATTTCGAGATGGTGACCTTGGGCTTCTTCCTGGCCTGCGGCACCGGCGCGAGCTTCGCGCTCTTCTCCTCCTCCGCCTCGAGCGACCACGCCTGGTCCAGCTGGAGGATGCCCTCGCTCATGCCCATGAGCAGCCACATCATGCCGTCCTTCCTTTCGTATGGGTAGATGACGGCGGTGTAGAACTGGTAGCCTCTCCCCCAAGAGAAGAACGCAACGAGCGCGGTCTGCTTCTCGAGCAGGTACCTCGCGAGCTGCTTCACCCTCGAGACGGTCTCCTTGACCTTCTTGTCAGTGTCGGGGCCCAGCTGGTAGACCTCCTTGAACTTGTATTCTGCGAGCCTCTCGAGGGGCACGAACCCGTCCTTGTCGACCTCGACGCGGGAGGTCCTGTCGAAGGGCTCGATCTCCTCCCCGTCCTGCTTGTCTATGACCTGGCTCGCGGGGATCTCGATCCACTGGCCGGACACCTCGAGCTCCTGCTTCAGGAAGTACCTCTTCTCGGTGCGGACCGNNGAGCCACTTGCCGTCGTATCTCACCTTCTTCTTGGCGTCCTCCGGCGAGATCTCCTCCATGTCCATCCTCTCGCCGCTCGGACCCAGCTTGTAGCGATACATCCTCGGCACCTCGCGGGGAGTGACCTCCTTGCCGGTCTTCTTGTCGACCTTCATGTAGTGCACCGGTTTCAGGTCGCCGTGGGCCTTTGCGGCCCGCACGTGGTACTCGACGGCCCCCAGGCCGAGCGTGGGGATGTTGAGCGCAAGGATTCCTCGCCATGACGCCCTAGCCGTCGCTGCCGCGTCGGCCTGCTTCTCTACCTCAGCAAAGATGTTCTTCGAAGAAGTGTTCTTTGCCATGTCCACTCAAACGAATTCCCGCCTTTGGATTATTTAATATTGCCGAGAGAGCTCCAGAACAAAGACCCTGGCCGCCAGGCCTGCCGCAAAGGGCTGTGGGCTTGCTAATTGGGAGATAGGAATCTGCTCGAGCGGAGAGCTGGAGAAAGGGGTTGGCCCTCCGCTCAGCAGCAGTAGACTGACGTCGTGAAGTTATGGTGTCTAGAAAAACAGCTGTCTAGGCCCAGATGGGCCTATAGGCTAGCAGCGTCTCTGAGGTCCTGACGCCCTGGATTTCGCTGATCTGCGTCACTGCCGAGAAGATCTCGTCGGTGTTCTTCCCGTAGACGGTTGCGATGACGTCGAATTCGCCCTGTACCGAGAACGCGTTGCGGATGTGCTGATTCTGCTTCAGCGATTGGAGGACCTTCTGTGCCTGCTCGTTGACTTGCAACAGGACTAGCGCAAGAGAGTCAGATGCCTGAACGGTCTTGGCGGTTGCACTGCCTTCGAACGGGGTGATGGTCCTTGTCGCCGTCACTCCGGTGATGGATCGAATCTTGCTCACAACGTCCTGCACCTGCGAGGGTGACATGGCCTTCAGCTCAATTGCCAAGTCGAACCTGCCGGCTGTCGCTGTGTAGTAGGTGATTCCTTGCACGGTCTTAAGCTGCTTAGTAACTTCGTTAAGCATCTGTGGTTTGATCGATGCGAGGATGGTCGTCGGGTAAGTGGTTGATTGCGTAGACATGTATTTCACTAGTGTAATGTATATTACACTATATAAGCTTACATAAATATGAAGTTACATCGATTACTTATCGGCAAGAAGGCTCTAATCCCCCTTTCGCGGGATACATCCCCGGTCCAATCCAGACGGACGATGCTCTTGGTCCGCTTATATCGCGATTCGGTCGCTTCGAGGACGGGAGTTGCTCGGCTAGCTGCAACCTTCGGGCTTGAAGCGGGTCATCACCCTCCGCTACGCGGTTGCCCTCTATGTCAGCTCCGTCCTGGGGGCCGGGGTCCTCGTGATCCCTGGGTTGGCCGCGCAGGCCGCAGGCCCGGCCTCGATAGTGGCCTGGTTGCTGCTCTCGTTCGCGAGCTACCCCTTCGCCTACACCTTCTCCAGGCTCTCGGCGCGCAACCCCGAGTCGGGCGGAATCTACTCCTTCGCCAAGGAGGCGTTCGGGGTCAGAACGGGGGCCGTCTCCGCGTGGCTGTTCGTGGCTTGGGCGATAACGGGGGCTCCAGCCATCAGCCTCGCCGCCGGCTCCTACGTCGCGTCCTCGTTTCCGCTCACGCGCCCCGAGACCTTCCTCTTCGCCGCGCTGCTGCTTCTCACGGCCTTCTCGGTCAACTACCGCGGCATCAGGCTGAGCGGCAGGGTCCAGCTGGTGACCGTCGCGATAATCGTTGCAATCCTCACCGTCGCCATCGTCGTCTCCGCAGGGAGCGTGCGCGCGTCGAACTTCGCCCCCTTCATGCCCAGCGGGCCCGCCTCCGTCGGGGTCGCCGCTGCGCTCATCGTCTGGTCATACCTCGGCTACGAGAACGTCTCGAACGTGGCGGAGGAGTTCAAGGACCCCAAGCGCGACTTCAACAGAAGCGTGGCGATAAGCGTCGTGCTGGTGAGCATCCTATACCTCGCCGTGGCAGTCGTGATCATAGGGACGGCCGCCTACAGGAGCGGAGGCGGGATCACGCCCTTCTCGACGCTGATGACCTCGGTCCTGGGCGCCTCGGGAGGCGTCGTCATATCGGCCCTCGCGGTCGTGATAATCTTCTCGACCGTCAACGCCTACACCGCCGGGATGGCGAGGATCGTCTACGCCGCCGCGAGGGACGGCAGCTTCCCAGGAGTGCTCGCGAAGGTGGACCCGAAGACCGGCGTCCCGGGGCGGTCGGTCCTCGCCCTGCTGTCTTTGGTCATGGTGAGCCTCGCCGTCTTCTATATCCTCAACCTCGACATCCAGTCGGCCTTTTTGGCGACGAGCGGGGCGGCGATCTTCACCTACGTAATCGGCTCCGCGGCGGGCGTCAGGCTGCTCAAGGAGAGGGGGGCGAGGCGGCTGCTGCCCTGGGCGTCCCTGCTGGTATCGGTCGCGATCCTCCCCTTCATCGGGGGCCTGCTCGCCGTCAGCGTGGCGATAGCCCTCGTGGGCATCGCCTACACCTGGATCAAGATGGGGAGGCAGGCCGAACCTGCGCCCGACTAACAAAAATTGGAAGAATGTCCGTTCTTTCCCGATTCCAAAAGAAACTGACCCGCAGTTTGCCCGAACGCCACAAAAGGAGAACNNGGAGGCGAGACGAGTGCCTTGAGAATCAAGATATGATGCCTCTTGAAGTAATTGACAACGTCGCGGGCACACTCGTGGCGAAACAAGCACTGGGTGAGATCGTGCGCACGTCGGTGAGGACTCCTCTTGACGAGCACTATTTCGTCGTCGTGATGCACAAGGGCGTCTCGGCGGAGCTTCAGCACCTGAGCTTCAACGACCTCGCGCAGCTTCTAGCATGCCCTGCCGCGAAGATCTACTCATACATCGCGGAGCACGCGGTCAACGGGAGCGCCCGCGGAGGGTGCAAGATCTGCCTGGGCGCGTCGGAGTAGCTTAAGAGGCTACTCGTCGACGAGAAGAACAGGAATTTCCCGCTTAAATAACGAGCGCCCTCCCATCCCAATGTGGAGCAGCAACCGCAGGATGTAGCTGCCTCGAACCCAGGCCAGTCTCTGAAGGGCCTCTACAGGATAGCCGGCGCCTCGTTCATGCTCGCCTCAATCCTCTACGTCTGGGCGTTGGTGGCACAGCTGCTCCTTCCGACGCCGGGTTTCGCTGAGAACGTGCTGCAATACGTCGCCTCGAACAGGAACCTCTTCGTCCTTTCCTACTCGCTCTTCACGGTCGCCAACTCCCTGTCGATAATCGGGGTCCTTGGGATATTCCAAGTGACCAGGACGCTGAATAGGAGCTACGCCATCCTCGGAGCAGGGACGATGGTCATCGGCCTGATGGCGACGCTCTTCTCCAACCTGACGCCCGCCTTCCTGTCTCTGAGCGATCGCTACTCCGCAGCCACGAGCGACGCCGAGCGCCAGGCATACTTGTCGGCAGCGGCCGCCGTCGGGGCGATGGACAACCCGCTCATCGCGGCGGCCTTCATCGGCGTCGGCGTGGTGTTCGTGTCCCTGACGATGCTGACGGGCCCGTTCGGAAGGGGACTGGCATACCTGGGCGTGGTAGTGGGGATCTTCAACATCGTCAGAGCGCTCCCCTTCCTCGCAAGCTACCCGTTGGTCACGAGCACCCTGTTCGTCGCCGTGTCCTCAATCTGGATATTCGGCATCGGCTACAGGGTCTACAGGCACTCTCATCTGAGCTCCTAAGCCCCGACTTTACACGCGGTCTTGCTGGCTCACCGAGGCAAGCTGCTTCTGCGCCTAACAAAGAAGAACGCCGCGACCACAACGACGGCCACGAGGAGCGCGGCGCCGCCTAGGAGGACCCCGTTGCTGACTCCTGCCGCTGTCGTGGACTCACTAGGGGCGGTGTGGAGGGTTGTCGTCGTGGTGACGACTGGCGGCGAAGCGCTGGTGGGCACGAAGCTCACACCCTCAAAGTGCGGATGCCCGGCAACGGCCCCAATCCTCGTCGAGGTGATGTTGTCGCCGGTGGCCTGCAGGACGTTGAAAGTCCCGAGGGGCTCGGTCTCGCCCTCGGTGATGACCAGCATCGACCCGGCGTAGCTGGAGAAGTTGGCCGCTGGGACCCTCAGCAGGTTCCCAGTATCGAACTCGGCAAGATAGAGGTCGCTAGCCGCATCCGGGATAACGACGATTCGCTCGGGCTGCTCCCCGGGCAGCAGGGCCACGGTCGTCACCTTGCTCGTGTCGCTCGGAGGGATGGCCAAGACCCTGCCCGCCCCCTCCAAGGTGATGAAGAGGTAGCCCCCGTAGGCGCCGAACGCCTGTGGGGCGACGGCGATCCCTTCGGGCTTGAGCCCGCCAAGTTGGGCAGTCTGCGGCGTCGCGAAACCCGAGAAGTTGCCCAGGACTTTTGCCTCGCCACTGGAGCTTATTGACCAGAGAAGGCCGTTGTCGTCCAGAGCGAGGAGCAGGTATCCCCAAGTTCCGACCGTGTCGAATGCCACGTAAGATATCCTGCTGGCGCCAGGAGGAGACGAGAAGACCTGCACGTTGCTTCCTGCAGGGCCGATCTTGTAGATCGACTTGTCGGAGTTGACATAGAGATATCCTTCAGGGAAACCAGCCTTGCCCTGAGAGACCGCAGCGTAGCACTCGGCGTCCCCCACGAACGAGGTCGCGAAGGGCGTGACCTTTTGTCCGTCCAGGCTTACGTTGACCAGGGGAACGTTGGATATCCCATACGAGGCGATAAACTCCTTCCCGTCCCAGGTCATCCCGGTGAGTCCCTTGTGTATGGTGACGGGGTTCGCGTCAAGCGCCTGACTCGCGGCCGAGAGCTGGCCGGCCCCGAGCACCGTGGATGCGAGGAAGAGCACCAAGGTGGCCACGACGACGCCCAGCCGAGTCAGCCCCTTCATCTCGTCCTTTCAAATGGAGCGGTTTATCTCATAAACATTTCACAACGGCGCAAAGGGCTTCTCGCCGAAGAGAATACCGCCGATGTAGCTGCCGGCAGATATCCGCGACTATTGCGACTTTGTGACGCTCGAGACCTGGATCGTCGTGTCCGTCCCGTCGTTCGTCTTCTCGTGGAGGTAGACCGCGATCCTCTCGCTTGTCCCTGGAATGGTCGCGAACCTCACCGTGAGGCTCGTGTATGGGGCGGTGGGCACCGCGAGGGAGTACGTCGTCAGGCCGACTTGGGTCGGGCCAATGCTCGTCGTATTATCACCCGTCTTGCTAAGGATCGAGAGCAGGGTGGCGTTGTTGGTTATCGTGGGGATAAGAGTAAAGGCCGTGACGTAGTTGGAAGCGACGAAGTAAGCTCCGCTCCCTGTGTAGTTCCTTTGTCCGAGGACGTCCACCCGGTCGATCCCTCCATTCGAGTTGAACCAGGCGATCACGTTGTTCCCGATCCCCGGAGTCGAGAACTCCACTTTGGTGTATTGCGTGGAGTTCCACGAACCCTTGCCTAGGACGAGGTAGGAGGCCGACTGCTGTGAGGCCATGCCATTCCCGTTCGCGTTGTTGTTATTGAAAACGTTCAGCTGCATGTCCATCTGGGAAAAGTACCCGAAGAGCTGGAGCAGTCCGGGGTTCTGGATGCCCGTGCCCGAGCTCGCCGCTCCCGTCTGGGTCGAGCTAGATTGGGAGACACTGCCGGTCGACATTGACGGGACAAAGTACACGGCCGCAAGCACGATGAAGATTACGGCGACGACCGCCGCGGTCTTGGTCGCCGTGCTGATGCCTTTCTTGGAGGTGTCCATGGGAGCGCGTTCAGCGCTCTGGTAAAGTCGAGTTATTTAGAAGTTGGCGAAGTCTACCCTTGCTGCACCACGGTGAGCTCGTGGCCATTGTCCCTGCCCATCGACTCGAGAATCTCGTCTTTGATCCCCTTCTTGCTCATGAACTTGGCAAAGTCCTGAAGCGTGAGCATCCCCAGCAGCCTGTTCTCCTTCACGACCGGAAGGTGCCTGATCTTCTTTTCGATCATGAGCGCCGCGGCCTCTCTGACCGGCCTGTCGGGGTGGATGCTCACGAGGGGAGCCGAAACAATATCCGCCACATGCACGCGCATAGGGTCTCTTCCCTCGGCGGTGACCTTCCGGACGATATCTCTCTCAGTGACTATCCCCGTGGCCCGGCCAAGGTCGAAGACGACCAGGCTGTCCCTGTCGGTCCCCCGCATCAGTCTGGCGGCATCGCTCACAGGAGTGTTAAGCGTGGTTAATGGGACGTCCAACGTCATCAAATCTCTGACACGGGGCATAGTTCTCAGGAGAGCCTGCCGGCTAATGAATTGCTTCGAAGATTTCTCTATACTTACATATGGAGTATAGAATCTATGTGAAAATTGAACGAAGGCCATCCGGCTGTGTTCCACAAGTCTGACTGTCCCTATCGATTGCCAATATAGGACGCCCAATACACTTATATTGGGCAACCAATATGGGATGTCCGATATTAAATGACGACTACCGAGCAGATCCAGACGACGAAGTACGGCATCCCAATAGACGAGTCATTCGCGAAGGCCGCCTCCGAGGAGAGCATTCAGAAGACTGCAGCGGCCCTCAAGGCGCGCAACTTCCAGGTCGAGGTCGTCGACACCCCGGCCGCAGCCCGCGCCTTCGTCATCTCGATCCTCCCAAAGGACCAATCGATCTTCACCTCCACGAGCGAGACGGTCAGCCTCTCCGGCCTGGACGAGGACATCAACAAGTCGGGAAAATTCAACGCCATCCGCCCCCAGATGATGAAGCTGGACTACAAGACCCAAAGGAGAGAAATGCTGAGGATGGGAGCGGCCCCTGACGTCGTGGTCGGGAGCGTCCACGCCATCACCGAGGACGGAAGGGTCATCGCCGCATCAGCCAGCGGAAGCCAGCTCGGCCCATACGCGGGCGCTGCCGGCCGAGTGATCTGGGTCGTCGGTTCGCAGAAGCTAGTGCCCGACCTTGACACCGCGATGAGGAGGCTGCAATTCTATGCCTATCCCAAGGAAGACGCCCGACTGAGAGAGACGTACGGGATGCCCAGTGCGCTGCTGAAGATCCTGATAGTCAACGGGGACAAGCCCGGGCGGTCCACCGTCGTCCTCATCCGCGAGCCTATAGGCTTCTGATGCCGGCGAGCGGAAAGGTCCACCTACGACTCGGCGGAGGTCTTATATTCTGAGGGCGACTAGAATGTGCAGCGAGGGTCCAAAGATGACAGAGGACGAGGGTGCTGGCATGTGCGACATGCGCGGGATGCTCTCGTTCACTATACTCTGGCTTCTCTCGACGCGCCCGATGTATGGGCAGGAGCTAGCGACCGAGATAGGCAAGCGCCGGGGAGACAAGCCGAACCCGGGGACCATCTACCCTGCTCTCAAGGACCTCTCGGGCCGACGCCTGATCAAGGCGCACCTGGAGGGCCGCAACAACGTCTACGAGCTCACGGACCAGGGCAGGAGCAGCTTGGAAAAGGCGCTCAAGTACTTCGACAAGGCCTTCGGCGAGATCTTCAGCTCCGCGATTGCCACGCGCCAGGCCTAGCGTCACGGCAAATGGCAAGTCCGGCCCTACGGCGTAATGCTAATGCTCGAACTAAGGACGAAGGCGCCGGGACTTCCAGGACCTGCAGGGCGCCGAGTGCAAGAGCTTACTCCGTAGATTCGTTCGATGGCTACCCTGCGAGGTCGGGGTGGCGGCTATTAACCGAGCGCTTGTCCTACACGCATGAGGGGAGTTCCGCCTAACAAGATTGGAAAATGCGCACGATGCGGCCAATCTTTCCAGGCAAAGGGCCCTTCCCAAAAATACTGTGATGGCTGTAGACCCATAGCCTATCGGGAGGCAGTGAGGATTTGCAGCGCGAGTTACTACAGACGATATCCGGAAAGAGTCAAACTCGCGAACAAGGTTGCCAGGGCAAAGAGACACGATTACTACTTGGCGATGGCGAGGAGGCAACACCGCCGAACAAGAGAACGTCTGAGAACGATGGTTCTGAGAAACTACTCAGGCGCCGTGCCGCGATGCGCTTGCTGCGGAGAACGCGAACAGGACTTTCTCACAATAGACCACATCGAGGGTAGGGCAAGGGATGCAGAGAAGAAGTTCGGAATTCCCCGCGCTGGCTATCCTCTGTACCGTTGGCTGAGAAGGAACAGATTTCCCATCGGTTTCCAGGTGCTTTGTGCGAATTGCAATATTTCGAAAGGTAAGCACGGGAAATGCACTCATACGACCAAATTGGATGGTTCACCAACACTCCCTTCTGATTCGGAACCAAACAGCTTTAATTCAGGACTCATCCAAACTGCTTGATGCTGTCCCTAGGTTCGCCGGCGCCCGATTTCGAACTCGACGGGGTGGATGGAAAGAAACATTCAATCGGATCATTTGCGAAATCATCCGTCTTCGTGGTCATTTTCAGCTGCAATCATTGCCCGTATGTCCAGGCCTACGAGGACAGGATGGTCTCGATCCAGCGCGACTACGCGGCGAAGGGCGTCCAGCTCGTCGCGATAAACGCGAACGACGAAAAGGCTTACCCCGAGGACGGCTATCCCCAGATGGTCAAGAGGGCCAAGGACAAGGGCTTCAACTTCCCCTACATCAGGGACCCCGACCAGAAGGTCGCCGAGGCCTACGGCGCGGTCTGCACCCCGCACGTCTTCGCCTTCGACAAGGAGAGGAAGCTCCGCTACAGGGGCAGGATAGACGACTCGAGGGACTCCCTTAAGGTCAAGACCCATGACCTGAGGAACGCCATCGAAGACTTGCTGGCAGGAAGGGATGTGAGCGAGCCAGAGACGAGGCCCTTCGGCTGCAGCATCAAGTGGATGGAAATCTAGCCCACACACCTAAAGAGCGTCACGGAGAGGAGCCGCACCCGGGCCACCTACCTTGGTCGACGAGACTCAGAACCGCACAGCTGTCGTCACCGTGCTGGTGAACCGGCTCTTCTACTCTATCAACTGGTTCTCGATCCCGCCCGTATTCTATCTGATTGCGCTGGAACTCCACACGCAGGTCTCCGGCCTTGGACTGATCTCCTCCGCGTTCCTCGTCGGGATCGGCCTCTTCCAGGTGCCGGGTGCGATCCTCGCCTCCAAGTTCGGCGCGAGGACGATGTGCATAATCGGGATGATTACGCTCTCCGTGTCGGCGCTGGCGTGCGCGGCGGTCTCCGACATCGGCCTCATCGCGATTTTAAGGTTCTTCAGCGGGATGGGGATGGCCCTATTCTTCGCCCCGAGCATCACCCTGATGACAAGAAACTCGCGCCCTGGATCGGCAGGTTTCGTGCTAGGCCTCAACAACGCCGTCGCATCGCTGGGCGGCGGCATAGGGCTCTTCGCCTGGGCGATAATCGGTGACTCGGTCGGTTGGAGGCTGAGCCTCGTCCTGATCGGCGCGCTGGGCCTGGCCTCGACGATCTTCCTCCTCACCAACGTCCCTCGCGATCCGCCGGCGCGGGACTTTCGGTTCGGGTTCCCCGACCTGAGGAGGGTCCTGCTGGATAGGTGGCTCCTCCTTGTCGGAGTCGTGATGCTGGCATTCAACGTCGGGAACACGCTGGTCTCGACGTTCGCCGTGGTATACCTCCACGACAGCCTCGGCCTGTCGGCAGGATACTCAGGAGCCATCGGGAGCCTCGTCATCCTCACGGGGCTCTTCAGCGCTCCAGTAGCCGGGCTCTTCCTCGGCAGGGTGGTGAGGGTCAAGAGGGTACTTGCCGTCTCCGGCCTGGCGATAGCCGTCGCCGTCGCCCTCGCGTCGCTGCCCGACCCGGCCGCAGTGGTCGCCTCTGCTCTGATAGTGGGTATCGCAAGCGGCGTGGGTTACACTTTCGGCTTCGGGACGGCGTGGGCCTTCTCGCGGATGAAAGGCCATAGCGCGATCGCCGTCAGCTGGGTCAACTCCATCCAGTTGCTGATGAGCTTCTGGGCGCCCTATCTCTTCTCGTTCGTTGCAGTCGAATACGGATACCAGCTGGCATGGCTGACCGGCGCCCTCTACACGGCCGTCTTCATCCTCCCAATCGTCTTTTCGAAGGTCAGCCCGGGGATACCCAGAGAGGCTTCGTAGCGCCGTCTCGCGAATTGCTCGAAGGACTAGCCGGCTTCGGCGAAAATCTTGAGGTAGGGTGCCAGAGTGAGCTGCTCCTCGTTGGTCCACTCGTGGCCGCAGGGGCAGGAGTGGTTCTGGCCGTGGAGGACGTCCCTCTCCATAACGCAGTGGTGGACGTGCCACGTCTGGCCCACCAGCGCCTTGCCGCAGAGTTGGCTCACAGCCAGAATGGCGTGACGGCGCTAATAAGCGGTTACGCAGCCCAAATCTCGACTTCGAATCCATAGGAATCGACCCGTGTACATGAGAGCGCCTTCCAAGATGTTGACTCGTTAAGGAACCGATTTTCACTTCCACCATAAAGAGCGGCCGCCGTCATCAGCGTCATGCATGCAATCTAGCGATGCGGTTGGGTTCCTGGGCAAACCAGTGGAGGACCTTTATGGCAGGCACGTCGGCGCGGTCATGGGCTTCTCGCTTAAGACGAACGGCGACGTGGACTCCGTGGGAGTCGACTTGGGCAGCGGCTCCTTTGCGGAGGTGAAATCGAACAGGCTCCTTCTTCACGAGCAGGCTCTCATCGTCGTCCCCATGTGGAAGGCCGACGTCATGAGGATCACCGGAGAGACGGGTGTTCTCAGCAAGAGAATCTCGGCGCTCCAGGAACTCGCCAAGGAATCGCAGGAGGGCGGGTCGGCATCCGAGGCGCAATACGACCAGCTGCGCGCGCAATACGAGACGCGCCTAGCCAAGGTCCAGGAGTCCAGCGACAGGCTCCTACAGGAGATGAAGGGTAGGATGGAGGAGATTGACCGGGCCGAAGAGGCCATGGCAAAGTTCCTCGTGAACGTCAACATCCAATTCAGGTCGGGCGAGATAAGCGAGGCTTCCTTCGGGCTCATCCGAGACCAATGCGCGACGATGAAGGCGCGGAATGCAAAGGAGAGGGAAGAGCTCGCCACCGCACATGCGATGGTCGGCCAGAAGGAAAACGAGGCGGCGCGCCCGATAGAGGTCCAGGTCTCGGCTTCCGGGGCTCTCTCTTCCTGAGGCCTCTCGGCCGACGTCGTCTATAGCGGCATATTGTCGTGGACATAGCGCGAACGCGACGGTCGGGGTCCTGGCGATAATCGTGATAGTGATGGGAGCAGTCCTCGTCACAAGGCGTTCGAAGCCCTAGGGCGAGTCAGGCCCCGGGCTTCAGGCCTATCGCCTTCACGAACTTCTTGAATTCCTTCTCGCTCATCATGAAGCGCGGGAGCTGCAGGCGCTCCATGATCTTGGCGTCGGGGGTGCCGAGCCGCTTGGCCTCCTTCACCATTGCCACGTATGACTCGACCACCTTGGGGCTCTCGTCGAACCCCGTCTCCTCGGAGTCTTGCCGCGCGGGTTTGGAGTCGGACAAGCGCCGGATGAAGTTGAGGCTCAAGATCACGTCGAGATATATCGACTCGACGTCGGCCTCCTTGATGAAAGATGAGTTGACGACCATGTGGCCGTCTTCCTCGCTCGGGAAGATCGAGCCGAAGGGGCTCTCGAGGAACTCGACCTTGAGCTCGCCCAAGGCCTCCCTCGCTCCCTTCCCGAAAATAGCCTTGACGGGCGGCGCCTCCTCGAAGCCCTGGAAGTAGTCCGTGAACGGCAGGAGGACGAGCTTGGGATTGCGGTTAATCTTGACGGGTAGCTTGTCCTCTGGCAAGGCCTTGGAGCCGGACGTTCCCTTGATCGCCATCTCTCCGATGAACTTGTTCCAGATCTTCGGCGGGACGGGCAGCATCTTCAGATACTCGGTTATCTCCTCGGGAGACATCCCGAGCCTCTCGGCCTCCCTCACGGCGTGCTTGTATGCGGGGACCTCGATTGGGCTGGCGTAATAGAGCGAAAAGTCCCCCATGAACTTCTCGTGCTCCTTGGTGAACCACTCCTTGTCCTCCATCCACTGCTTGATGTGGAATAGCTCGTGGACGATGTCAAGGTAGAGGACGCGAGTAGGGCTGTGCCTGAGGTGGTAGGTCCCGATCGCGACGTTCCCGTCGTCGTCCCTTATCCCCATATACATCCGCCTGTTTGAGATGAAGCCTATCTTGAGCCTGGCGAGCACCGCCTCGGTCTCGTCCCCGAAGACCTTCCTCACCGCCGCGACCTTCTCGAACCCCTTGAAGTAGTCGGTGAAGGGCTGCAGCGCAGGAGGAGGGGTCTTCCGGTTCACCTTGACCGGGACTTTCAGTTTGCGGCTCGCTTGTCGGCTCAAGAGATTGCGTCCCGACTGCGGATTGCCGTCCAGATAAAGATAAGTCACCAAAGGCTTTTCTTATGACTTCTCCGGCGCTCTCACGACTCCAAATCTTGGAAAAGAAGCGCAAGTCGCAAAGACCATCTTGGGACGAGTACTTCATGCAGGTCGCAAACGTGGTGAAGTCACGCTCGACCTGCCTCTCCTCGGCGAAGGGCGCGGTCCTCGTCAGCGGTAGGCAGATCATCTCGACCGGCTACAACGGGACCCCGGCCGGGACCAAGCACTGTGACGAGGGCGGTTGCGCCCGGTGCCTCGCGGTCAAGGAGGGCAGGCTGAAATCAGGCCAAGACCTCGAGAACTGCGCCTGCTGCCACGCCGAGGAGAACGCCATCGTCCAGGCGGCGAAGAACGGGATTCCGACCTCAGGATGCACGCTCTACTCGACCCATTCCCCGTGCACGTTCTGCTCGAAGATGATCATCAACGCGGGGATAAAGAAAATCGTGGCCTCGAGTGCATACCCCGACCAGCTCGGGGTGCGGCTCATGAAGTCAGCCGGGCTTCAGCTAGTGATAATCTGAGGATGCTCAGGCTGCTTCTTGCCTAGGGGCGCTTCTTCCCAGGCGGCCCCGTCGAGGCGCACAGTCTGGTCCCCATGCAGCTCCCGCCCGTCCACGTCCTTGCAGTCGAGCTGAAGCTTGATGCTCTCAAGCGCTGTTACCTCCTTGAAGACCCCGAGGTCCACCTCGACCCGTTCCCCGCGGTTCACGTCGACCGGGCGGTAGGCCTTGGTCCTGCCTCCAGACAGCTGGAGCGAGACTTGCAGCTCGCGGCAGTCGCCTCCCGAGTTCGAGAAGACCATGCGGTAGCTGCGCAAGTCCACGAGGAACTTGGAGCCCGCCAGCGCGGCCTTCGTGGAAAGCGCCGGCTTCACCTGCGCGGCTCGCCTCTTTTCTGCGACCAACCTCCCTAGCTCCGGGAACAAGTCGCGGAGGATCGCAAGGCACTCCTCTGTGCGGTACTTGACGAGGGGCTTCGACAAGACCCTTCCCTCCATGTCGGTGGTCACGACTACAGCGCCTGGTGCGAGGGACACGCTCTTGAAATCACGAAACGCGTCGCCAAGCGCGCCTGGCCTCAGCACGACAGGTTCGTCGAGGTATGAAAGGACCGGAAGCATGGTCCCCACCATCCTGATCTGCTCCTGCTCCTCCTGCACGGCGAGCTGCGAGCACTTGGAGAAAAGCTCGGCAAGCTTCGAGGGCTGCTCTACCAGCTTGGCCTTCGGCGAAGACACCCATGCCACCGAGGTTGAAAGGCGGGTTTTTCGGATAACAGCGTTGTGAAGCCTCAATCTGTCTTAGTGCTTCACGTGGAAGGGAGGCGGTTTCGGGTCGGGTCTAGGCGGTCTGCTCTTCGGGCTGACCCATCTGAGACGCCTTGATGCGCGCGTCGAGGACATCTGAGGCCTTCGCCATTATCCTCGTGACCTCTTCGGGCATCTCAATCCCGTTCTTCTCGTAGTGTCTGGAGAGCTGGCCCACGAGGCCGACAAGCGAGTCGCAAAGCTCTTCGTTCATCATCTTGTAACGAAGCGCGTGCTGGTACTCCTCAATCGCTTCGAGCTTGATCTGGTACTCGCTCATACCACCATATGACCCGGGGCGCCTAAAGGCCGATTTCGCTCTTTCCGGAGGGCTTGGAGTCGCGAGTTGTGGAAAATGCCCTGTCGGGCCACAGGCGCTGGGAAAGACCGTCTTACACGGGTTGCGTGAGGACCAACGCGACTACTACAATCACGAGCACGACCCAGCTGATTGAGACTAGGCCGAGTTTTGCCGTCCTCGAGAAGACCTTCGCGTTGCCCCTCCTTATCGACCGGTCCGTGTAGAGGCGAAGCAGGTATAGCGTCAGTCCGGGTACCGCGATTCCGAGCGTGACGACGTAGTCCATTATTATCAGCGCGAGGCTTTGGTCACGCGCAGTCCCAAAGGAAACGATGACGATTAAGGCGAAAAAGAATGCCAGAGCGATCAGCCCGGCAGAAACAAGGAGCCTCCTCCCCCCTCGCATGAGCCTGCCCCGGTCTTTCCAGGCGCTCTCTTCACTAGCAGGTGGTGCGAAGCCCAAATCGACTTCCGGAGGGCGAAAACCCGTATAAAGTATTAATGGATTCCCGCTTCATGGTCACAAAACGCGAGCAAAAAGGCGGTCGCTCATTAAGCCGGGGCAATCCGGTGCGTCAGGAGACGTGGCTCAGAGTGGGGACGAATCAGTCCCTTTGAGGATCTAGACTGGCCTGTCACTCGTCGCCGTCGTCAGAGTCGTCGTCTTCAAAATCGTCTTCGAAGTCGTCGTCGGTCTCGCCGTCTTCGGCTGACATTCGCCCGAGTCCGTTTTGCCTCCGCTTTTAAGAATTTCCGGCCTACCCTGCTTTCCACTCTCAGTTTCAGGTTATTTCTTTAAAGAGGACGCCTCCGGGGACGGGGACATGACTTCGATAAGGGTCAACGACGACGGGACCGGAACCGCTCCCATCGTGGAGAAGGGAAGGGAGACTCCATTCAAGCAGGGGACTTTCCTCGTCTTTGAAGTGAAGGACGAGGTGGCCAAGTACTGGAACAAGCTGCCTCCCGGGAGAAGGGACGAGATCTACAAACAGTCGAAGAAGGAGAAGAAGGACCTCCGCCAACTCCTCGACGGCTTCGTCTTCAAACCAGCCCACACCAAGTAGGCTGACCCGGCTTGCCCTTCTGCTCCAACTGCGGCCGGGAGATGCCCCAGGAGGCGCTCTACTGCCCAGAGTGCGGGGAGAGGGCAACAGACTTCACGGTGGCGCAGTCGGACATGTCTCCTTCGCACTTCAACTCTGGCATGACGGCGACCTCGCAACCGTACACGACAGTCCCGACCGAGGACTCCGGATTCCCGCTGTCTTCGCCGCCTCCCGACTCTGGGAAGCGCCGTTCCGGAAGGAGGGGGTACGTGCTGTTGGTCATAGCGGCGCTGGCAGTCCTGCTCGTGGGCGTGACGTTCGAGACAGGGATGCTGAACTCAGGCGCAGGCACCGCGGCAGTAAACACCCCGAGCACGCCCCTGACGGGCCAGCAGCTCTACTCCGCCTACTCGGCCAACCAGTCCCTGGCCATCACCTCTTACACCAACAAGACCCTCTACATCCAGGACGCCCTGGACTTCGGGGTCGTCCACGACTTTGGCAGCAACGAGTACTACTCCGACGTCGCCTCGGGGTCGGTGGTCCTCATATGGAGCAACCCATCACAGGTGGGCCAGCTGTTTGCGGGAGCTATTGTGCTCGCGAAGTGCTCGGTCGAAGGCCTGCAGACATCCCAGAGCGCGGGAAACGGGATTGCGCTGTATCTCCAGGGATGCGACCTCATCAGCGTGCAAAACCAAGCTTCGTTATCGAGCGCGCCGAGCGCCCCGGTCGCCAACCTCTAGCCGGCTACGGTTGCTTCGCGCCGCAGCTGTTGCAGAAGGTCGCCGATGCGGCTATTTTGTTCCCACAGCTCGTGCAGAACTTCGTGGCGCCCGCGGCGAGGGGCATCGCGGGCGGGCCGCCAGACGTCAGACCGGTGGATGCGCCCGCCCCCTGAGCCGGCAGCTGGTCAGGAATCGAGAAGTACGCGACCGCCTGGACTATCTCCGCGACAAGGAGCACGAGGAACCCGATGAGCACTATCGTCATGACCGCGCCGACGAGGTAGAGCGTCGCCGCAGTGTTGAACGTCCCCACGCCCAGCCTTTGGCCCATCGTGTTGTAGGCCTTCTTGAGGAAGACCGCCGAGACTATGAGAAACACCCACACTATGAGGAGGCCAGAGATTACCCCGAAGAACGCGGACATGCCCGCGGTGAAGATCCCGCCGATAGCCCCGAAGACGATGATTGACGCGCCCGCGAGCGCCCCGACGATCCCCGTCACCGCGGCGATCAGGACGTTGTTGAAGATCGCCGTGTCTCCGAGGTCGTCCGAGATGTCCTTCACGGCGAGGATCATCAGGATGTAGCCGACGAGGCTGACGAACGGGATGAAGATGAGAATCGACCCGACCCCGCCCAGAACCTTTGCCTGGGAAAGCGTCGCCATGGCTCTCCATTATCGCCTCCTCTGAATATAAGCGCGAGGTATGGCGCCGACCGCGTCCGGGGCGCTCACGCGAGCCCGTGGGCCGCTTGCCAGCAGCAGCATTCTGCAGAGACGTTCGACGCCTCCGAGCATCCCAGGCAGTCCCTGGAGGTCTCCGCGGCTTTGCACGTCGCAGGCGAGCAGTTGCAATCCGCGCAACGGACTAGATCAATTGGCATCGGCGGGACCGGCCAGGCGGCAGACGCGTCGCCCCGCTATATACTTCCGGTGGCTTGCCTTCTCCCACAACCTCATGGGAGGATATAGGCCGTCACTCCCTTTCATCCAGGGAACGGCATGGAGCGGGAGCTGAAAGAAAACATATCATTATCCGAAGCGAGCCTCCGACAGGAACCGAAGCTCGTCTTGAACGTCGACCCGAAGCTGGTGAAGTACCCCTTCCTGAGGTCAGCGAGGGACTTTCTTCTCACGTACCCGCTCGACGAGATAGTGAAGTCGGTCCACAGGCCCATCCTCGACCAGGCGCGCTACCGCCTCACGCTCGCGGTGAACAACCCCAAGTTCGACATCCAGAACGTCCGCAAGCTGGGCTACGAGACCTACGAGAGGCGGACCAGGGACTCGAACAACCCCGAGGACGTGATAGAGTTCTACAGCTACTTCGTGGCGGTGCTCGCCTCGAAGAACGAGCCCTTCCTGACGCTTGCGCTCGCGAGGACGGAGGCAGCCCGCGCCAAGGCCTATTTCGTCAAGGAGACTCCGCAGCAGATGGTAGCTCTCCTCAAGGAGGCCGCCGGTCTCGAGCTGAAGCTGGAGGTCGGCGCCGAGCGCGGCGGTGGCAGGCCCATCTCGATCACCTGCCCCTTCGAGAAGCTGCTCGAGGTGACCACCGAGTACGAGCTCACGAGGGAGGCGAGGTGGCAGCTCGTGAACACGCGGCTCATCGGCGGCCTGGTGCACTTCTCGGTCAACGACGTGAGGGACCTCTTCGCGGCCCTCGTGCAGGGCATGATGATCTCGGGGATGAGGTCCCTCAGGTCGGCCCCGGTGCCGGAGTTCGTCCAGTCGCTGGTCGAGGAGTTCAGGCCCCTCATCCCGCCGCCACCGCCCCGCCAGCAGAACCAGTTCGACTACATCAAGCGCCTGCTCGAGCACCCCATAACCGACGGGAGGCACCGCGTGATCTGGCTGATCCTCGCGCCCTACTTCACCACCGTGAGAGGCATGGACGAGGCGACGGCCACGGACGCGGTGCTCTCATACATTGGGGATTCCCGATACAAGCAATTCATCCGCTACAACGTCAGAAGGGCGATGAGGAGCGGTCTTTTCCCGCTCTCCGAGCAGTCCATCAGGCGGAAGCATCCCGACATCTTGGCGGTGCTCCCAAAGGGTGTGCTGGCGAAGTAAAAGAGCAGCAGCTGAAAAAATGTCCTAGAAAGTTTCAGACGAAAATCTCAGAATGGCGGCGAAGGCCTGTTGAGGAGCGCGTAAGTCCGCGCCCTTGCTTCAAGGTCAATCGGCTCCTCATCGGTGACCTGCTCGCGCTTGACTGGCTTGGTCTCGAGCTCGGTGCTCATGGAGGAAACTACGCTCAAACCGCCTTTAAGGATTTGCATAGACTACATACATTAACTACAAAATATCAATACTCTTCGTAATATACGTATTATATCGATTTTTCCAGAAATTTTATAATCGGCGGCGAGAATGGCATTAACGTGCAAGTCCGCAAGATTCAGGCCACAGCTGGTGGCACGTTCATGATAACCGTGCCCAAAGAGTGGGTCGAGAAGCTCCAGCTCAAGAAGGGCGACCTCGTCTCGACCGAGATAGACGAAGGGAACCTCGTGATCACCCCCACGGCACCAAAGCACATGGGCCACTCGAGGACTATCGACATCGACCAGCTGAAGGACCAGAGGTTCCTGGACCTCAGCATCACCGCGTCCTACATCCAGGGCAACGACGTGACGAAGATCTTCTCTTCCTCCAACAAGATGCAGCCCCACCACAAGCAGATGATCCGGAAGACGCTGGAGGGGATAATGGGGGTCGAGGTCTCGGAGGACTACGCCGACCACGTGGAGCTCATGAACCTCATCGACCCGGCGAAGTTCAGCCTCACCGACACCATCCAGCGCTTCTCCGCGAACTCGGCGGCGGTCCTCGGGGACGCCGTCACTGCCCTCGACCGCGGGGACGCGACCCTCGCTGAGGACGCTCGCTCGAGGGGCGCGGAGAGCTTCAAGCTCTACACACTGATGATGCGCCTCGCCTTCCAGGCGGCGAAGAGCAGGCAGCTGAGGGAGGAGATGAAGCTCGCTGACATCTCCCAGGTCATCGTGATGACCATCGCGACGAGGGAGCTCTCGAGGATCGCCTACTACGCGATGTGGATAGGGCAGCACGTCGCCGCGCTCACCCAGAGGCCAGACCGCAACTTCGTCTCTGTGGTCCAGAGGATGTCGAAGACCACCGCAGACATGCAGGAGCTGGCCGTGAAGGCCCTCCTCTCGAAGGACATCGTCTCCGCCAGCGCGGTCTTCCAGAAGATGCCCCAGGTGAGGCAGCTCTACGAGAGCGGGTACAAGCTCCCGACCGCCTACGACGACAAGAACGCCTACCGACTCTCGCTGATACTCAGGGACATCAGGGGAATCGCCGGATACGCGGTCGCCCTCGCGGACGACGCAGTCTTGGGGATATTCGCGTAGCAGGAGCTGAAAGGCCCATGGGAGCTAAGAAAAGCGGCCGGCGCGCCTCGGGAACAGCGGTGCCTCTCTCCGAGGAGCTGGCCCGGATGAGCGGCACCCAGAACGTCGTCTCGGAGGGCAAGCGGCTGGAGGAGTACTCGGAAGACATGGCCGGCTTCAGGGCCACTCCCGCGGTGGTCGTGAGACCCGGCTCCGAGGAAGAGGTGAGGAAGATAGTCGCGCTAGCGGGCCGGAGGAGGCTCCCGATCGTCCCCCGGGGAGCGGGCAGCAGCCTCACTGGCGCCTCCGTCTCCAAGGGCGCGATCATCCTCGACATGCGCAGGATGGACGCGGTAGTCAAGGTCGACACCGTGAACTGGTACGTGCGCGCCCAGGCGGGCATCACCTTGGAGGACCTCAACAAGCGCCTAGAGAAGGAAGGGTTCTTCTTCCCTCCCGACCCCGCGAGCAGCTCGATCTGCACGGTGGGAGGCGCCATCGCCGAGGGCTCGGGCGGCCTCCGCTGCGTAAAGTACGGGACCGTGAAGGACTGGGTCCTCTCCCTGCGGCTCGTCCTCCCCAATGGGAAGGCGGCGAACTTCGGGGAACCGCTGGCGAAGAACCGGGCCGGCTTCGACCTCGTCCACCTCGTCGTGGGGAGCGAGGGGACGCTCGGGGTCGTGACCGAGGCCTGCCTGAAGATCATCCCGATCCCCGGGACCCAGCCCAAGCGCCTCCTCCTGACGTTCGACGACTGGCGGTCCGCGAGCGACGCGATCTGCCAGCTGAGGGCCTCGAAAATCATGCCGCACATGTTCGAGTTCCTCGACAGGGAGACCATCCAGGCGCTAAACAAGAACCTGGGCACGAGCGAGGACGAGGCCGAGGCCACCCTCATCGTGGACATCGAGGAGCCCTCCCTCGGCGCCGCGATGGAGATCTTCAAGCGCAACGGGCCCAGCAAGGTCGTGATGGCGAAAGACGCGAAGGAGGCGGAGGCCTTCTACCAGATCCGCTCGATGGCCTACCTCGCCATACGCGGGCTAGGCAAGGCCGTCCAGGTTGAGGACATCGTCGTGCCCATAGACAGGCTGGGCGAGTACATGATGAAGGTCAAGGAGACCGCCTCGAAGCACGGCCTGAGGATCCTCGTGAACGGCCACGCGGGCGACGGGAACGTCCATCCGGTGATACTCTACGACGAGGACGACAAGAGGAGCCGCGCCGCGGCCTTCCGCGCGTTCGAGGAGATATGCCGCTATGGGATAAGCATCGGCGGCTCGATCACGGGCGAGCACGGCGTCGGCACGCAGAAGGTGAAGCTGCTCAGGGAGCAGATGCAAGCCCACGAGGGGGAGGAGGCGCTGAGGTTGATGAAGGAGATCAAGAGGATCTTCGACCCCAAGGGCATCATGAATCCCGGGAAGTACGTGGAGGCCGCGTAGGCATGAAGAAGGCGCCGGCCCGGTTCCATGCGGGATTCGACGGCGGCGGCACCCGGACGACCTGCGTGCTCTGCGACACAGAAGGCTCGGTGCTCGGGGTGGGCGTCGGCGGCCGGGGAAACTACCACGACATCGGGGTGCCTAACGCCCTGGCGTCGCTGAGGGCCGCCTTCGAGGGCGCGCTCAAGAAGTCCGGAGTCGGCAAAGGCAGCATCGCCCTCGAGGCCTGCTTCGGGCTCGCGGGGCTCGACTCACCCAAGGACATAGAGACCATGACCCGCGCCGTCAGGTCGATGAGGCTCCCTTCCCGCGAAGGCAGCGGACGAGCCGACCTCGTCGAGAACGACTGGAGGACAGCGGTCGCGGGGGCCTTCATCGACAAGCCGGGCGTCACCCTGACTGCCGGGACGGGATGCGTGGCCGCCGCCCAGCGCGACTCCGGCCGGACGGTCGTGAGGGTCGGCGGGTGGGGGCACATCGTGGACGACAGGGGGAGCGCCTACGACATCGCCAGGGAAGCCCTCTACGCGGCGATGCGAGACTACGACGGGCGCGGCCCGAAGACCGTCCTGCTGAAGCTCCTGATGAAGCAGCTCGGCGTCAGCGAGCCCCAAGGGATAATCGCGCGGGTCTACACGGACAAGATGTCCGTGTCCTGGATCGCCTCGCTGTCACCCCTCGTCGGTCATGCGGCGAAAAAGGGCGACGAGGTCGCGATCGAGATCCTCAGAAAGAAGGGCAGGGTCCTCGGGGAGCTGGTGGTGTCGGCCGCGTCGAAGCTCAAGATGCAGGACACGCGCTTCGGGGTGTCCCTCAACGGGGGCGTCTTCAAGTCCGGCGAGCCGCTCCTCCGTCCCATGGAGGAGACGATCCGCGAGGCGGCTCCTCTCGCCAAGATCGTCGAAGCGAAGCTGCCACCTGCGTGCGGCTCCGTCTTACTTCTGCTCCGAAGGGCACAAGTGCCTATTGACGGCAACGTTGTAGCCCGCATGCAGTCCTCCCTGAGAAGAGCCACCAGGAAGGCGAAGCGGTAGAGTTCGCGAGGGCGCTAGGTCACGGTCCGGCGCGGGCTTCGCTCCAACCTGCGCTCGATGAGGATCATGGCGCTTATCGCCGCAAGCAGGATCAGCAGGAGCAGGACGCAGCCCGCGGCGAAGCTCTCCGAGGAGCCAGGGTTCCCGCTCGACCAGTAGCTCCAGAGCAGGGTCGAGAAGAGCTGGTTCCTCTGGGACTGGAGGAAGAGGACCGCCCCCAGCGCCGTGAAGCTCCCGATGAAGACGTAGAGCCACGCAGCGACAAGGCTCGACCTCACGAGCGGGAGGAAGATGCGCCTGATGGTCGTGGCCGCGTTGGCCCCCGACGCCCTCGCCGCCTCTTGCAGGTCTTTGTTGATCTGGACCACTCCGCCGCTCATGGTCCTGACGCCTTGCGGCAGGAGCGCGACCGAGAGCGCGATGACCATGACGCCGAGCGTCCCGTAGAGGCCGGTCTTGATCGTTAGGAACGCCCAGAGCAGCCCGAAGCCGATCACCAGCGAAGGCAGCGAAATGGGGAACATCGCGAGCCCCTCGAGGAGGCCCCTTCCCCGCATGGTCGTCCTCCTCGACGCGTATAGGACCACTAGGGCCACGGACGTGATGATGGTCGCCGCCACTACTGAAGCGATGAGGCTGTTGAGGAGCGCCGGATACGCGCCCGACCCGTTGGAGAAGAGGAATTCGTAGTTCTTGAGGCTCAGCCTCGCGAACAGGGCGTTTGGCAGCCAAATGGGCACCAGCGACAATAGGATGATCGTGAACGCGGGCAGCCCGATCGCGAGGACGAGGTAGCCCAGTATGAAGACGAGCGAGAGATACCTCCACCGCCCTAACAAGAGGACCCTGCTGGCAGAGTATCCCTTCCCGGAAACGACCTCGAACTGCCTCGATCTGCGGAGCGAGAGGTTGTAGAAGAGGACCATCACCATGATGATGCCGAGCAGCAAGACGGACTCGGTGCTCGCGGCCGCGTAGTTCGGCGGAATTATCGCATTTGCGTTGTTGTATACGGCCGACATCATCACGTTGATCCCCGCGGGGATCCCGATCATCGTGGGAGTCTCGAACGACCCCGCCGAGTGCGTGAACGCGAGGAGAAAGGCGGAGAGGATGCTCGGCGCCATCAGTGGCAGGGTCACCCTGATGAGCGTGCCCCTCACGCCGGAGCCCGAGGCCCTGCTCACCTCCTCTAGGGACGTGTCCATGTTGCGCATGGCCGCAGAGACGATGAGGTAGCAGATGGGCGTAAGCGCCATCGCGCTCGCGAAGATCATCCCGGGCCAGCTGTAGACGTTGAACGTGGAGCTGGAGAGCCCGATGTCCCCGAGTGCTATGTTGAGGAGCCCCGCCCTCAGCTCGAAGAGGTAAATCCACGCCTGGTTCGCGATCAGGACGGGGAAAGCCAGGGGCAGGAACGGGAGATAGAAGAGCGCCTTCCTGAGCGGGGTGTCGGTCCTGACGGTGATGATGCTCAGCAGGGTCCCCAGCCCGACGCCTATCCCCGCCGAGGTGCCGGCCTGGAAGAACGTGTTGACTACGGCGGCGTAGGTCTGAGGGTCGCTAAGAAGGGTCTGGTAATTGGCGAGAGTGTAGTGCCCGGGTGTCCCCGGCTGGCCGCTCCAGAAGCTGCTCAATACGGTGAAAACGATTGGGTAAACGATGAAAATCCCGAGGGCGCCCACCCCGACCGCGAGGACGAGGGTGGGGAAGCTGACCGGGAAACCCCGCGTCCTTGGCGACTCTGTCAAGGCGCCTCCCTTGTCAGACTAGGCCTTCAGGAAGGCGAAGGTCTTGGCCCATGCCGACGCGACAGAAGCCAGTCCCGGAGTTGGGAAGTAGGTCAGCGTCCCGGCGCCTGGGTCGAAGTTCTTGAGCTCCGTGGTGAGGCTCCACTTGGCGTTGACGTTCGGGGTGACCGGCGTCCTGACGTCGATGTTGCCCCACGCCACCTGACCCGCAGGAGAGGCCATCCAGTCCGCGAGAAGCTTCGCAGCGTTCGGGTGCTGCGCGTTCTTGATG
>PLCG01000031.1 GCA_003135575.1 Nitrososphaerota archaeon
TCTCGAGCCCTTCTCGACCGCGCGCATGGTCGCATCGAAATCGAACGCACCTTCAATGTTCAAGAGGTCCAAAGACCACTTGAGCCTTGTCGCAAGGTCCTTCACTATCGCCCTCTCCAGCGACACCGTCCCTTGCGCGCCGAACAGCGCAAGCAGCCTCGTGTGGAACTCGCCGGGCGCGGGAAGGCCGTGGGCCATCTTCATGTGAAACAAGACCGCAGCCGTCCCACTCTGACCTAGGACCTTGTCCAGGCCACCGTGAACCGCGTACTCGAACGCGGTCGCAAAGTCTTCATTCATTTGACGCATCATAGCAGTGATTTCGAACCCTTAAAAACATGAATGCAGATTGTTCTCGATTCCCAGCGCACAAGACTCCTTGCACGCTCAGAGAGCCTTGGGGGCGCTTCGGAGCAGGTCAATCTAGTCGGGAGGACTCGGCCATTCTTGGTTGTGACCGCATCTGAACTTGCGAACGCGACTGCCAGACCAGCATCCAGGGATAGCCTCGTTTCAGGTAGCCGCCGAGATGTCTTCAGGATGAGTTTTCCCAAGCGACTGGTCTGGGCTTCCCATGCGCTTTTCGGGCCGTACTCCTTTCAAGGGTCTGCGTACAAGCAGCAGAAACGCGATACCGGTCGCCGCCAACACTACTTGAAAAGAGGCGATCCTCCAGATAACGACAGCCGTCCAGGAGGAGAATCCATAGACTGAAGAGAGGTAAGACTGCATGGTTAGCTCTGTGAGCCCAGAGCCCCCTATGGTAATCGGGATGGCAGCGATGGCGCTCGTACCGCCCGCTACAAGGGTCGCAGACAACGGGTCAATCTTCAGGCCTGCGGCAATCAAGACAAACCATAGAGCCGCGCCCGAGAGAAGAACCTGAATCACGGTTAGACCAGCAGCCTTTAGGATCAGAGGCAGAGCATCTTTCCTTAGCATCCCAGCGGCTGCGAGGGAAAAGGTCTCCGCGCCTTTCTGGACGACGATTTCAAGGCGTCCTGCCGCCTCACCCCCTATGAAGAATGCCGCAAGGGCGAATAACTTGTGCGGGACCTTAGGGATGCCTCTCAGGGCAGGAATCACGAAAAAAACCGAGTACCCGGTAACCAAGACAAATACTACCAGTACGATTGTCAAAGCTATGACCCCGGCTCCCCTCGTCAAGGCGAACCACGCAGAAATGAGGGCGAGAGCAGAACCGACATACACATCTAGGATCACTTCAAAATAACCGACCCAGAGCGCCTTTCCCCCATCCACACCTTTCCCCGACAGCCAAGCAGCGCGCACAAACTCGCCCCCGATCATCGCGGGTGTCGAGAGTGCTACGAATTCGCTGGCCGTCCTGGCGAGGGCCCACCCGCTTAGATTCGGCTTTGAATGACCGGTTAAACCGCCTGCTATCAATCGGAACCTCACATTCTGCACGGGCAGTCTGGCTAGGGATGCCGCCGCAGCCAAGGCGAATGACAAGTAACCGAGCCTTCCTATGTCCGCCAGGGTCACGCCCGAAGATATGGTGATGATAGCGACGACAGCAGAGCTTACAACCAGACCGACGGCGACCCACATCAAGACCGACTTGGGGAGTTTAATGCCATCAGTCGTTTCCCAGGTTCACCTCAAGCCTCACTCGTTGAAGGTTCGATCGCGGGGTCCCCCCGGTGGAAACTACCCGGAGCGGAAGGATGACTATCGGAGGTTTCGTGAAGAGGCTCTTCACCCTGGATGAGGTCTGTCTTTTTGGATCCCGTCGCCATTCGCGTGAGAAGCAGGAACGCGATCCCAGTAACCGCCAACACGGCCTGGTAAGAGGCAATCCTCCAGAGGACGACAGCCGCCCAGGAGGAGAACCCGTAGACCGAAGTGAGGTAAGATTGCATGGTCAGCTCCATGACTCCCGACCCACCTATGGAGATCGGGATAGCAGCGACCGTCATTGCGCCAAACACTGCGAAGGTTGCTGAGAAGAGGTCGATCTTCAAGCCTGCTGCGTTTAACACAAGCCAAAGTGACACGCCGGCAAACAGGTCCTCAAGAATGGTTAGACCGACAACCTTGATTAACATAGGCAGCGTCTTTGCGTTCATTATCGCACGCGCTGAAATTGAAAAATTCAGGGAGCTCACGATAACGCGGACATAGAGAGCTGTCGCTCTCGGCCCGCCTACCAAATACGACGCGATGCCGAACAAGCGGTGGGGAACCTTGATGGTCTTGACAGCTGGAAGCACGAAGACAAGGGTGTACACAACAATCAGGATTATGGCGACCACAGCGATTGTTGACCCGAGGACCAGTGCTCCCCTCGAGAAGGCGTACGCAGCGGCGATGAGCCCAAGACCAGCGCCAACGTATATTTGCACGAGCACTTCAAAATAGCCAATCCAGAGCGCCTTGCCACCTTCAATGCCTTTTCCCGACAGCCAAGCAGCGCGGAGGATTGGGCCGCCGATCTCCGAGGGTGTCGATATCGCTATGAACTCGCTGGCCAACCTGGCAATTGCCAAACCTCTCAGATCTAGTTTCGAGTCACCGGTTATGCCTACTGTTATCACTCTGAACCTCAAGCACTGGAAAAGTGACCTAGCTACAGATGCGACAGCTGCCAAGCCGAAGGTCAAGTAACCGAGCCTTTCGAGGTCCGACCAGGTCACGCCCGAGAATATGGTGATGATGGCGACGACCGAGGTACTTAGGACCAAACCGACGCCTACCCACCTCAAGACCGACTTGGGCAGCCTGTAGTCAGGTAACGGTTTCTTGGCCTCCGTCAATCCTCCACCCTACACCTGAGAGGGGTTCTTGACCATTTAGACGTTTACTTACGCCACGCCCCGAACCACATCCTGAATACCCCTTTGTTGAAGCACCCCATTCCTAACCCAGATGAATAGCTCAGATCCATGACCATGCTAACAGTCAGCGGAGTGATGCTCGAAGGATTTCGGAAGGCGACGAACTTATCAAGGGCTACCAGATATTCCACAACTACATCAGGACGCACGAGGGCCTTGAAGGTAAGACTCCAGCCGAGGCCGCAGGGATAACCGTAGAGAGCGAGAACAAGTGGCTGACAATCATCCAGAACGCGGCCAGAGAAGATAATACGGAGACCGCAATAAACGCGACGGTTGAAAAAGAGAAATGCCATGCTCGGAGCCTCAATCATCCTACTTCTGGTAGTCGCCACACTGTTGGTCTATTCTCAGTTACTGGTCACGAATTCGGTTGCTTGCGTTTCGACGGAGACCATGCAATGGGTCGGGCAACCGACTACTACATTCACTACCACTTACAGGACCACTACGAACGTTACCACCACAATAGGCTACGTTACTTCGACCCGCACGACTCCTTCGACACAAGGTCCGGCATACTACGCGCTGGACGTGACTTGCACCTTCGTGTCGAAATAGACTCTCACGAGCNNCTCACGAGCCGAGAGTTAACACGGAGACGACGAGCCGTTGATTGAACAGAGCCATAGTTCATCACCTATATATGGCGATGACCCGTTGCCAGCTTAGACGGGTCGTACGGTGAAAATTAATCGCGGTGTTTTGCTTCCAGTTTCTACGGCTATTGTTGTAGCAGTTTTGATAGGGGGGATATGGGTTTCACAGGACCACTCAGCACCAATATTCCCTGTGATTGGTTCAACTACTATCACGACTCCGACGCAAACCAGTGTTACTCAAACTCCCACAGGCACGATTACAACTACAACCCAAGTAACGACTACGACAACTTCGACGCCAACAGGTACTACTACGACCACGACTCAGATAACTACATCGAAATCGACAACTGTATCTACGACAACTTCTCCGACCGCAACCACGACTGCGACCACGACTCAAACTCCCACCACGACAACAACTAGCCCTACAACGACCTCGACCACAACTTCAACCACATCCAGTCCAACAACGACATCAACGACGACCTCAACTTCAACCTCTTCCACGTCGCGGTCGACTTCAACAACCAGCACAACTTCTACGACCACAACTTNNACAACTTCTACGACCACAACTTCTACGACCACAACTTCAACGAGTACAACTGCGACCACAACTTCTACATCCACTACCAAGACAACGACATCGAGCTTAACGACAACAACCGCTGCAACCCTGGCACCAGTGAACCTTGGAACAGCCGGCAGTTTTGTGATCCTATCGAAATCAGGGATCTCAACGACTGGTACCACCTCGATTACTGGGGATATCGGAGTGAGTCCAATCGCCGCCACTGCGATAACCGGATTTGGGTTGATTCTGGATTCCTCGGGTCAATTTTCTACATCATCTCTGTTGACCGGAAAGGCATATGCAGCCGACTATGCGGTTCCCACTCCAGCTAAGATGATCACGGCCGTGAGCGACATGCAGACCGCGTTCACCGACGCCGCTGGACGCACAAACCCTACCGCTACCGAACTGGGCGCAGGAGACATCAGCGGGATGACTCTTACTCCCGGCCTCTACAAATGGGGGACCGGGGTTCTGATAAACGCCGGCGTCACCCTCAACTGCCAGGGCAACGCTAACGCCGTCTTCATCTTCCAGATAGCCCAGACTCTCACCGTGGGCAACGGCGCCATCGTCACCCTGAGCGGCGGCTGCCAGGCCAGCAACATCTTCTGGCAGGTCTCCGGCCAAACGACCCTCGGGACGACGTCCATCTTCAAGGGGATAATACTGGATCAAACGGCGATTGTGCTGAACACCGGCGCATCGCTGACCGGCAGAGCGCTGGCACAGACCGCGGTTACACTGAATGCCAACACAGTGACAACGCCATAAGAATCTGTGTTTGACACGATCTCGTGTCTAGACCTGCCAGTGGTTCCGAGCACAATTCCTGCTCTGCTAATCTGGATAGTTGGCCTGCTGATCCTATAGATCGCCGTATCGATTCCGTCTATTTTGCTGGAAAGATGATCAACGAGGGCAAGGCTCATTCGGCCAAGCGATGGGCGCGACGCTAGGAGGCGTGTTAATCTATTTCATCGTGTTAAATGGCGTCGCATTCTTTCTGGGTGCACTCTTGGGTCACTCTGCTGCCATACTAGGGCTAGTCCTAGCGTTGGTAGCTTGGCTCGCCGTGTACACGGCTTCATTCGACACAAGCTGGACTCGTGCATTGGGAATAGTGGTTGTCGCATGGAGAAACTGGTCGTAATCGGCTCGGGGCCGGCAGGCTGTCACGGCGGCCGCCAACGCGAACGTGAGGTAGCCTAGCCTTGCGAGGTCAGAAAGGGTGACGCCCGAGAATATGGTGATTATCGCCACGACCGCTGTGCCCGGGACGAGCCCGACGCCTACCCACCTCAAGACCGACTTGGGCAGCCGATAGTCGGCCGCGGGTTTCTCGGTCTCCTTCAAGACCTCACCCTGGTTCTTAGCGTCTGATAAGCAGGAACAGGACCCCGCCTACCAATACAGCGACGAGTCCCACTGCCCCCCACGCAAACCCGCTGAAGATGAACTGGCTAAGGTAGTTCACGATGCCGACCAGGATGAAGAAAGAGCCGACAGCCAGGAAGGTGATCCCTATGCCTGCGAGGGCGAGGGTCCTCACCGCCCGGCGCATCATCCTGTCCGCGTACCTCTCAAGGTCGCGCTTGAGCCCAACGGTCAAGTCATCTATGAGCTCCTGAATTATTCCCTGGACGACTCCCTCCAACATCGCGAACTAATCCTCCTTCTTTCCCAGAAGCAGTCCGACAATGACGCCTGCTGCCACCGCGACACTGACCGCAAGCAACGGGTGCTCTCGGATCTCCTTCCTGCCGGTCTCAAGCTCACCCTCAAACATCCCCTGAATGTCGTCGAAGCGGGTCTGCAGCTCCTCCTTCAGGCCGCTCAGCGACCTCAGGACCCCCTCCACTGCCTCCGGTCCTCCAGCTTCTAGCTCACCCTTGATCTCGTCCACCCTCTTGTCAATATCCCTTCTAGTCCCTTCGATTGATTTCTCTGTGGCACGTCTCAAGTTCCTCTCTTTGTTGACCAATGCAGTCTCTACGAGTAAGAAAAGACCGACCCACTCATTTGAGGAGGACGTATTATTTGCACGACAATGCAAGATTTCGAATGGAGCATTGCTCTGCTGGTATCAAACTCGTTAAGGCTACTAGCCTTAGTGGCGGACGCCTTTAATGCTCGAGGCGCTTACAAAATGTCATGTTAGTAAGCTCGGAGGCCCGGCTCCTGGAGAAGGAACCCATTTGCAAAGAATGTCATGGCAGTCTCGTGTTGGCAGACGATGTCGGGGAGCGCGTGTGCATCGCCTGTGGAGTGGTGGACGACCGCCCAGACGAATCGGCTTCATATTCCCCGGACTACCTCGCAGCGATGACGAACTCCGCGGTGAGGGAACGGCCGACATCAAGCATGATGTACGACCTAAACCTTCCGACGGTCATCGACAAGCAGAATTTCGACGCGAACGGCAGAAGGATTCAGGGTAGCTACGAGCTGACGCAACTGAGAAAGTGGAACACCTACACGATCTCCGGAGAGTCCAAGCGGAGCAACCAAGTCAAGGCGATGCGTGAGATCGAGCAGATTGTCGGGTCCGTCGGCTTGCCCAACTCGGTCGCCATAGAGGCCTGTGAGATCTACCGCAGAGGCCTCAAGAGCGGGGTCACAAGAAGCAGGTCGATTACGAGCATGGCCGCCGCGGCTGTGCTGGTCGCATGCAACCTCGTCGGAGCCTCCTGCCCCCAGGATGACATAGAGAGGATGAAGAGGACCGCGAACGGGCACCTCATCCGACAATATCAGAAGCTACTGCTTCATAACATGAACAGGAAGGTCACCACAAGCGACCCTTCACGTGACGTTTCAAGAATCGTGAGCAAGGCTGGACTGAGCGGGAAGGTCGAGAGGAGATCGCTAGAAATCCTCGCCCAAGTAAAGGACCACGAGATGCTAGCGGGCAAGAGGCCCACTTCCATTGCGGCAGCGGCACTCGGCGTAGCGCTCGTGCAGATGGGCGAGAGAAAGAACACGCTTCGGCTAGCTTTCGCCGCGGGAGTGACGCCGATCACCATCCGAAAGAGAAGCTTGGAAATCTCCCAGATACTCAGTGAACGGGGCATCCCCATCGAACTGAGTTCTTCGCAACTCGGCCAAAGCTAGCCAAATTCTTGCGGGACGGCCTTGCTGACGATTGCGCCATCGGCGATTTGACGAAAGCAAGCCTCGGTTTCTGCAGGTGCGCGCAACAACTCGACGATGCCATCCTACAGCAGGTTGGGTTGCTAGCGATTTCTTCGCGCAACCCGGCTGAACGCGTAGAGCGCGATCAGGATTGCAATCGATGCGAAAGGGGGTGCCAGGGGGCCCACTTTCTTCTTTGCCGGATTACCTTGACCAGGCATCTGATTCTTGCCCATTGAGCCGTCAGCGGTGGGCTTCCAGACAAACCGCATTGAGACGAGGTAGGTGATCGGAAAGGCGACGATAGCGCCTGCGACATTGCCAATAACCGGCGTGATGGATAGCGTCACCAAAAGAGCAAATTGTACTCCTATTGCTGCTGCATTTCCCACCGCATTCACTCCTTCAAACCTGAGCAGTCGGCTAGAGAAGCCGCTCGACCCTGCATTTGTGTGGGTCTTTCGAACGCGGACCGTGTAACGTTCGTTTATGATGAAGGCGAGGAAGACGCCCAACGCAAGCGCCAGGATGTCCAGCGACAGGAACGTCGGCGAGGAATAGGCGGCGCCTGGAACGCTCAAGTTTCCATAGAGCCGCAAGACGCCCAGCATCAGGATTCCCTCTGCGAGAAGGAACCCTGAAGCCGACGCGATGCCGAACTTGGCTGCCTTGAAGATTCCGTATTTCTTGTCCAGGGAGTTGATTTTCTGCCTGAAACCGCTCGGTTTCGGGCCTACGATCTTGCGTCCAAGGCTCAACTATGCATTGCTCTTGCGGCGTATCAGCAGGCCTGCAAGAATTCCGACGACTAGGGCGACGCCCACGGCGACGAAAGGATGCTCTTGGACACTCTTCCTGCTGCCGTCGATGGATTCGTCCAGCTGCTCATGCACCTGATCGACTCGCCTGTCGTATTCCTCTCTTAGGTTCTCTGCTGCGTCGCGAACATCGTCTCTGAAGTCGCTGACGGCGTCGTTGACGTCGTCGGTCCTCTTCGCGTACTCATGCTTCATGTCCTTTGTCAGCTCTCCCGAGCTTGGTTTGATATCGTGCTTGCTTGCCATGTTTGGTCAGCACGAACACGGCGCGAAAGGTCAAGTCACTTGGGACTCAAAGCTCTGGTGCTTCGAGCGGGAGGATGAGTCCAGATGATGGTGCCTCCCGGACCAAACATCGCCCTAGAGATGGTTCATGATGAAGTCTCGGACAGTCCTGTGACTAGCCAAGGCTCCAACGATCTTCTTGGTAGCCAACGATATCTGGGGGTCGAACAACCTTGTAATTATCAACGAAGCCACGAAGACGAGGAGTCCCAAGACAGCAGCTGTGACGAGGTTTATCGAGCCGTAATACGCTATGACCCCGAAAGTCAGCACCAAGCCTACCTGCCCCATGATGAACGACCTTATGATGAAATAGAGTCTCTGGAGCCAGATGGAGAGCAGGAGGACCTTGATCACCGCCCTCTTCTCGATATTGCGCTCTGCTCCGGTCTGCGCGCTGTCGAGCTGCTTCAGGACCTTTCTCGTGTAGTTGACATCCGCAAGACTCAGGATCACCTTTGCATACTTGGCGTCTGAAAGCTTCCTGGAGTTCGCGGTCTCAAGCTCCAGCATGATCCTCCCAGCAATTTCGTCGATCTCAGAATCGGTGCTGGGTTCATGTTTCTTCGGGCGCAAGGTTTCAGCGGCGGCTACTTCCATCTAGACGTGACCAGCCATAATTTGCTCGTTGCTGACACTGACAGTCTTCCAGCGAAGGATCCTCTTCTGCTGCAGAATCGATCGACCGCAGCTCGGGCACCTCAGAGCTCTTTCCATCTTGTTGGCGTCCTGGGTGTCAATCAATAAACGGCCTCCGCAGACGGAGTCCCCCGTCCTGCTCAAGTAAGGACAACGTTTCATGGCCCATTACCACTGCTGCCTGTTCGGCGGGTTTTGCGTGAGCCGCATCTTTCTGGGCATCCCTCTAGATTCTTTTGTGCGCACCTTCTCATACGAAACCTCGACGGGTTTTGCCGCTTCTCCCGTTAGCGGGTGCGGCGCCTCTTCTTTGTGAGACTCGATTGCAAGTCGGGGACGCTGTTCTTCAGCCGCGCCCTCTTTGCTCAACCTTTTCGAGATTCTGTGAGCTTTGCGGGAGTTCGCGATCTCCTTAGCGCTCCCATACGCGCCCTTTATCTCGGCCTTAATCTCCGATGAGCTCATTACGGTATACCTAGCGCTGAGGCCTAAGGCCTATCTCAGAAGTGGACTAGAGCAATTCTCTAGCCAGGCATTTCGGGTTCTTGCACGATTCGGGGGGTTTTTTCCAAAAAAGTGATGCTTCTTATCCAGAAATGCTCTATTGGAGTGCTCCACTAGGAGTATAGCCTTAGCAAAACCCATTGCGGCATGGACATCCTAGCGATAGGCGCTCATCCGGACGACGTCGAGCTGGGCTGCGGCGGCCTCCTGCTCAGGGCGGTTCGCAACGGCCATCAAGTCCACATCCTAACGCTGACCAAAGGGTCCGAGTCGGGCGACCCGGTGCGGAGGACCCAGGAGCTCCAAAAGTCCGCGAAGTTCATCGGAGCCAAGGACGTCCAGATTGGAGACTTCGAGGACACCAGGCTTGTCGTCTCAAAAGAGCTGATAAACTACATCGAGGCCTACGTCGACAAGGTCAACCCAGACCTCATCCTGACGCACTTTCACGGCGACATTCATCACGACCACAGGGCCGTCTCGACGGCGACCCTAGAAGCGGCGAGGTTCAACTCGAACATCCTGGCTTATGAGATTCCTCTTAGCAGGGACTTTGACCCGAAAGTCTACTATGACATCTCGGACGTCATCGACGAGAAGGTCGAGCTGATCAGGATATTCTGGTCGCAGCGAAGCAAGCTCTACACAAAGGCCAACGCGATAAAGGGGCTCGCCGAGTACCGGGCCCTCCAAAGCAGGCTGAACACTCACATCGACTACGTCGAAGCCTTCGAGGTCCTCAAGCTTTGCCTTGACAAGGAGTTCAAGATTCAGAAGGTCTCTTACGACAAATCAGCCATGAGAGAAGGCACGCAGACTTTGGAAAGTGTGGCAGGCCTGCTATGATAACTCTAGGGGCCGCTGCGACATGAGCGAACTCATGCCCGCCCACACTGAGACTGCGCTGGGCTGGGGAAACAGAGGCTCGCTCGACATCATCAACCTGATTCTGTCCGTCTGCGAGAACGGGACGATGATAACGCACATCATGTACCAGTGCAACCTCAACTCAAAACAAACTCAGGCCTATGTTTCACTCCTGGTGAAATACGAGCTGCTGGAGAAGAGAGAGTCCGAGAGCACGACCAAGGGCGTCTACCAAGCCACGGACAGGGCAAGAAAGTACATGGAAGCATACTCCGAGCTGTCGCAGATATTCGGTCTCCCCACCGAGGAAACAGCGGCAGATCTATCGGAGTGAGGGCCGACGAACCCTAATATAGGACGCCGTCCTCAATCAAGACGAAGCGAACCATGTCAACTTCGGGGGGAAAGAACCAATTGGTAGGCACCCGGCTTTCCCTCATCGATAAGAAGATCCTGAAGATTCTCCTCGAACCCCTAGGCGGGGAGGTCACATCCCGCGTGCTAGAGCAGAAGCTCGGAATCCCTCGAAGCACCATCCAGAGAAGGCGAAGACAGCTGGAAAAGACATTCCTGCAGCATCCCTACTCGCTCAATCTGGCGAACCTGGGGTACCGGCGCGTGGACCTGTTGATTTACACGGGAGGGGGGGCTACCCAAGAGATTGCCAAGGAACTGTTGAAGCACGACGAAGTCACATACGTGGGCAGGTCCATCGGAGAACACACGATCGACTTGAGAGCAGAGGTGATCATCAAGGACAATTCAGAGCTGCTCGGCCTGCTCGAGCTGGTCAAGGCTATGGACAACGTGAAAGACGTGATTTGGAGCGAGATCGTCGATGTCATAGGCCAAAAAGTGTCGATACCGATGTCGATCATCGACAAGCTCTAAGCCTATTCCACACCCCCCGTCACATCTACGCTAACAAACTGTAAGACTATTTCGACGGATGCACTTCTCCCGGCTACAATGATGCGAATGGGCGAATCGCCCGCCCCTCTGTGCGCTCTGGAGCGTTCTTTCTATCCCTGTGTCCTAATTGAGGGCTCGTTGTATAT
>PLCG01000013.1 GCA_003135575.1 Nitrososphaerota archaeon
CCATAAGATAGCGAGCCCTCAAGTTTCTTGGATCCCGGGGTTTCTAGGACCGCTCGGCTTCTGGGGGTTGCCTCCTGTTGGCTGCACGTTATATTGGGCATTCGCCTGCATCCCTGCCAGAACGATGACCGTGTTGACGTTGATGTGCTGCGGATGATAGACGTAATTGTGACATATCTCTCCAAGCTGAAGGACGTGCTCGTATCCATAAGAGTAGACGCTGTGCTTTAGCTGCTGAAGGTCGATGTTTGGGCTTCCGAAACGAGGAATCTGCGGGCTCAGCTTTTCTTCTCTGATGACCTTAACCTCGTGATATAGCTTCGGATGGAGCAACAGATAGACAAGAGTTGACGGTTCGATTGCCCTTTGCTTGGATTCGGTCGCTACGGTTCCGTCCACCAATACTTTTGATTCGTTGTATTCCACCCAGACCTTGCTCCCGCCGTAGACCTCGACAAGAGAAAGCCTGGTCAGCCAGTTCTTGTAGAGTCGCTTCCAGGCTATGTAGACAAAATCCCAGAACTGGTCGGTCCGGCCAAGGCCCCAAGGAACGTTTCTCAGGACCAGGGAATCGATGGCCTCTACCTTATCGGGGATTGAGACGAGAGGGCTTCTTATGAGGTCGTCCACCTGAGATATCTCGTGCTGTCTCGAAACCATCTCGTAACCGACTTTGACGGTCGCGCCCATCTTCTTCAGGTCAGCAACCATGTCGTTTACCGACTGCTGCATCATCTGCTCTTTCCTTCCTATGGCGAGCGGCCCTATGTCTACCATGTTTAGCCCAACCAGAGGTACAGACCGTAGGCTATCAGAAGACCGGCAGAGATGATGAGGATATACCGTGTCCAGTTCCTATGATTGCCCTTCAGAAGTCCGAGCGCAGACTCAAGGTCGTGGGTCGCGTCCCATGCTTCCTGAGTCAGCCGAATCGCTATCTCAGAGACGTTCGGGTTGCTCCTGAAATGCCCTTCGGTCAAGTCGCCCGTCTGCGCGTACTTGTTCTTCAGTTCCTCCACCTCGGNNTGGACTTCATCCTTGCCGCTTCCTCGAGCTCGGACGCCAACTCTTCCAGGCTTTCGATTCTTTCCTTGCTACGCTCGTCTTTCTTCATTAGGGTGAGCACCCTTGCCTTGACTTCAGCGTCAAGGGATTCCGTCCAATCGGGTTTCTTGCCCTCCTGCTTCTGGGCAGTCGTCGTCCTCAGTTCCGGAGGTACCTCGTCTTCAGGGGTCATATTGCAATAAGCTCCTGCGCGATGCGGTTGTCCTGCTCAGACTCCACGTCTATCGAACCTTCCGCTCTCTTGATGATGAACTTCGGAGCCCAACGGAGGACCCCTTCGCTGTCGATGTAGGCCGCCGGGGTCAGGTTGAGAAGTTCTTTCTTGCTCTTGCCCGTCAACTCTGGGAACGAGTTGGCGATAATCTCCGTCCCCCAGATGCGCGAGACCTCGGGTATGCTCACGACAGAGCCGCGGAAGACTCCTGTCCCCGGATAGAACTTGATGAGGTCACTCCACTTGCCCCGATAGCGGAAGATGCACAGCGAGATCTTCATCCTGTTATTGTAGGAAGGATGCGAGTACCCGCCGTTGAGAGCCCAGATGTAGGCGGTCGTCCATCCGAAGCTATCGGTGAACTCAGGAGGCTCTCCCCTTATCCATAGCTGGGTAGTAGTTGGCCAGGGCTTGTAACCGCTCGACGACTTGCCCTTGAACTTGGGCTTGTGGTCTACCTCGAGCCGGATGAGCTTGAACTTAGCCGCTTCCCATTCGTTCACCTTGACCTGGACGAAGAGCCCGCCGATGGTGATGCTCAACCCGACTACTATCCCATAGCCGGCGAACGGCGGATAGATGTAGATGGCAAGAAGCGAGGTGTAGAACGGGAGAATCCAGATGAGCATCCCGAAGTTCTGACGAAGTTCCAAGCTCTAGGCCTCCGCGGGCTTGTCTTCCTCGATCCTCACTAGCTTGACAGTGGACTCATCCACTTCGGAGTCCTCGACGCGAATCTTGGCGAAGAAATCGGCATTGTACCGGACCTTGATGAACCTCTCCTTCGGGACTGTCCGCGCCGCCTGTCTTATCGTAGTCACGTCGTGGAGGATTACGGGAGACGGCGCGACCGGCAAAGGGTCTTCATCATTGAGAGCTCCGAGAGGGTCTTCGTTCTTGGTTCGGGTTTCGCCTCGAGGCATCGCGGCCTTTCGAAGCAGGAGCAGGACCGGGACATCCATCGCGATGAAGAAGACGATGGAGAGAATCCTGATGCCCGTCCAAGTCTGAAAGAGAGAGACGTATGCGACGAGGGCCATCCCAGCTGCGAGCCATCCGAAGAATATCGTCAGCCTCAGTGTCCGGTAAGCGTAGCTCAAACCTTGCCTTCCTCCTTGCCACTGAAGATATAGAATATCACCATCGAGCCCTGCGCGAAGAGCTCTCGCGCCTTGTAGACCACGGCGTCAAAGTCTGCCGTGTTCTCGGGCATCGCGACGTGATATGCCTCGCGGTCCTTCATCTTCGCGTGCGACGCTATCTCCGCAGGGACCGTCAGCTTGGTGTTTTTAGGGTCATAGGATTTCCACATCCAGAAGGAATGTCCGACCTGAACGTGAGCGAACCGGAGATTATAGAAAGCCTGCTTCTCTTTGACGGACTCGAACGCCAAACGCGCACCCTAAAGGGTCTTAGATATTTAAGGGGNNATACTAAGAGAGCAGAGCGAAGGACGAAAACATTTAATGGACTTCAGTCACAACAAGCGAAGCGGCGAATCAGGCCCTACATGGCTAGTCGCAATCCTTCTAGTCCTAATCGGAGTCGGCGTCGTCGTCGCGTATTACAACGGCTATGTTACCGGGGGAGTAAAGCCCGGAAGCGTAGTCACTAGTAGCACGCAACCCGGCTTGGTCTCGACCACCCTCCCTCTCTCGATAATCAATGCCGACCCCTTGGCAAAGGCAGCCATCGCGACGGCGACCACAATAACTCTCTACACTCCGGGCGGTTCCTTCCAGGGCGTATGCACCACTAGCAGCGGTTCGTGTACCACGACAGGATACTCGTTCGCCTCTGGCACAAGTCTGATAGCGTCGATAGTCACATCAGGCTATGTCACCGAATGGATACCCTTCACGGTCCCATACGTGCCCTCGGGCGCAGCGGGAATCACGACCATCCCGGTGCAGATCTACCAGCTCAAGACAGAATCCTACGCCAGCACGTTCATGATAGGGACGACGGCAATCTCTACCGCGAACCAGGCTCACGTAGCTTTCACATACAAATACAACTTCAGCACCACAGCGGCGCAGCCAGTCACCATCAGCCTGAACTACAAGACGGCCAACGAAGGCTACCTGTCCTGCAACCAGGCGGTCGGGCTCCAATACGACATCATCAGCAAAGTCTGCCAATCGGCAGTCCTCCAAATCTCTGACGCTGGCGCAGGTCTCCCCGTCACGGGGATGCTGAGAGAGTTCCAAACCGGTGCATCGCGCTACTGGTGGGCGTTGCCCCCCGATGGCGTGGGAATCCAGCCACCTACTAACGGCGGCATGGGACTAATCTCGCAGTTCTCCACACCCGGAGCAGGCCCGCACTCCAGCAACCCAGACAGCAACACGGGCGGCAGTCTCACCGAGCAGACCATAGGGAACAACATCTATGGCGGCACGGCGACGGTCGGCCTGACGGTCCAGCAAGGATCGGTTGCCTCGAGCAGCACGGAAGCTCTGGTCTTCACCCTCTACATCAACGCAGACCCCAACTACTTCCCCGTCAACAACAACCTCGGACCCAATGCAGTCAACGCATCCACCCCGTGGACCGTGACCTTCAAGGCGCACTAAACCATGACACCCAGAATCGTCCGGCGTGTCGCGACGGGAACAGCCGCAGCGCTGTTAGTGTTCTTGGTCCTGTTCGTAGGGATTGGAGCAATAACTACCCAGTGGATCCTCCCCATGTTCGGGGTCTCCCCGAACGGAATCGAGGGGTTGATAGTCTGGGGCGGTCTTGTCTTTGCGGCCCTCTTCGCTTTCGCCAAATACAGCAACAAGTCGGCAGTCCCGACTTAACGACCGGCTCTAAACAAGCCGGCCTCCCCTTGTTTTCAGGGTTTAGATTTTGAATGGCTAACGTGGCGATGGTCATCGTCGGCCTCTTGCTTCTCGTCGGCGGCGGTTATCTTGCCTCTACCTCGGTCGCGGTCGCGGGGAGCGTGGTACCGAACCAGCAACCCTTGAATGTGGTGCCTCTGACGCTGACAAGCGGAGACTGCACCCTTACTTGGTCTACCCCTCCCATCGCGGCATTTCTGAACGGCAACACCTACGCTC
>PLCG01000039.1 GCA_003135575.1 Nitrososphaerota archaeon
GACTTACGCAATGCTCGCGCTGACCGCAGAGATCATCGCGACGGTGACGGGCGCTTTCGTGTTCAACGTCGGCCCTTCGGGCCCTTCGACTTCGTCGACCTCGACAGGCTCGACCGCGACGACCACCGTATCCGACCAAGGTCTGGGCATCGAGCTCGTGCTCTCGGTGAGCCCCAGCCAAGGCCCGCATGCGACCTCGTTCGAGGTGAACGCGACCGTTTGGAACTTGCTCTCGCGCCCCAACAACGTCACTGGCGTCAACAACTACCACGGGGTCCAGGTCAACCCCCTGTGCAACACCGGGCCGGCGACGTTCGAGGTCTTGCAAGGCTACTACACGGTCGCCAACTTCACTTCGGGGACCGCGCTCAGCATCCACGGCGTCCAGAACATGATGTGCATAGTCCCGACCTCGGCCTTGAGCTACTATGTGTTCCAGCCAAGCAGTGACGTCTTCACGGTGCCCCTGGGCCAGGGCTCCAGCGTATCGATGACGACGAGGTCAGCCGCCGCGGCTACCTCGCTGGTGAACGTCTACTCGAGCGGGCTCGCCAACCCCGAGCCGCTCCCGGCGGGAATCTACACGGTGGTCGCTGCTGACAACTGGGGCCAGCTTGCCGCGGTCCACTTCGCTGTGACCGCCTAGGGCACGCGGCTCCCGGAGCCTGACCGAGGCCCCGCCCCACGGCTGCCCGCTTCGAGGGGCAGGAAATCATAAGTAGAATCCCGGCCGTAGTTGGCGGAGATGGCTATCCTTCTCGAGGTGCTCCTCTGGCTTCACATCGTAGCGGCTATCGGATGGGTCGGCGCCGCGATGGTGTTCGGGATGGTCCTCGGGCCTGTGCTCCCGACCTTCACGCCGGCTACTAGGGGCGAATTCATAGTCAAGGTCTTCCCAAAGTACATCAGATTCATAGAAATCTTCACCATCGCCACGCCGATAATCGGAGTGGCCCTTGCGCTATCGATGGCCAATGGCGACTTCAGCATGTTCGCCCCCACGACCCAGTTCGGCCTCTTCATCTCGGTGGGAGCTGCCCTCGCTGTGGTTGCCTTGGTCGTGGCATTCGGCGTGGTCACGCCCGCAGCGCGCAAGGTGCTCAAGCTGACGGAGGCGATGATGAAGGCCCCGGGCCCGCCTTCACCAGAATTGCTGGGCGCTAACAAGAGGCTCCGTGGCGGAGCCGCGATCGGGCTCGTGCTTTTGATGGTGATACTCGTCTGCATGGTCGCAGCGACCGGCTAGGACAGGTAGCAGGCGAATCTACGAGATGTCTCGAACATGAGCGTCAGCGACAGCGCGGTCTCGGCGCTCGAGGGGCTAGGCCTCACGAAGACGGAGATACGGAGCTACGTCGCGCTCTTGGAAGGAGGGACGATGACTGCCAGCGAGGTCAGCCGCACCGCGAGGGTCCCGTACTCGAAGGTCTACCAGGCCCTCGAGTCCCTTCACAGGCAGGGCTGGGTCGACCGGCAGCGAAGCAGGCCCATCCTATACACCGCGAAGCCCCCCGCGAGCGCCCTTGAGGAGCTGAGGTCGCAGAACGAGTCCGAGGCGCGCGAGAGGGAGAAGGTGGCTCTCGCAGAGCTCGTCGGCATCTACGAGAAGAAGGGCGAGCAGGAGCGGCCTGAGATCTACATCCTCAGGGGGATCTCGGAGATACTCTCGCGGGTGAAGAACACGGTCGTGAGCTCGCGGAACGAGCTGCTCATCGCGCTACCAGTCGGCATCGCCCCATATGTTGACCAGGTCGCATCCCTCCTCGGGACCGTCAGGGAGAGGGGCGTCGAGATCTCGGTCCTGACCTCGTTGGGCTTCCCGGAAGAGACCCTCACAGCGCTCTCGGCAGGAGCGGAGGTGCGCACGAGGAAGATGATGTTCGGGGGAGGGGTGATAGCGGACTCCAAGGACGTCGTCTTGCTTCTCGGCGGAGGAGGGAGGGGCGAGAGCGCCAACTCGGCCCTCGCGATCTGGGCTCACCACGCTGGCCTCGCGAGCTTCGCGCGCGACTACTTCGAGTTCTTGTGGAATTCCCGGGAGACCGTGAAAGAAAAGGGTTAGGGCCCGGATCGCGCCTAGACTAGGCGCCCACCTTGGAGGAGGATTATCAGCATCGTGGCATACAGGATCACGAGGCTCACCACCAAGGTCTTCTCGACCCTGAGGCCTGAGGCCACGCTCATACCAGCGCCGACGACCCCCGCCCCCCACGCCTGGAAGAAGGCGAGCGTCACGGTGACGACCGTGGTGTCCGCGAATATCGACAAGGGGAAAGCCGCCGAGGTCGGTGGGCCACCCGCGTAGAGGAGGTGCAGGCCCGCGCCGAAGAGGGTGAGCGGGATGAACGAGAGGGCGGTCGCGGTGAGGAGGGTGACGACGTCCCCCCGCTCCTTGAAGACGACGGCCAGTGCGACGTAGGCGGTCGCGGCTAGCACGGCGAGACTCACCGCATAGGTCGACGCCGAGAGGAGCATGCTCGACGACGGGGTGAAGGAGAAGAGGACGAGCTCGTCACCAGAAAGCAGGAGTAGCGCGAGGACGAGCGCGGAGACCGCCGCGAGGGTCGCGATGCCCCTCTGCTTTGTGGAGGTGAGGGGAACTATGAGGCTCCTGGGGACGAAGACCTCCCTTGCAAGGCCGGCGAGCGACCGCTTCTTCATCGCCTTCTCGATGCCCTGCATCGACTGCGTGGGAGTCTTCTTCTCATCGTTGAGTTCGCCGTAGATCTCCTTCCCTAGGCGGGTGAGCGTGTATCTGCGCTCAGAGTCCCTGGTGACGATCCTCTCAAGGGTGTCGAGGTGGTGGTAGAGGGAGCCCGTGCGGACGCCGAGCTCTGTGGAGAGCTCCTTCCAAGAGAGAGGCCTTACGGCGAGGAGCTCGATGATTCGCATGCGGACAGGGTGGTTGACGATGCGCATGACCTTGGCTGAATCGAGCCCCTCGTCACTCAATTGGAGCAGCTTTCGACCACCACACTAAAAGAATGACGGAGCTGGAATCCGCTTTCCACGCTTATGCGCTGCTAGAGTGCCAGCCCGAAGGACTCGGCGAAGGTCTCGAACTGGCGGTATTGGGCGAGGTATTCGCACCCCTTGGCGCTGACCACGTATTTCACGGCCTTGTCCTCCCGTCTCTCGATGATCAACCCGGTCGTGAGTAGCTGGGAGAGCAGCTGTTCGAGGCCCCGGTAGGAGAGGTTGGAGCGCCGCATCAGCACGGATGCGCTCGCGCCGCCCTCTCCGCTGGAGTTGAGGGCCACCAGGAGGACGTCCGAGATTATCCTGAGCCTGTTGCGATATTGTTGCGTTCTCTTCTCGCCACCAATGTGGATTTCCGATTGCGCCTCGATCAAAGGATCGCGAAGAACCTCCTTCTCGCCGCGTAGGCCCCGGCGAAGGCCAACGTGATGACCAGAAGCGAGCCCGCGAGCAGCGGGGCGTCCAGCGCGAGGCTGGTCTGGATGTTGTGGACGATCTCGCCGGCCACCTGGATGAGGTGGAGGGAGAAGTGGGGTATCGAGACGAGAAGCTGGATTGAGGTCGCGGTTGCGACGAGCACGTATCTCGCCGGGTCTCCCGGCGAGGGGTCGAGCACCTGGAGCGCGGAGGAGGCCTCAACGACGGGCACGCCGTCGAGCGTGATGTTTAGAGCAGGATAGAGGGCCAGCGGCGAAGTCTTGCTCATGTTGATGAGGAGGACGCGCGAGCCCGTGACGTTCTCCCCAGAGATCGCTATGACAAGGCCGTTGCCCACCTGCTGCCCCACCGAGACGGAGAACCTCGAGTCGAGGACGCTCGTAGAGCTCAGGAGGGGCGTCACTTGGACCGTGGCGGGGATATTGAGGTTGTCCACCGCGTTCTTGATCTGATCTTGGACCTGCGCCCCTGCGCTTATCGTGGTAGCGGTCTTCGTTACCGTGCTGGAAAGCGCGCTGGTAGTTGACGAGACTTCCGATCCCCCGGCCTGGCCCTGGCCGTTCGAGGAACCGTTGCCCGAGTTCGGCGGGACGATTACTGCAAGTTGCGTGTTGGGGTCGCTGACCATGACGAGGACCGGGCCGTTCGCGTTGAACGCGGAGATGTTCGATACGTCATAGACTATGATGCCGAGGAGATACTTGCCTGGGTTTACCTGGATGGTGGCGTGAAGCTCTGCGGCGCCGGACTTGCTCGTCGTCATCGTCCCTATGTTGGTGCTAGTGCCGTTGAGGACTAGGGCAGCGTTGTAGGTCGTCGACGGGTTCCCGTCCTGGAACCCGAGCTCGACGTTCAGCAATGAGAACGGGGAGTTCAGAGTGACGATTGCCGTCCCCGATTTCGCTATGCGGTATCCGCTCGGGACCGTGGCCACAGATGCCGGCAGCAGCTTGAAAATCCATGAGTGCCCCTTCGAGGTGTCGGTCTGCGTCGTCAAGGAAGATGTCGAGTGGGTCGTGCTGCTTGTGGGGGTCGTTGTGCTCGTAGTGCTACTGGTCGTAGTCGCGTGGGTGGATACGGAGAAGCTCGATGGGTCGCTCCTCAACACTGCGGTTGGCTGGCTGAAGGTCGTCGTGTCGAGCACGGTCAGGGCTAGGACGAAGCTGCCCGTCCCGAGGGTCGTGCTGGCCCCCACGTTTCCAGCGCCGATGGTGGTGGTCGTGTAGTCTCCGATCGTCCTGGCGCTGCCGTTGACCGAGAGGAGCAGCGAGTAGTGGGTGACCGGATTCTGGCCAGTGAACGCGAGGCTGAAGTAGACGCTCCCGCCGCTGACCGCGTACCCGCCGCCTCCCTGCCCGAACTGGTATCCGTGCGGTGTCACGATGGTGGTGATGGGTAAGAACTCCAACTGGTTGACCGCTGAAGACGACTGCGAGTGCGAGGTCGTGCTGCTCGTGGTAGTGCTGCTCTCATGCTCGGTATTCGAGCTGGAAGTCGATGTACTTGACGAGCTTCTGCTGGTCGATGTCGTCGAGCTTACCGCGCTCGTGGTCGACGAATGGGTGGTCGAAGTCGTAACGGGGAGTGTGATCTGGATCGCCCTAGGAACGCTGACGGCAACAGGAGAGGCCGTCTTGCCGGAGACGTAGATGAGCAGCCCGACCTGATAGGTACCTGATGCGAGCGTGACGTTACCCTTGAAGACGCCACCGCCACTGGAACCGGTCGTAACCGAGCCGGCGGTGACGTTCTGGTGGGTGGTTTGAAGCACGGTGAAGAACGCCGTGTTCGCAGTGCCCAGGAAACTGGTGGTGATCATCAGCTGGTTGCCCGTCGCGACTATCAGCGCTCCCCCTTCCCTGAAGGAGTAGTTGGTGGGAGGAGTCTGGTGAAGATAGACCGGCAGAGGCACGAGCGAATAGCTCAGGCTGTTCCCGGTCGCCGTGGCGGTCTGCGAGGTCTCCGAGGACGCTATCGAGACTTGGGAGGAGGCCGGAATGCTCGTGAGGATCGTCTTGTGGGAAGTGGGGCTCGCATCGACGACGACCAGCCCGATCGCGTAGGTGCCGAGGTCGAGGGTGGCGGAGCCTGAGGAACCCGCCGCGCCTTGGCTGCTCACCTGGACGGGCGTGAACGTGAATGATTTGGTGACGCCGCTAGAAGAGCTGACCTGCATCACCATCTGCAGCTGCTCGCCCGGAAGTCCTTTGGATATGGCCCACTCGAGGTTCAGCGACTCGCCGCTGATCGAGATTCCGGCGTACCCGCTAGCGTTACCTCCTGTGGTAGTGGTCGGATTGACCTGGGCCAGCCGGAAGTAGACGGTGGTCTGGCTCGCTGCACCCGAGCCCTCCGCGAGAGGGGCGATAGCCGAGCCCGGGACGGCGTAGACTACGAACCCAAAGCCCAACAAGAAGATAATTGCAAAAATTGCAAGGGTGTTCATCCCTGTGCGTCCTGGTTTCATGCTTGTACGCCTTGTGTTCTCGTGCACCACCTATAACGGGTGGGTTCCTGGAACTGAATTCCTGTAAAAATCGCATCTTCTTACGGTCAGTGCATGGAAAATTGCATTCTAGGCTAGCAGTTTTTAACGTGAAGAGAGTGCCTCATCACGTGCCCAGAGACGTCGCCGTCCTTGTCAAGGACATCCATGAGGCGCTTGAGATCCCCCTCGAGGAGGCGGAGCTCTACGTCAAGACCCTGACCGAGGGCAGGTACGTTTCCTCCGACGCTGGGACCAAGGCGGTCGCGGAGTCCCTGTCGGCTCGGGGCATGCTGATACTCGATGCGGGGGGTCGGTCGTACCTCGCGGTCCACCCTCGTATGGCCATGTCGAACCTTTTCCGGGCCTACGAGGAGAGGCTCACACGGCGGAGGAAGGAGAGGCGGCTGCTAGTCGACAAGCTCACCCTCGAGCTGATTCCGCTCCTGCCGGGCGAAACGAAGGGCACAAATGCAGGTAATCCAAGGGGAGCAAGTACGGCGACAAGGTGATTCTGGTTTGAGCAAAGATAGCACACCGGGGGCCGAACATAAGCACGAGATAGTCCTCGCTGGGATGGTCAACGTCAACAGGGACAACTACCTACAGGGTGTCGTCGACGTCTGGGTCTGCAGAGGCTGCAAGAAGCTATTCTGCGACGACAAGCGCTATGGAGAGCCCCTGAAGCCTAGCGTCGGCTTCGAGGAGGTCCCTGAGGACGAGCAGTGGGGGATACTCACATGCACCGACCTCAAGGGCGTCTACATGTTGAGCCTCGGAGTCAAGCCGGGAAAGACTCTGAAGCACACGTGCCCCAGAAATGGCAGCCAGCACGAGTTCGTGGTGAAGGACGACTGGACCATCGCGCCTGATGACGGCGAGACAGTCCACCGGCTCTTCCTCGTTAAGGACCACATCAACAAGGTGATCGAGGCTGGCTTCTACAAGCTCCGGATGCTGAAATGACCCTCGCGCCGATTCGGCTCGCTGGCTCGGTGCTCAGCCTCCTCGCGGGCTCCTGGGCAAGCTTCGTGGCATACTACGGGACGAACTCGGTGTCTCCCTGCTTGCCATTCTCAACCTGCATCGTCGAGCTACAGGGAGAGATGCAGGGCGCCCTCTTCATAGTCGGGGCCGTCCTCGCGCTCGACGCGCTCGTCTCTTTTGCCGGCATCAGGGTGAGCTTCATCGTGGGCTCCGTCCTTTCGACCGTGATCCTTGCGATCATCGCCTTCCAGTGGGCCACATACTCTGACACCGACGCGATTGCGGCGATCGTCTTGTCGTTGCTGGCGGTCGTCGCGGACGTCGTGGCCTCGAGGCCGGCAAGGGCGCTCTCCGAGCAGAGCAACCCGATGAACCTCCCCGTCTTCGGCTAAGCCTCGGTTCGTTTTCCTAGATCTTGAAGGGCGAGAGCTCCCCCTCCGCAAGGGAGCGCTCCACGTTCTTCCGGAGACGCGGTATGTCGATCCCTTGGTATTTCTCTGCCTTCCACTCTATCTGCGGAAGGGCCCGCTTGAATATGTCGAGCGCCACCTCCCTCTCTCCCCTCTGCTCGTGGACGAACGCGGCGCAGACTAATATGATGCTCTGGACCAGCCTCTTCTCCTCCCCGGCGGCGGGGCGCCAGACGGACTCGAGGGTCTCGTGGCACTCCCAGTAGCGCTCTGCGTTGAAGTAGCCCACCGCCTCCTCCAAGACCTTCTCCTTGGACTTGAACGGGGGCGCCTCGTCAAGGTTCTTGGTGAACTCGACCCTCGCGAGCGGCTCTATCGCGGCGACGAAGAGGTCAAAGTCCTGGACCGACGGCGCGAAGGCGTCTATCTCGAGCGCGCCGTAAGACGTCCACCGCGGGTGCTTCAGGTTCGCTCCGAGGCTTGATCCCACCGCCTTGATAGAGGCGAGGAACCTCAGCCTGTCGGGTTGAGAGGGGATGGCGCGCATAAGAAAGCGTGTTTGCTTCAACGCCAAGCTCGCCTAGAGCGGTCAGAAGATAGGTTTTTGGCTGCGCAAAGGAGGCAACGAGGAAAGGATTCTCAGGATGGTGCGACAGCATCTCTTAGGTGCGAAAGTGTGGGTTCTCGACTCAAGATCCATCTCATTTTGAGGTCAACAGGCTAATGCGATCATTACCCACATTTTCTACTCTTGCGATAGGTGTTTCTTGAGTCTTGCGAATTCTTGTATCCGTCTGTGAGTTTCTAGTCGCGGGTGATTCTGGGAGCCAGGCGGTTTGCTCTAGAATGGACTGAGCAGGTCAGGAAGTCCTGATTCGTGATAAACTATCTTGAGTTGGGAACCGGTTCTTATCAATCTAGGGAACCTCCCTCGATATGACTTCGAGGCTTCTGCTCTGAGGACTGAGTCATCGTGTATCGTTCCTCTTCACGGCTTCATCTTTGCCCCGCGCTCCTGGGCGAACCTCACCCAGACATCTTATCTTCCCGCGACGCTCGATGTTTATCGCAGCGTTGAGGTCGCGGTCGAGCTTGGCACCACACGAAGGGCATAGCCAGCTCCTATCAGTTAACTTCAGGTTCCTATTGATGAACCCGCAGACATTGCAGGTCTTCGATGTGTATGCAGGAGAGACATACTCCACTGGCACTCCTGCCCATCCTGCCTTGTACTCGACGTAGGACTGAAGTTGGCGAAAGGGCCAAAGGGCAATCCTACGTCGCGTCGACTTTCTCTCTCCGTTTCCCTTTTGATGGGCAAATCGGATTCCCTTGAGCCTCTCGAGCACGATTGCTTCGTTGTTCGCCCTTGCCTTCTCGACAATGAGAGTGGACACTCTATGCAAGAATTGACTAACGCGTTCTTTCTCTCTCGTGGACGATGCGAACTTCTTCTTGAGACGCGTGTCACGGGGATGCCTCTCATAGAACCCCGACCGCCTGATTCCGTAAAGTGTGTGAAGGCGAGCGACTTTTGAGAGGTCTTGTATCGTTCCGTCGCCGTCGACGATTGATTTCTCGTTAAGATCGTAGCCGACTTTTCTGAGCGGCTCAGTGGCAGGAGTGTCTCTCCAGAACGTGATAATTATTGCAGTCTCGGTCATGGTTATGGACCCGCGCTTCAATGTCTTGTCTATCAAGAAGGACCGCTGATACTCGCCGTATTGTAGGGGTATGAAGATGCGTTCGCCTTTTCTGAAGGGAAGCGAGAGAATTGAGTAATCGAGTGAGTAGTTACGGGAATCCATCTTGAGCATTAGCTTCTTTGCGTAGGGCCTTCTGTGCCAAAGTTTGTGCTTCTTCACTATCGACCACGCAATCTCAGCCACCGAGTAAGGAAAGCGTGACCCGACAGTATACCTCAGTTGTAATTCCTTGTAGATTCTATCCCTGAGCCTTAGCCGGCCTTTGACGTTCTCCTCGAGACAGATGCGGATGGCGTCGTTGACCATGTCGCGGAAGTTAGAGACAAGTTCTCGAGTTTGAGCAGTAGATTGATAAGAGAATTCGAGTCCCTTTACAACCTTCATGGTCTACAATTCGCTTTTAGAATATTAACACCACCTTGAGCTTCATATCTTGAATTTTAGGTGACTCTATATTCAAATAAGGGCGCGATTCCGAGTCACGCGGGTCCCGGTAGGGAGTTGTCATGGTGGAAATAGACGTCACTTGCCATCTTGAAGCGTTCAGGAGGTTCCTGGTCAACAGCACGTGCAGGAGCTTCATCCCGGAGTCGTACCTCAGGGACCCTGAGGTCTTCCCGGAGAAGGAGTCAGAGCCGGGCTCGATATACATCGAAGCGGTCGACAAGGCCTCGCTGATGAAGATAAGGGACATCACCTTTGTGAACGCGAACGACGTCCTCGGGATAATCTACACGTCGAAGAGCGGGCACAGCAAGCTAAAGTGGCGCCAGGTCAAGGGCCCGATGGGGAGGGTCTCCGGGGACGCTTCGAACAACAGCCTCGTGAACCTCTCGATGGCGAGGATAATCACCCCCGAGTACGTCGAGGAGCTCGCCAACCAGCAGGGAGGGGGCGAGGCTGGATCCCAGGAAGGCGCTCCTCCCGTGGAGTCGCGGGCGGGGCCTTTGGAGGGAGAGTCAACGCCGCTGCCACAGGGCACACCGATGGCCGGAGAGCAAGTTGCCCAGCCCGACGATGAGGAGGACGAGTTCGATGCCGCCGACACTGACGAAGGAGAGCAGGACGACCTAGAGCAGCAGCAAAAGGAAGAAACTGTCTAGAGCCCCAAAGTAAAGTCAGATACTAATATAACTCTCCAAGGAAAAAGAGATTCGACATGGTGCAAGTCAAGGTCCACCGCATCAGCAGCGTCACCGACCCATACACAGGCTTGCCCGCGAAGCAGATCGAGCTCGTCGAGGTGAGGCAGAGGGCGGCGTCCGGACAGCCCTACGGGATGGGGGCGGAGGAGAACAGGATGGTCCAGAACATGGTCTCCCAGCTTCAGGGGATGGGCCTCATGCCCCCGATGAGGGAGATGGCCTACCCGAAGATCACGATGGTCCTCACCGAGACGGAGTACGACATGTTCGGGATCAGGCTCGACGTGAACGAGGTCTACGAGCTCGAGATAAAGGGCGGCACGATCGCCCTCAAACAATCGACGGGCGTCTAGCCCCGATGTCGAGGACGAAGGTGGGCGACCCGGCCCCTGACTTTTCCCTAAGGTCGCAGGACGGCGAGGAGATCAAGCTCAGCGACCTGCTTGGCCGCGGGAGCGTGGTCGTCTACTTCTATCCCAAGGACCGGACGCCGGGGTGCACCGCCGAGGCGGGCGCCTTCCGCGACAGCTTCACGAAGTTCGGCGAGCTCGGCGCGGAGGTGGTGGGGATAAGCTCCGACTCGGTGGACTCGCACAAGGGCTTCGCGTCGGAGTGCGCCTCCCCTTCAAGATCCTTAGCGACGCGGACGGGGAGGTCAGGCGCAAATATGGCGTCTCGTCGTCAATGGGACTGATCCCGGGGAGGGTCACGTACGTCATCGACAGGCGCGGGATAGTCAGGTACGTCTTCTCGTCGCAGCTCCAGGCGACGCGCCACGTGAAAGAGGCGCTAGAAGCCCTGCGCGGCCTGGGAAATGGCTGATTGCGGTTTCATGCGTGTCCTACAGCTATGACGACGATCCCAGTCTTTTGCCCGGTGTCGACATACCTGTGGGCCTCGGCGGTCTGCTCCAACGGGTATCGTCTGTCTATCACCGATCTTAGCTTCCCTGCCTCGATGAGCCCCTTGAGGAAGATCAGATCCTCAACGCGATATGAGACCGCCCCGCCTATCGCTTTCTTGCTGCCCGTCTTGGAGGCCCAAAACCCCTGGACGAGCTGCGACACCCCGGGGTTACCCAAGAGAAGTATCCCGTTCGGCTTGAGCGATGCCATGCAGCCGGAGAAAGAACTCTTCCCCACAGCATCAAAGATCACGTCGTAGGTTTCGCCGCTCTTGGCAAAATCCTCGCTGGTGTAGTCGATGACCCTGTCCGCGCCGATGGAGCGCAAGACACCCAGTTTCGCCGCGCTGTCCACGGCGGTCACCTCCGCCCCGAGTGATTTTGCGAGCTGCACCGCGGCGGTGCCCACTGCCCCACCTGCCCCGATGATCAAGACCTTTTGCCCGCTCATGATATTTCCCTTCCTCAGGCAGAACAAGGCGTGGAGCCCGCCCACCGGTACGCCGGCGGCTTGCTCGTAGGTCATGTTGGTCGGCTTCGTAGCCATCAGGCCTCGCTCGGAAAGACAACAGTACTCGGCATAGGCTTCGAGCCAAAGGCCGCACAGGGCAAAGACTTGGTCGCCCTGCTTGAAGAGCTTGACATCCTTGCCCACTGATTCGACCTCCCCGGCCAGCTCCTGCCCCAGTATTCTCCTTCTGGGTCCCCTGAAACCAAACCCAATTCTGGCAATAATCTGCCACAAGAGGGACATCTTGAGGCTTCGCAACTCGCAGTCTCCCTTGTTCACGGTTGCCGCACGGACTCTTACTAGCACCTCGTCGTCCTTGGGGACGGGCTTCTCGACCTCTTCGAGCTTGAGAACTTCCGGAGGCCCGTACTTGGTGCACACGATCGCTTTCATTCGGGAAGGGCCTGCGCTCAGATTCGCATTCCCTTCATTGTATCTCTTATCCACGCCACTAGACGGTGATGCGCGTCGAGGCCCTGCTGAGAGAGCGAGTAGAGCTCCGCGCCGTCCTCGTCCTTCCGCTGTAGAAGGCCGTGAGAGACCATCCACTCTAAGTACTCCATGAATCGCGGATAGTTGAGGCCCACCCTCATCTGCAGGTTCGTCTTCTTCATCGCCTGGCCGTTGCTATAGAGAGTGTCTAAGAATCGGGCGAGGACGTAGAGGTCGGGGCGCTCCAAAAGCGGTCACAGGCTCTGGAGGAGATCCCTCTTCGAGTCCTCGTAGCGCTTCTCGTCGCTCTGGTATTCTCTGAGCGCCCTCTCTCTGAAGTAGAGGTACGCGAGTGCCCCGGCCACGATTCCGGCCAAGACGTTGTTCCCGATGAGGCCGATGAGCATGAAGCCCACCACGCCGTACTCGAAGGCCGAGTCCACCTTTCTCTTCTTCACCACGAGAGCCGCTTGGTGCATCGCATCAATCAGGTGGAGTCCGTCCTCAGAGGAGACCTCTCCCCCCTTCATCCTGTCAAGGAGTGCACCCAGCTGGGCGAACCTTGTCCTTCTGCTGCGCCTGATCCCATAGGTCGCGAGCCCGGACGCGACCCCGGCCACGGTGCAGACCCCGGCCGAGAGCAGGAGGTACTGAAAGAGCAACTTGGAGGCTGAGGGGCCTGACATGCATATGGCGAATGTTGAGGGGGAGAAGCACCCGGCTAGGGCGAGGGAGCTGACCCCGAGGACGACGAACGTGGCGAACCATACGGTCACGCTAACCACCGCGACGTCAAGCCGGGTTCCACTGGCATCCTTCTTCCTGATGTAGTTGTAGTAGTCGCCCGCGTCCTTCACCACGTCGTCCAGCTTTCTGTCGGCCTGGGTCGATGTCATGATTCTATGTCACCCTCGACAGGCCGTAGACCTTCCATCCAAGGGAAATGGGAATCACGACGAAGATAGGAATGAGGACGATGGCCACGAGGAAGGACGTGATGCCGAAGACTGCTGTCACAAAGAGGGCCGCTCCGCCCAGCGCCGAGACCAACGTGCCAACGCGGTTGCCGAAACTGGGGGCCCTGAGCATGGCAACGCCCAGAACGACCATCGCCACCGACAACAGGAGGATAGCCGCGGCGTCGAGCTCGTTGAATACGCCCTGGGTGGCCTGCCACAAGAGGGCGAGTGTCGCTTGCTCCGCGGGGGTCACCCCGGGGGCGTGATAGAGATTGGAGATAGGGTCGAACGCCACTTGGGTGACGGTCTCGGTGAACAGCACTCCCAGGCCAAGGACGTACAGGACGCTCCCCAAGAGCGCGGGCGCGAGGCTCGTCCTGCGGAGGGCTCGGTAAAGGGCCAAGACAAGGGCGAGCGTCAACACAGCCGAGACGAAGTAGAGGAAGTTCCCGACAGCCATTGGCGTCCTCGCGTCGGGGAACGTCATGACCAGAGCGGCGGNNGAGCGGCGGGGTCGACCAGGCCTCCGCCTTCCGTCCTGAACGCGCCGGCGGGCACGTGCGGCGCGAAACCGAATAGGACGACGGGGACGAAGATGAACACCACGCTGGCCAGAATCCCCGCCAGGCCGCCCCATCGAAGGACGCTCCTCTCCGCGCCTATTGGCCCTTCTATTCCCGATGTCATGGCTCAAAGGAACGCGGTTTCCGCTTAAAGGGCTAACGTGTCGTCAGCACGTATCGCGGATACTTTCGCTGAATTATGGAGCTACTTCCACTTTGTGAGTATCTCTTCCCTGCGGAACGTGGCGGTGCTGACGTAGAATAGAAACAGGTCAGCCACCAATAGGACACCGGAGATGATGAGAAGGGTGTTGGAATCGAGAGTTATCAATCCGAGCTCGGTTGAGAGGTAGATGCCTGCGAGAGGGAGCGCCGTGAGGCTCCCGAGTTGCTGCGCGGTCCTCACGTCACTGACCCTCGAAGAGACGATCACGTTCAGCTCGAGGCTCAGTATCGCTGCGAGAGGGGCGAGCACGAGAAAGACGATGGCGGCGTTCCAGTTCGGAAAGAAATAGTAGCCAAGCTTGCTGTAGGTCACTACATCCATGAGCGTCATGAAGATTGCTGCGCCTGCGTAGATGGAGGCCATCGGCGGAAGGAATGCGGCGATGCTCTTTCCTAGAAGGATCTCTCCGTCAGTCGTGGGGGTGGCCAGGAGAGGCTCCAGGCTCTTTTCGACCTTCTCGCCGACCAAGCTGTAGGAAGCAATCGCCGTGATGATGGGAGCCGAGATGATGATGAAGAAGAAGGTGAACGCGGGGAGAAGCGTCAGGATTTCCGACGCGGGCATCCGGGCGCCTCCGTTTCGGCTCTCGGTGAACACGATTACCGCGGGCAGGAGGATCGAGATTAGAAGGGGGAGGGCAATGGTCGAGATGAGGATGTTCCTCTTCCTCCTGAAGACCTTGAAGTCCTTGGTGGCTATCGTCCAGGACTTGGAAAAGTTCATGTTGCTTCCCTCACAAGCTTGAGGTAGGCGTCCTCCAGACTCGAACCGACCACAGTGACCGATTGGACGCGTCCGCCAGCTCGAACGACGGCATCAACGATGTCAGCATTCTCCTTTTCCGGGTNNCCGCCACGTCGATCACGAGCTTGCTGCCATCGACGGCGATGTTCCCCAGCGACAGTTTCTTCAAAGGAGTCAAGATTGCTTCGTTTACTCGCTCTAGCTGAATGACGGTCTTCTTCCCCTGCAAAGACCCCTCGAGCTCCTCGGGGGTGCCAAGCGCCATGAGCTTTGTGTTGAGTATCCCGATCCTGTCACAGACCCTTTGCGCCTCGTCGAGGTTGTGCGTGTTCAAGAAGATGGTCCTCTTCTCCTTTTTCAGCTCGAGGATGAATTCCCTGACGGTCTTTGACGATTCGGGGTCAAGGTTCGCCGTCGGCTCGTCCATGAATAGTATGCGAGGGTCGTGGATGAGGGAGCGCGCTATGGCGAGTTTCTGCTTCATTCGNNGGTTCCCGCCACGACGTTCCTCTTCTCCCAGAGCCCCAGCATCTTGAGTAATCGCTCGATGTTCTCCTTCCTTTGGGACTCTGGGCAGTCGTACAGCTTCCCGTAAAAGTCCAGATTGTCGTAAGCGGTCAAGTCGTCGTAGAGACCCACGTTGTCTGGAACCACACCGATGAGCTTCCTTATCT
>PLCG01000097.1 GCA_003135575.1 Nitrososphaerota archaeon
ACGACAAGGCGAACTCCGCTGGCGTCGTCGTAGACGCGATCAGGTATTGCAAGATAGCCCTCGACAAGAAGGTCGGCGGGCCGCTGATCGAGGCTAGCGCATGGCTCATGAAGCACCCTCCCGTCTCTCTGACCGACGACGTCGCCAAGGAGAGGGTCAGCGAGTGGGTCAGTCTGCCCGCTTAGGTGCGGCAGGCACTCCCCTACCCAGCAAAGTCTCAGCTTCCTTGATCAGGCGCCTCGCGTTGGGGTACGTGACCGTCTTGATCGCCTCCTCGTAGTCGAACCAGCCGTACGCCTTGTGCTCGAACGAGATGATGACCTTATCGGTGGATGTCTCGGACAAGAAGAAGACCACCGTCTTGTGCACCTTTTTTCCCTCGCGGCGGTAGAAGTACTCTATCTTGTGCTGGAAGCCCGGGACGACGCGGAGGTCGACTATCCCGGCCTCCTCCCTGACCTCCCTTAGCATCGTCTGAAGGGGCTCCTCGCCTTTCTCTATGTTGCCCTTCGGGAGGTCCCAATGGCCGGCCGGGTATTCAAGAAGAAGGTAAAGCGGCGTGCCCGATTCGCGCCTGAAGACCACTGCCCCGGCTGACCTCTCCTCAAGCCGCTGACCGGAGCCTGTAAGGCGAGGACCCGGTCTTGCGTCAACCACTTTGTGGTCACTTGGCTTGTGGGACGGTCAGCTTCCTATGCATGTAGACTGCGACCGCAATCGTCACTATCACTGCGGCTCCTATGGGCAGCTCGTAGCGAACAAGGAGGTCGACGCCTACGATTAACGCGGGCGTCGAGACGATGCCCTTGATCGTCGTCGAAAGGTACTGGAACGTCAAAGAGCCGTTCGCGAGGTTGATGGTGCCGTCAGCGCTCGCCCTCAGCGTCACGGATTGGCTAGCGGTGGCGCCTGCTGCCAATGAGGGGATCGCAATAGTAATCGTGCGCCCCGTCACCTGAGCTCCAGAAGATGCGTTGACTATCGTCAGGCCTTGCGGGATCGGGATGGAGACCGATACGTTGTTGACGTTCACAGAGGATGGGTTCAGCACGTCAACGGCCAACTGGAAGTTGCTTCCCTCCACCGGGAGAGAAGGCTTGGTCGACGTCGTCGCCGTGACGTCCCTGTAGACCACGACGTTGCTGGGGAAGACCGTATACGCCGCCAACGAGCCGCCGAAGGCGTAGGCGACCGAGATGGCCGCCGTCGTGTGGTTGCCCGGGGTCACGGCCGCGACGGAATAGTTGAAAGACTGAGTGGAGCTCGGGCTGATGACGGCGAACGCCTTGTTGAGGCTACCTGACAGCGCTCTGTCGAAGACGTCAGGCTGGGTCTTGACGCTCGCGTTGTAGACCGGGAGGGTCCCGCGATTGACCACCATTATCGACACCGTGTCGTTCTGGCCCTGGAAGACGGGGTTTGGAGAATCAATCCTTGTGACCTGTATTCCCGCCGGGACGATGAACGCCGTTCCCGAGGTATGAAGCGTCAGGCCTCCGTCCGTCGTCGTGACTGATGCGGGCTGGCCGAGGTAGTTATCGGTCGAGAAGGTCACCAGAAGCCTCCCTTGGAGGTTCGAGCCCGGCGCGATTGCTCCAGTGTTGAGAGTGAGGCCGGAGCCATTGCACTTTGCGGTCCCGTTGAGAACGCTGCTGCACACCATCCCGTTCGGGAACGTCTGGCTTATGGTGACGTTGGTCGCCGCGGCGTTCCCGGCGTTGGTGAGGGTGTACGTGGCGTTCAGCTTTCCGAGGGCGATCAACCCGGGGGTCAGGGAGGCCGCCACGTTGAACTGGATAAGCGGAATGAGTATGCCTGAGTGAGACAAGACTATCGTCGCGGGGTTGGAGGTGAGGGCACCCTTGCTGCCGTCGGGCGCCGTCCATCCGAGCGTGAACGTCTTGGTGAAGTTGCGGGCCACGATGCTTGTAAGGGGTATCGTGCTGTTGAACTTCCATACCCCTCCGCCCTGAGCCAGAGTCGGGTTCGTGAAGTTCGCGACTTGGAGGTTGAGCGCTGGGCCGTTCCCGACGTTGGTGACTGTGACCACGTAGTGCCCGACCTTGCCGATCGGCGAACCCGAGGGGATGTCGGCAGCGGCCTGGATCATGAGTGCCGGGCCGGGATTGACGTTGTTCGTCCTCAGCTCGTCCTGGTTAGTAGTGGTGCTCGCCGTCACTACGGCAGCTCCTACCTGGTAAGAGTATGAGACCTTGGCAGCAGGAAGCGTGAGATCCTGGCTCGCCGTGGAACTGACCTTCAGGACATAGACCCTCGAGACGTTCTGGCCCGCGGTCAAGGTAGGCTGGCTTATGGTTGCGTTCCCCGCGGAAAGGGAGAAGAGGGTAGGATACGCGTTCCACCAGTTGTCGTTCAACGCGACGTTCTGAACGGTGCCGCTCTGGCCCGTGTTCCTCAAGGTGACCGTCACCGATACCAAGTCGCCGGAAGACGCGGCTCCTCTGTCTAGCACCCTGGTCGCTGTGAGGACTGGAGGGTCCTGCAATAACGTGATGTTCGGGCGGTATCTCGTGCTCTGGGGCACGCTGTAGGAGTAAGTCCCGCTGAAGGTGGCCTGGTTGTTGGTCACCTTCGCACCGTCGTTGCTGCTGATGAGCCCGTCAAGGGAGTGGAGGACGACCTGGGTCGAGGTTGCCCTCGCAGAGGAGGTGAAGCTGGAGTTGGCCTGGTTCAAGGCCTTGGCCAGGTTCAAGGTCCCGTTCGCTGCGATCACGCCTGTCTGCGTCGAGCCGAACGACACCGTGTGCGTGAAGCCGGAGCTGGAGCGCACCCCTGTGAGGACCGCGGTGGGGGTGGGGGTCGCGGCGAGGGTCGCGGCCGAGGTGATGCCGGCCAGCCCTTTGAGCGTTGTCGGGACCGATGTGAAGATCGTCTCTCCGGCCACGGTGAAGTCAGCGGGGCTGAAGAAGGTGTAGTTGTTCCCGCTTGAGCCTATCTGGGCGAGGTTCGTCCCGAGGAATGAATTGAAGGAGGCGGCGGCGGACTGGGCAGTGGACTGGCTGTCAGCGGTTACGTTGAGGAATACGCCCGAGTCGGGCATGAACGGGAGCTTGAGGACCTTGTATCCGTCTCCCCAGAACAACTGCGAACCCGGAGTAGCCGACGACGTCTTTACCGCGGTGAGCTCGTATGCGCTCATCCCGCCTACCGACTCTGCTGAGACGATCGCCGGCTTTGTTGCGTTTACCGGTGTGAGGCTGACGAGCCAAAGGTCAGTGGTTCCAGCCGTGTAGATATCCAACTTCTCGGAATACGGAGACTTGAACGCTGTTGACGTGCTCGTCGTCGTGGTCGTCGAGGAGGTGGTCACGGCGCCGAGCGCGAGCTGCATGCTCGGCAGGATGGCCAAAGAGAGAATCAGGATGAAGACTAGGAGGGACCGCGACTTCATGAAGACTCTCGAGGCCGCCAGCCTAAGATATTAAACCGTTCCCCGAGGTTTACTCTATGGATTTTGGTTGCGGTATGCATGTAACACCCACTCCGAGTGAGTTCGCTTCGCTACCACGATTATTGGCGATGACCCGATTTCAGATAGTTAATATGAGGCTAGCGAAGAAATCAAGGGGGCAGAGCAATAGGCAATGCCGTTGAGATATCGTCCTTCAAGTCGATCGGGAATCGGGAAGCGCTCTCTTGTCGTAGCGCTCGTAGCTTTGCTTCTCGTGGTTGCGCTTCTCGTGGCTATTGAGCTAGAGGCTTCCAGCACGGGAAATCCCTTTGTCTCCTACAGCACCCAGTCGTACGCCGGGATTCAAGAGTGTAGTGGAGCTCTTCAACACCCGGTAAACGCCCCGGGAAACGTCACCATCCTGTCTGTCCCGATGGGTCAAACATTAGACATTTGCGTCGAGTATTACTTCTACAGCGGCCCCAACGCGACGGTCCCAGCGAGCCTCGACTTGTCCAAGCAGGTTAGCATAACGAGTCTCTATGGGAACGCTTTGCACGATGCAAGCTCAAACTTCACGGTCTCCATTGTCTCAAGCGGGAACAATGTCACTAATCCGATTGAGATTGGGGGACCGAACAACCTACACGAGGGATATCCTGTCGAATTCAAGATCACGCCAAAGACCGCCCCCGGCCTTGCCTATGGTGGGACATACAATTTGAAGTTCGGCGCGGATACCACCGAGCAACCTCCCCAGGGTCAGTTCCCGATACTGAGTGAGTCATNNGTCATGCATTTCGGACTTCCACCTGCAGTTCGGGAATGGCCTCCCGGACTATTCTGAAGCTGGCGGGTGCATTGGTAACCGCCTCTCTCACCCAGGAGATGTTCCTCTTCCGATCCCGAACAAGATCTTGATTGCGATTCTTGGCGTAACATATTCCTCCCCATAGGTTGAGAGCCGGGCAACCCCTCTTCTGGTCGAAGGCGACATATGGTCCCTGCCAAACGACTTGACAGAAACAGCCCCGAAGTTGCGGCGTGGGTTCGTTAGGGACGAAATGGCCACACAGCGACCAAGGAGAAGAGTAGAGCAAGATTCGCAAATGAAGAACGGCGATTGGAGAGAATCCCCGCATCCAAACCGTTTGCCTAGCTCTTACCGTCTCTTCGAGGACTCTTCCGGCGGGTCGTCGACTCCCTTCTCGTCGAGCATGAAGACCGCGTCCCTCTCGGCGTGGTAGGGGCTGTCGATCATCCTCGCGATGCGGTTCTTCCCTGCCTTGCGAAGGTAGATGCGGTAGGTGCTCGTGTGCGCCACTACGTGCCCTCCGGTCGCCCTCGTCGGGTCTCCGAAGAAGCTGTCCGGTGCGGACTGCACCTGGTTGGTGAGTATGATCGCGACGTTGTAGACCTCAGCTGTCCTGAGGAGCTGGTGCATGAAGCGGTTCAGCCGCTGCTGCCTCTCGGCGAGCGTCGCCCTGCCTAGGAACTCCGCCCTGTAGTGGGCGACCGCGCTGTCGACGATGATGAGCTTGATGTTGTTCTTCTCGATGATCCTACCAAGGTCTTTGGCTATCAGCTCCTGGTGGGCGCTGTTGTAAGCCCTCGCGACCATGACCTTCGAGAGAATCTTCTCCGGGTCCATTCCCCTTGCCTCTGCGATCTGCGAGAGCCTCTCCGGCCTGAACGTCCCTTCGGTGTCGATGTAGATGGCGCCTCCGTCGAGGCCTCCCTGGTCGAGAGGGTTCTGCACCATGCAGCAGAGCGTGTGGCAGATCTGCGTCTTCCCCGAGCCGAACTCCCCGTAGAACTCGGTCATCGCCCAAGTCTCGATCCCGCCCGCAAGGAGGTCGTCCAGGTTCGCCGAGCCTGTGGAGAGACGGTTGATGCCCTTACGCCTNNATTCAGAGGCGCTGACGAAGTCCGGTTCGAGCCTGCCCATCTCGACGAGCTTCTTCCTCGCCTTGTTGTTCAGGTCGACGGCCTTTGTGATGTCGACGTCTATGGCATCGGCGATGTCGGCGGGGCCCGCCGTCGCGAGGTCGAGTATCGTGAAAATCCCTGCGTCGTTCAGCTTAGTCTTCGTGGCTGGTCCTACGCCGGCCAGGCTGGTGACCTCCATCTCCTCGTTCACTTCTTCTTCTACTTCTTCCGTCTCTGCTTCAACCAAGATGAATTTCAAACGGCCCTCCGCGGGCTTAAAAGCGTTAGCGTGGGGGATAGTGAAAGTATTCCCGCGCGCTCTCGAGCAAGAATAGAGTTTCTTCGGAGTGCTATGCGGTGACGGTAATGGTTCCCTTCATTCCTGGGTGGTAGGAGCAGTGATATGCGTACGTCCCAGGGGCGGCGAACATGTAGGTGTAGGTGTCGAACTGATTCATGTTGTTAGACGTCGCCGTCGCACCTGAGTCGAAGATCACGTTGTGAACCTCCGGGTCTCCGCCGACCGGCGTGTCAAGGTTGATCCAATACACCGTGCTGCCCTGTTTCACCGTCAGGCTAGAGGGGCTGAAGCTGTTCGTCGTCTGGAAGACCAGGTACTGGACGACCCTGATTGTGATGTCTGTCTTGCTCGAGGTCGAGCCGTAATGCGCGACGACGGTAATCTTGTAGTCGCCGGGCGTCATGCTCTGGCTCGAATTCACCACCAGTAACACTGAGGCCTTGTTGTTGGTGGAAAGATTAACGGAGCTAGGATTGAATTTGAGAGTGAGCCCCGTGGGGGCCGTGCTGTTGAGCGTTATCGCCTCGCTTCCGGTCGAAGCTGCCGGCAAGGGCACGAGGTCCATCTTCGGGTAGCCTACCCCGGCTCCGACCTGGACTAGAATCGGATCAGGCGTGTTGGTCATGACGAAGTTGAAGGTGAACGCCGCCGAGGTGCTGGAGGTCGTGGTCGAAGAAGAAGACGTTGACGGAGTCGTCGTCGAAGTTGAGGTGGTCGATGACGAGGTCGACAAGCTCGAGGAGCTAGTGGAGCTGGAGCCCGTGGTCGTTGAACTCGTGGTTGTGGTGCTTGCCTGAGGAGAACCAGACAAAGCAAGGTACGCGCCGACACCAGCCACGGCGAGGACAACTATGACTACTCCTGCCAGGACAGCGGTGCTTATCCCTTTGCGTCGTTCAAGATTCATTGCGTTCTACTCCAAGTCTAGAGAATGGGCTATAAATTATTGCGGAATTGAGAGCAGGGTGTAGTAATCTACCCTGCGTTGCCCACTTGGCAGATGCTGATGGGAGCGCCCGCACGTCCCGTGTAGGGGTCGCACGTCAGCTGTCCGGAGACACCGCAATCGATTGGGCAGGTCGCGCACGACTCGTTAGGGTCGCATACGCCATTGCCGCAAGAGGCCTTGAACTGGGTGCACTGGGCAGGGTCCATTCCGGAGGGACATGGATATGTCGCAGCGTTGGGGTAATGCGGTGACAAGCTATACCCGGTCGGCACGTAGCCCAAGTACGCACCCCAAGCTCCCTGAGGCTGTCCCGATGAATCCTGCCAGCCACCGTATGCCCCCGAGGTAGCCGTCACAGATCCGGTTGTTGTGACGCCGATTCCGGTCGTGGTGATTACAGTCCCGGACAGGGAGGTGTAGTAGTAAATCCCAACGGCTGCGGCTACAATCAGAACCGCCGGTATCGCAATTATGGCAATCTTCGCTACTGCTCTTCGTGGCGTCATTTTAAACAAACGAGTACAAAACCCGATTGGAGTTATTTAAGGCTTGTTCAGCTTCAAGTTCGAAAAACTTGGTAATAACTAATCAACCGTTTGTTGTCAACCAACAAGCATCGCCAGGTGAACTCGATGGAGCGTTTAGGGCAACCAGGCGGAGCCGCTGAGAAAAACAATTATCATCGAAGCAAGAAATTGATAACATGAACTCGTGGCGCTTTTTGTTGGCACGGATGACTCCGACGTCGATTCCTCCGACAGAATCTATGAGCGGGATGCAGTAAGCGCCCTACCGACCTGCTCCTAGGAGATGGCGACTATCCTCAGTCCTACAGAGGCGCAACAGAAGGTTTAATTTTGATGCTAGTTGACTTCGGAGCACGAAACGGCAATCAATGCTCGCCTTGACCGTGATCGGCTTGCTGATCATTGGGTTAGTCGCCTACGGCGTCTTCTTTTATGGCCCAACCGCTACGACCTCTACTTCAAGCACAAGTGGAAGCATCCAGACTGTTGGAAGCAGCTCATCTGCTCACTTCAAGGTCAATTATGACAATCTTACCATCGGCTACAAGTCGGGACTCTGGTCACTCTCGATCCAGGATGTTAGCGGCAAGCCCGTGATGCTGTTGACTGCTATCCTCCATACCCCATCAGAGTCGAAGATATGCACGGGTCTTTTCGGCGGCTTCGTGTTCAGCAACTGTCCCTCAACGCCGCCACAATCTGGTTCCTGGCCCGTGAACGCGACGTTCACGGGCTACGCGGCAGGAGCAGGCCCCGGCTCGGCTGTTGCTGGAAAGACTTACTCCGTCACAATAGTCGCGGTGTTTGCGGACAACACGAGCGTCAACGACACCCTCTCGGTTACCGTCCAAGGCGGTTAAGCACCCAAACGCCGAAGATTCCTTCGGCCATCATGGCGCTGCGGCCTGGCCCTAATCCTCTGGTGGCGTACTCCGCCCGGTTGGTCGGACTAGTTTTTCCCTGGAAAACCGTCTCGCTACTAGGGCGAACGCGACGCTGAAGAGCATCGCATACACTGCTACCGCCAGATACGGTCCAGCGTGCCACTCGAGGCTCTTCTCGGAGACTAGGTTGGGATTCCCGCCCTTCTGCATGTATCCCCACTGTGGAAAGGTTGTCGAGGAATACCCTGCACTCAAGAGCGAAGCGCTGAAATATCGGTAAGCCCAATTCTCTTTCAAGATCTGCCAGCCTCCTGCGCCCCAATTCCACTCTTGGCTGACGTTGACTGAGGCATTCAAATCCCCGAGGACCGTGCTGTTGCCGATTATCAGCAGCACGTAAGTCGAGTTGATGTGCGTCGGACTGAAGACATCCTCCGCGTAGCTGCTCACGTTTGCGCCGAGCTTTGTGGTCTTGCCGACAGAGGCAGCGTAGATCAATCTGACGTTTTGTGGCCCCGTGTACTTTCCCACAAGACCGCCGGTGCTGCCCGACCAGACGACAACGGAATTCGGGGCATAGAAAGAGACAACGCCGTCGACGTTTCTAGACGAGATGTTCTGGACGAGGTGGTTCACAGCGGTTCGAAGAGGCGCGGAGGGTGCCGTAGTCTGGGAGGATGTAGTGCTAGTCGTCGGTGCCATGCCGATGAAGACGTACGCCCCCGCAGCCACCAGGATTACAATCACGGCCACAGGAAGGGCCAATTTGGAGATTCCCCTTCTGCTGCCCTTCGGGTTCATACGGTAGTGCGCCGCACGGTCTTATTTGAGACTACCCCCTATACCGAGATTGCAACGCACCGTGCGAGACCCCGGGCAGGTGGTAAGTGGCAAGAGCTCCCCGATTCTTGCACCCAAAGGGCATAAATCTCGCCATTGGAAGGGGGATGAAGATGAGACACGCTAAGCTCGGTCTCGCTCGGATGCAAGTTGCGCTGATAATAGTGGTCCTTGTGGTGGCCGCCGGAGTCGGCGCCTATGTCCTCTCGAATCAAAGCTCTAGCGGAAATTCAATACATCTGTCAATCAGAGAGTCCGACCCAGTGAACCAAGTCGACATCTTTGACCCACAGAACGTCACAGTGAAGCAGGGTACCGCGGTCACTTTCACCGTCCAGAACGGGGATGACGAGCAAAGGATCTTCACAATTGCTGCGTTCAACTTCAATATCACTATTGGAGCCGCTACGACTCAATCCGGCACGTTCACCGCTGACAAGACCGGCACATTCACCATGTACTCGCCGCAGACCTTGCCCAGCGCCGCAAGCGTCGGCAAGCCAGGTTCACCGTGCACCGGATACCTGACCGTGACGCCGTAGCGATAGTCCTTGGTCAGAAACCGGCTAGACCGAAGTCTGTCTAGGTTCTCAGGCGTCCTTGCTTGCGGTTCCCAGGCTGAACCCTTTCGCCAGATATTTCCGGATAAGCAGCATCACGGCAATGGCCGGAATCCAAGCGAGAGTACCTGCAGCGTTAAGATCGTCGAAACGAATGACTTTGAACGTCTGGGTGTTTTCCCCGAGACCTGTCCAGACGCCGACTGCAACCGTTTTTGCGACCGGGCCGGTAAGAATGTCTGAAATCACGAATTCGTTCCAGATGAGCACGAACGCGAACAAGGCCGTGACGACTATTCCGGGAATCACCATGCGGAAGGCGACGTGCCTGAAGATCTGCCATTCGCTCGCGCCTGAGATCGAGGCCGCGTCGTAGATCTCATTGGGAATGTCCGAGAAGAAGCCTCGAATCATCCACACGACAACAGAGAGGATGAGCAGCTCTTCGGCAATCGCGACGCCCCCATAGGTGTCCCAAAGGCCAGCCCGGGTGAAGACGATATACAGGGGGACGACGACTACGAACGGCGAGACCGCCCTCAAAGCGAGGAGCATGTACGAGATGAGGCTCTTCCCCTTGATCGGGACGCGTGCTAGAGCGTACGCAACCACGACCCCTGTAATCAGGGCAATCGTGATGCTGATTGCGGCGATCGTCAGGGTGTTCCCCATGAGCCTGAAGAACGAGTTGAAGCTCAGGGCGTCCAGATAGTGGATAATGGTAGGATGGATTCCGCCGCTGTAATAGGGGAGGAATCCTGCCACGGTCGTCATGCCTTTGCCAGAGAATATGGGCGAGAGATCGATATCGAATCCCTCTTCGACCATGATCGTTACGGGCCATACCGAGAATAGAGTCGCCACGGCCAGAGCGCCGTAGACCGTCAGGTTTCTCAGGAACGAAGACTGCCTTGATTTCTTTGCCATATCTCAGCGGACTCCAATACGATCTAGGAGGCGAATCAATCCAAGCGCGACAAACAACGTGACGGCCAAAAGCGCCACCCCCACTGCGGAGACCAGACCGATGGGGAAATGATATAGTGGGACGAAGATCAGCTTGTAAAGGAACAGACTCAAAGTGTCAACGGGCGACCCTATGAAGCTCTGAAAGCCAACCCAGTTTGACCATGCCAACGGTATCTCGAATGCGCGCAGCGAGTCGATGAGCCTGAGCACTATGATGAACTGCATCACGGGCGACCTCAGCACCGTAGGAAGGGAGATCATGACGAATCTCTTCCAATCGGAAGCCCCGTGAAGCTCCGCGGCCTCTGAGATTTGTTTCGCCTGGGAATTGATGACGCTTAGGGCCACAAGCATGATGAGGGGCGACCACAGCCAGGCCTCCGAAACGATCATCACTGGAAAGAAGAATACCGGGCTCAACTCGTCGATGAACGGCAGATGCAGGATGTAGTGCGTGAATCCGAAGAAGTCGTCCCAGATAGAGGACGGAGACCATAGGACGCCCGCGAGGATGGGCGAGACCGCCAGGGGGAAGATGAAGAGCGCCTCGAAGACTGTTCGCCCGCGCACTTTCAGCGTGACGAGGAACGTGAGAGTCAGGCCTATGATGAGGCAGACTATGGTGCTCCCTATCGAGTATCCCAGAGAGACCTCGATCGCGGTGTAGAACGCCGGGTCGCTGAGCATTTGAGCGTAGTTCGCCGTCGAGAAGCTTCCGTTCGCGTCGGTGAGGCTAAGATTGATTCCGCTCAAGAGCGGATAGAACTCCACGACCGCCAACACAACCAGTAGGGGAAGGAGTAGGAGGTACCAGCCGACGAGCGATCCAGAATTCCGGTAGACTTTGTTCAAGGCCAGCCCAGGACTTCTCTCAGGTCCATCCAAAGGGAGTCAGCTATTAATCCTTGGTGAGTGCATGACGCCCATCTCTCCCCACGTGGCTCAAACAGCAAAAAGCGTGAGCCCACAAGACTTGAGGTCAGCTTGGCGGACTAGGGAAAGGTCAAGAAAATCATGGAGCGGGCTTCCTGCCCCTCATGGCAAAATAGCCCGTCGCGATTATGAAGATCACGGCGACTGCCGCGACTCCGTAGAGCGTGGTCGTGTCCACTCCTGACGATGCGCCTGTTTGCGTGATCGTCGTCGCTGAGGTGGTCGTGACGGTTGCTCCTGGCCCTCCGCCGACGGTGGTCGTGATTGTCTGTCCGCCGACGGTGGTCGTGACCGTGTTGGTCGAAGAGGGTGGGACGTTCTGCAGGCTCAACGCCACGATGTCCCCTGGGACTCCCGTGCCCCAGCTGACAAGGCCGGCGGTGATTGGGAGGATGACTTCCATCTGCCCGCTGGCCGTCGCCCCTATTGAGGGAAGGACGTTAAGCGGACCGCCGATGAAGTAGTCCTTTACTAGCGCGCCGGTCTGGGCATTGAGCATCAGGAGGTCTCCCGATGACAACGTGAGGAACACGATGTTGCCGCTGTTGGTGACACCTCCGCGGTATCCCGTGGTCGGGATGAAGTGAGCCCAGACCATCTGTCCGGTCCCCGCGTCGACTGCCACGAAGGTGGAGTTGTCCTGGATACCTGTAACGGAGCTCGCCCCTGCGGGAGGGGTGGTCGCTATTCCGTTGTAGGTGTGGTAGTTCGTCGCGTTCGGTGCGACGTAGGTCGCAATAAGAGGTACGTTCTGGCTAGCCAGGAAGATGTAGTTCAAGGCCGGACTGTACGAGCCTTCACTTTCGAACGCTGCGTAGAACGAGGGATACATTAGCGCTGGCTGGAGGCTTGGGTTGAAGAAGGCATAGTTCATCTGCGTGCTGTTGAGCGGGTTGAGCATGTAGCAGTATTGACACCTGGCCATTATGCTCTGCGTCGGCGTCCACGCCCAGATCAGTTTGCCGGTCACTGCGTTCAGCTCGAAGAGGTAGCCGCCCTTGCATGTCTTCCAGATGACTTGAGTGTTCTGGCCGTTCACAGTCTCGTTGCCCATGGCTTGCCACCAGGAGCAGTCGTAGTCCCACAGCTCGTGGGCGTTCGCCTGGAAGCCCCAGACCCACTGACCGCTAGTGTCGTTGAGCGCAAGGATAGCTGCAGACCAAAGATCAGGGCCTGGAGTACAAGGCCCGGCGTACGGGTCCTTGTTGTTAGTATTGACGAAAGCCAGACCGGCAGTAGGACCCGAGCCCAGGAGCCAGGGCGCGCCCCATCCAGCAGCGGTGGACCCTGTAGAGGAGCCGCCGGTGTATGCTGCGCACGCTGCGCTCTGTTTTGCATAACCCCAGTCGTTGTAGAGGGTAGAATTGAGCTGAGCTGCCGAAATGGTCTTCAGGTCTACCACGGCCGTGCCGGGTATTGGACCGCCGCCGTTGTAGGCGGGTCCCGGATAGAAGATCTGAGCGCCCTTCATGCTGTTGACCTGGTTGATTTCCCAGTTGGGATCGACCGGCAGGCTGCCTCCAGGCTGCGGAGGTGTGCAGAATGCAGTCCACATCAGCTGAGGTGGGCTAACAAGGACGTTCCATCCGCGGAAGAAGCATCGGCCGGTGTCGCCGGTGCTGGTACTGATCTGGGAGGTGATGACGACGCCCTTGTTCTGGTCGACTAGGAGGTTCGTTGCCCCCAGCCCATGGTACACGCTGATAGGGTTGTTTCCGGCAACCGTGCTGATGCCGGTGAAGACCGTGAAGTTGAGCGTGATCTTTCCGGTCAGGGCGTTGAGAGCATAGACCTTCGTGTCACCTGTTGAAATCCACCATGTCGGAGTATTGCCGAACAGCTTCGTTGTGAACTGTTGGTTCCCGTTGTGGAGATGAAGTGAGAGCGCACCAACACCCTTGCCTGCGGTGCTGTTGGGGGCAAGTGGCAGCACGGTCGTCCAGAGGACGTTACCGTTCGCCCCGTTGAGAGCGAAAGTTTGGCTGGCCTGAGTTACAAAATAAATCGTGCCGTTGATGATCAGCGGTGCTGTGTCTACGCCTAGACCTCCCGAGACCGATAACAGCGCCGTAGGATGGGTAGGAAGCGGGAAAAGCCAGCTCAGACCCAGATACTGGACGTTCGAGCTGTTGATCACCTTCTGCGGGTTGTAGTTCTGGTTGAACTGGTTGCCGTCGGCCGCGGCCCAGTTGGCCTCGAGACTTGTAAGCGGCGTCGCCGCAGCTAGAGCCGCAGGGCTTGAATTTGCCGCAGCTCCCAGAACCGTAGGCGCGCCCACTGATGACAAGAAGAACAGAAGGCTGACAGAGACTGCAGTAATTGATATCCTACTAGAACCCTTCGTCATATTTGACAAGACTTAAAGAGTAGGCGACCGTATTTAAGTATTAGGCGCCTAGTGGTGGGTTCTGCTTCGTTAGTGGGGTGGCGGCAGGGGCCGCTTCACTTGGGGTGGTGGGCGGCTATTGTCATCCTGTTGACGGACAGGTCGAGACAAACTCCGAAGTGATAGTGACGTTCGTTCTACCTGAAGGGATGTAAAGACTTTCACACGTCGCGGTCTCGGCTCGGCCTCCGCCTGAGCTGAGGCTGTAGCTATGGCCTGAAAGCGGATGAAGAAGGGCATAGTAGAGGCTCAGTCCACCGTCAAAATCCCGAAACAAATCGAGAATGAGATGAAGGAGTGGTTCAAAGAAAGAGAAGCCATGAAACAAGCGATGAGGCAGTATGTCCGATGAATATCAAACAACTTCGCGCTCTGAACATCGAGCTTCTTCACGCCAATCTTGAGATGCTTCGGGAGACGAAAGAATATTGTCGAAGGAACGGGTTACCGTCTCCTGTCTCAGATGATTCCTTGAGTTACCGTGTCCAGCAACTTTCCGACTTGTGCGACGCAATCAACGAAAATCCCTTGAAGCGTCGTCAAAGCGGAACGCCAGAGGAAATCACCCACGATGCAACGGCCGCTCAAATCACCCAAAGACGCAACATCACCTAGTGGTGTGTTGCACGATTTGAGTTCATAATCCAAAGCTTTTGATTCAAGCGTGCTTGTATCGATAGCATGGTCTTCCTCGCATGTCTGATAAGAGGGACTGGCACAGCTACAACGAGGCGTTGGTCAGGAGGGGAGAGCTCGAGGTCGACTCGTCCGTCGTCGAGGAGTGGAACAGGGAGCTGAAGAAGGAGAACGATGGCAACGTCGGGGAGCCTACCATTATCCCGAGTCGTACATCAGGCTCCTCGCGTTCGTCAGGCTGCTCTTCCACATGCCGTAACCAAGCACACACAGGGAGACCGAGGGGTTCGTGCACTTCCTCTCCAAGCACATCGAGGGATTGAAGGTTCCCGATTACTCCACGATCGACAGGAGGACGAACAAGCTCGACGTGAGACTCGAAGAGTCTCACGTCAGGTCGAACTCTCCCGTGACGATCGCGCTCGACTCCTCCGGCATCAAGGTCCACAACGGAGGAGACTGGATAAGGCACGTCTGGAAGGTCAAGAGGGGATACCTGAAGATCCACTTCGCCGTCGATATCAAGACGAAGCAGGTCGTATCGATGGACGTCTCCTCGGAGAAGGTCCACGATGGCAAGCGGTTGAAGAGGCTGGTGAACCGGGCGGAAGAGAGCTTCAGGGTGAGGAGGGTCCTGGCGGGTGGAGCCTACGACTCGAGGGCCAACTTCAACTTCCTCGACGGGCGTCACATCAAGCCTGTGATCAGAATCAGGAAGGGCTCCGTACCGAAGAGCAGGCGGTCACAGGCGAGGAAGGAGGCGGTGGTCGAGCAGCAGGCGTTCAAACCCAGGTCATGGTCCAGGATACACCGGTTCGGGAACAGGTGGAGGGTCGAGGGCGCCTACTCGTGCATCAAGCGCATCCTCGGGGAGTATGTATCGGCGAAGAAGTTCGTCAACATGGCAAAGGAGATGGCCATGAAGGCGGCCATCTACAATCGGTTCATCGCGATGGTGTAGGGGTGACAGACATCCAGCCATGACCATGCCAGGTCATGGAGTCATGCAACAGAGCATCGCCTAGTGTGAGTTGCGTGAGAATGTCTGATGAATGGATAATCCCTCGCTGCAGGATGCACGACACCGAGACGCGTAGATGGAGACGGCTGCCATAGTGAAAAACTATGACTCTGTCAGCATTTCGTAGAATGTACCTAGCGGCCCTAGGAAAACTAGGGTGCGGGCTTCCTGCCTCTCAAGGCAAGATAGCCCGTTGCGATGATGAAGATCGCGGCGACTGCCCCGACTCCATACAGCGTCGTTGTGCTGACATCTCCTCCTCCGCCGGACGTTACCGTCGTCGTCGCCGTGGTGGTCTGAGCTGTCCCTGAGATTGTCGATGTCGTCGTGATTGTGTTGGTCGAGCCGACGGGGACGTTCTGCAGCGTCAAGGCGACGATGTCACCAGGGACGCCTGTTCCCCAGGACACGAGTCCTGCAGTGATTGGGAGGATGATTTGGACCTGGCCGTTAGATGTCGCGCCAATCGAGGGATGGATGTTCAGAGGACCGCCGATGAAGTAGTCCTTGACGAGATCTCCGGTCTTGGCGTTGAGCATCAGGAGGGATCCTGACGACAGCGTCAGATAGAGAATGTTGCCGCTAGTGGCGACTCCACCGCGGTATCCCTGGGTGGGGATGAAGTGAGACCAGACCATCTGGCCCGTCGCTGCGTTGACAGCCTCGGCCGTGCTGTTGTCGATGCCCGTCGTCACAGTTGTTGCCGTTTGGCCTGGGAGTGGGAATGACCTAGTCCCTCCGTTTGTGTGATAGTTGGTCGCGTTGGGCGGGATGTATGTCCACTGCTGTGGATAGTTCTGGGATACGACGTAGATGTAGTTCGTGGCTGGATTGTATGCTCCCTCAGACTCGAACGAGAAGGTGCACGGGGTGCATATCGACAGCTGTCCCGACCCCATTCCGTTGGGGTTGAAGAATGCACGGGTCATCTCGGTCTTGTTGAGCGGGTTGAGCATGTAACAGAACTGGCATCTGTTCTCAATGCTCGTTGGAGGAGTCCAAGCCCAGATGAGCGCGCCTGTCTTCGCGTTCAGCTCGAACAGGTATCCTGCCTTGCATGTCTTCCAGATGACTTGAGTGTTCTGGCCGTTTACAGTCTGGTTGCCCATAGCCTGCCACCAGGAGCAGTCGTAGTCCCAGAGGTCGTGGGCGTTCGCCTGGAAGCCCCAGACCAGGGCGCCAGTGGTCTCGTTGACTGCCAGTTCAGCAGCCGACCAGAGGTCGGGCCCTGGAGTGCATGGTCCCGCATACGGGTCCTTGTTGTTCGTGTTGACGTATGCTAGGCCCGCGGTTACACCAGTTCCCAAGAGCCAAGGCGCGCCCCAGCCAGCTGCGGTCGATCCTGTCGACGAGCCTCCCGTAGAGGCTTGACATTCAGCGCTCTGGTTCACGTAGCCCCAGTCGTTGTAGAGTGTGGAGTTTAGCTGCGCCGCGGAGATCGTCTTCAGGTCTACCACTGCAGTTGAGGGCATAGATCCGCCTCCGTTGTAGGCGGGTCCTGGGTAGAAGATTTGTGCGCCTTGCATGCTCTTGACTTGGTTAACCGTCCAGTTGGGGTCAACTGCTTGGTTGCCTCCGGGTTGTGGGGGCGTGCAATACGTGTTCCACGACACCGTCGGTGGATTCACGTTGATATTCCAAGCGCGGAAGAAGCATCTTCCCGTGTCGCCGACGTTAGAGCTAATCACGGATGTGATAATGAGGCCCTTGTTCTGGTCGACCAACAGGTTTGATGCGCCTATGCCGTGGTATGTGCAGGTGGGGCATATTCCGTCTACTGTCTTTAGCCCGCCGAAGATAGAGAAGTTGAGCTCATACTTGCCGTTGAGCGCGTTGATAGCGTATACCTTGTAGTCGTCAGCTGAGATCCACCACGTCGGGGTGTTGCCGAACAGTTTGTTTGACCACTGTTGGTTGCCGTCGTGGAGGTGAAGTGAGACTGTCCCAACGCCCAGCCCTGCGGTGCTGTTGGCGTTGAGGGGTAGGACGTCAGTCCACAGGACGTTACCGTTGGCCGCGTTCAGTGCGAACGCCTGGTCGAACTGGGTCACTGCGTAGATCGTGCCGTTGACGATCAGCGGCGCCGTGTCCACTCCGAGGCCTCCCGAAACCGACAGAAGAGCCGTCGGATGGGTCGGAAGCGGGAACAGCCAGCTCAGTCCCAAGTACTGAGCGTTGGAGCTGTTAATCTGGTTCTGCGGGTTATAGTTCCAGTTATACTGGTTGCCGTTTCCAGCCGCCCAATTCGCCTCGAGCTGCGAGAGAGGCGTAGCGTNNAATCTGGTTCTGCGGGTTATAGTCAGTATTGAATGCGTCACCGTTCGTGGCGGCCCAATTCGCCTCGAGCTGCGTGAGAGGCTTTGTCGCGAGAGCCAATGGATTTGAATTGGCAGAATTCGCAGACGCCATCACAACGGGTAACGATATCGAAGAAATCAAGAACAGCAGTCCGATTGAAACTGCAGCGATTGGTTTCCTGTGGAGTAGTTTCGTCATATTATGACTCCGACCGGGACATCGGGCCTATTTAGCTGTAACGACGCCTCAAATAATACGAAAACCCCGGCCAGATTGAGCGGCTCGAGCAGACTCAGGAAAGTCGGTCAATCTGACCTGGAGACCTCATCTGAACATGGCGCTCGCGCTCTCGCAGGCTTAAATAAGAAAGCTCTATGCCGGTCGCAAGTTGTCGCTGTTCACGCGATTACTCGGGTTCGGCTCGTGCCTCTTGGGTGCATTCGCGATCGGATATGTCCAGGGCATTCAATCGGTAACTGGGAGTATCAGCGACATTGTCAACAACGTCGCCGGAACGCTTCCCGATTTGGCTCAACAAATCGTAGCCGCGGCGACAAGCTACGTTCAGCAAGACGTTACCCCTACTCTGATTCCGTTGTTGGCGGTTGGAATCGTGCTGGTCGCCGGAGGTCTAGCTCTTGTTGTTAGAGGGGATAGGACGCTGAGGCCCAAGGAAGAGAACGCCTCCCCCCCGCTGCCAGACTTGCGCGACTAGAACTGTGGCTGGTACGAATCTCAGGCGTCGACTTGCATAGGCTTATTCCGGGACAAGATACGACACTCGTTCCCGAGGGTCGCAGATTTAAATAGCAAAAAACGTGTGCCGTGATAAGTTGTCCCTTGTCACGCGACTCCTAGGACTCGGGTTATGCATCCTGGGAGGGTGGATGATAGGGTACGTCCAAGGCCTGCAATCGATTGCGGACGCCGTTGTCAACATCGTTCACGACGTGATTACCAAAACGCCAAGCTCTTCCGCATATGTGGGAAATTACATCTCGGGCTATGTGCAGCAGGCGATCAATCCGGCCCAAGGATCCTACTGGGAGTTCGGAATCCTTTTGGCGGTAGGCGGCTTCATCCTCATTGCTAGAGGCGACAGGAAGCCCAAAGGCTCCGAGCCGCAGGATATGATTTCAGACACGGGTTAGACTACCGAAACATAATTCGAGTCAAGACCAAATCGGATGGCGGTTGTTTCGCGTTGGGGAGGCCGATGAAATCAGCAATGGTCAAGTCTACGAACCTTGGAATGACAATCAGGCTCTAGCGGAATTGGATTTGTTGATCTGCTTTGCTGCGAGAGACCGCGATGGAGGAGTTCATGGAGTGGGCTTCCGACCTCTCGTAGCAAGGTACCCAGCTGCGACGATGATGACAATAGTGGCTGCTGCGATTCCATAGAGCGTGGTTCTGCTGACACCAAAAGAGCCTCCTGTAGATGTCACCTCGGTAGCTGCGACCGAGGTCGCGCTTGTTGGTTCGACCCCGACTTTGGACGTCAATGCTTGGAGTTGATTCGTGGGACACCCCTCCCCGCAAACGCTGCTTACGGTCCTCCAGCCAAGGCCCTCGTTCGGCCACCCTGAGTTTGTGGAGGTTTTGTCGCAGTTTCCTGTGTCGATGCCTCCGGTGTCTATCGTGTGGCCGCCGTCGACGTAGGTGGTCGGCGCGTATCCGACCGCAGAGAACACGATGCGCGGGGCAGACTGGGTGTCCGTCGTGGGGGTGCATCCGTCGAGGAAGTAAGCATCGCTCGTGTCGAAGTCGTAGGTCCCGCCGGTTGGCCCGGACGGGTAGTTGCCAGACGGACATTGGTACGTGCCGTCGCTCGTAGTTCCGGCGAAGATCGCCTGCCCCCCAGCGGGGATCGTGACCGGGCCGCCGTCGTATGCTGGCTTGGCTGTGTTGCCGTAGTAGAATTGCTGTCCGAACCAGAGGTTGAAGGTAATCGGTCGTTTCTCGGCCACGCAGGTCGGCGAGCCTGGGCTACCTGAGGCCGGCAAGGGAAGCCCTATCGTCAGATTCGTCAGGGTAATCGGGGCCGCCCCCGCGTTGGTCACGAGCACGGCACCGCTGTCCCAGTCGCCCCCTCGGCAGTTGCTCGTGTCGGTCGGATTTCCATTGTAGTTCGTTGAAGAGCCGATGAACTGGACGCCAGGAGAACCGCACCACGGGCTGGGGAAGCAGTCGGAGCAAGTCACGTTTCTTTCGGTGTCCGCGTAGCTGACTGCCACCTCGATGGAAGGAATGTTTGGAGGACTTGCGCTTGAGGATCTTGTGACGGAGGGGCCGAGTGAGATGGCAAGGGCAACCAATGTTGCAACTGCCATCCAGCGACCTGATCTCTTCACATGTTCGAGATGGCGCACAAATGTATTAAGGATAACGAGGAACAGGTCAGGATTGACCTTAGTCTCGACCATTTCCAGGCTGTTGGCGATGATACGCCTAGTTGACGAGGCAACTGCTTTGCGGAGGAACTATGGGGCGGTTTTTAGCCTGCCTCTCAAGGCAAGATAGCCCGTCGCGATGATGAAGATGGCAGCGACCGCTGCGACGCCGTAGAGCGTAGTTGAGCTGACTCCCGAAGCGCCTGATGCAGTAACTGTCGTGGTTGATGTCGAAGTCTGAGCCGACGCCGACAGTGTCGAGGTCGTCGTGATTGTGTTGGTCGACCCCGCGGGAACGTTTTGTAGCGTCAAGGCGACAATGTCACCTGGGACTCCAGTGCCCCACGAGACAATGCCGGCGGTAATCGGTACGATTACCTCCATCTGGCCGCTGGTCGTCGCTCCAATCGAGGGAAGCACGTTGAGCGGGCCACCGATGTAGTAGTCCTTGATCAGCGTGCCGTCCTTGGCATTGAGCATAACGAGGTCTCCCGACGACAAGGTCAGAAAGACGACGTTTCCGCTGTTGCTCAGGCCGCCACGGTATCCTGACTGAGACGCCTGGAAGTGGTTCCAGACGATCTGTCCGGTCGCTGCGCTCACGGCGAATACCGTGAAGTTGTTCAAGGGACTAGGACCTGTCCCCAGCAAAGGACCGCCGTTGGGGCCGAGTAGAGTCATGCCTGCGTTGGTCCTATAGTTGGTGGAGTTCGGCGCAACATATTGTGCCAGATTCGGCACGTTCTGCGCGGCGAGGAAGATGTAATTCAAGGCTGGACTGTAAGATGACTCGTCCTCGAACTCGGCTGCCGCACCAGGATACATCAGTGTGGGCTGAAGGCTGGGGTTGAAGAACGGGAAGGTCATCTCGGTTCTGTTAAGGGGGTCGAGCATGTAGCACCAGTGGCAGCGAGCAAGGAAACTGGTGGGCGGCGTCCAGCTCCAGATCAGCGCGCCCGTCTGCGCATTGAGTTCATACAGGTAGCCATCCTTGCACGTCTTCCAGATTACCTGAGTGTTAGCACCGCTGATGGTTTCGTTGCCCATGGCCTGCCACCAGGAGCAGTCCCAATCCCAGACTTCGTGTGCCGCCGCCTGGAAGCCCCACACCCATTGACCGGTGGTTTCATTCAATGCCAGAATTGAGGCGGACCATAGATTCGGCCCCGGAATGCATGGGCTCGTGTACGGGTCACGGTTGTTGGTATTTACAAACGCTAAGCCGTTAGTTGGCCCAGTTCCCAGCAGCCAAGGCGCACCCCAACCAGCCGCTGTTGATCCCGTTGAAGAGCCTCCCGTGTAGGCCTTGCAAGCCGGGCTCTGGTTCACGTACCCCCAGTCGTCATATAGGGTCGAGTTGAGTTGAGTTGGGCTTAGGGCCTTCAGATCTACCGCTCCGTTGGGACCACCGTATCCACCAGAGCTGTTTCTACCATAGCCTTTGAAGATCCATGCATGCTGCATGCCGCTGACCTGCTTAATTGTCCAGGCTGGGTCGGGACCTAGGGTCGAGCCGGGTTGGGGAGGAGTACAATACGTCTCCCACAACATCGTAACAGGGTTCGCATTGATATTCCATCCGCGGTAGAAGCACCTGCCTGTGGCGGGGCTAGAACCGCTCATGACTGAGGTGATGACGATACCCCGATTCTGGTCTACCAAGAGGTTCGTTGCCGTGCCGGTATACAAGCTTGTGGGGTTGTTTCCGCTTACCGTGGCAATTCCGTTAAAGTCCGAAAAGTTGAGCTCGTACTTGCCACTTAGCGCGTTGATGGCGTAGACCTTCTGATCTGGTGCCGAGACCCAGAAAGTCGGAGTGTTGCCGAATAGCTTTGTGGAGAACTGCACGTTTCCGTCATGGAGGTGAAGCGAAATGTTGCCGGTACCGTGCCCAGCGGTGCTGTTCGGAAGTACTGGTAACACGTCAGTCCAGATGACGTTCCCATTGGCGGCGTTTAGCGCGAAGACCTGATCAAATTGGGTGACAAAGTAGATTGTTCCGTTGATAATCATCGGCGCCGAATCGACTCCTAGACCTCCAGCCACCGATAGCAAGGCCGTCGGATGAGTAGGCAGAGGGAACAGCCAACTCAACCCCAAGTATTGGATGTTAGAGCTGTTGATTTGCGTTTGCGGGTTGTAGTCTTGGTTGAATTGATTCCCTGTAGCCGCCGACCAATTCGCCTCGAGCTGCGAAAGCGGCTTCGTGGCTAGAGCTGCGGGCATGGAATTTGATGCGCCCATCACCATTGGCGCGCTCACCGAAGACACCAGGAACAGAAGGCTAACCAAAAAAGCCGTCATTCTTGTCTTGCGAGACAAAAAAGTCATTCTGCGTCGCTTGTCGAACGCGACGTATTTAGCCTTATCGAATTGACATTGAATCTCATGAAATTTTTCATGAGATTAGCATCTCCAACCACAAAGTTGCAGATAAATTGAAGGTCTGCGACTCAGAAGGAAGATCAGGTGGCGGGCTTCCTGCCTCTCATGGCAAGATAGCCCGTTGCGATGATGAAGATCACGGCCACGGCCGCGACCCCATAGAGAGTGGTGGAGCTTACGCCGCCTGTGGCTCCTGCTGCCGTTACAGTCGTGGTCGCGGTTGAGGTCTGACCAGACGCTGAGACGGTTGCAGTCGTCGTGATTGTGTTGGCAGGGCCGGATGGGACGTTCTGTAGGCTCAAGGCAACGATGTCGCCTGGGACTCCAGTCCCCCACGAGACGATGCCTGAGGTGATCGGGAAGATGACCTCCATCTGGCCGCTCGTCGTAGCTCCTATGGCCGGCAGGACGTTGAGGGGACCGCCGATGAACAGGTCCTTGATCTGGTTGCCGGTCTGGGCGTTGAGCATTATCACATCTCCGGATGAGAACATCGCGTAGACGACGTTACCGCTGTTTGCCAGACCGCCACGGAATCCTTGAGTTGGGACGAAGTGGGACCAGACCATCTGCCCGGTCGCTGCGTTCACTGCTTCGATGGTCGCGTTGTCACAGTTGCAGGTCGCCCTTGCATATTGCGCGACAGGGAGGCCCGCCTGTCCGTTACCCATTCCGTAGTTCGTCGAGTTCCTCGGGACGTAGTGTGAGAGAGCCGGCACGTTGTGGCTGGCAAGGTACAGGAGGTTCAAGGTCGGACTGTAGGATGCATCGCTCTCGAACCCAGCGGAGTTCGAGGGGTAGATGACCGTGTCCGGATTGCCCGGACTTAGGTTGCCCCATTCTTCGTTCATCTGCGTCTTGTTCATTGGGTCGAGCATGAAGCAGGACTGGCATCTTCCCAGTATGTTCTGCGGCGGCGTCCATGCCCAGATCATCGTGCCCGTCATAGCGTTGAGCTCGTACAGGTAGCCGTTCTTGCATGTCTTCCAGACGACCGGTGTGCTCGCGCCTCCGATAGTCTCGTTGCCGAGGCCCTGCCACCAGGAGCAGTCGTAGTCCCACTCGTCGTGGGCGGATGTCTGGAAGGCCCATACCCAGTTGCCGTTTGTGTCGTTAAGAGCCATTACGGCCGCTTGCCAGAGGTCTGGTCCTGGGTTGCACGCGCCGTTGTACGGACCTCTGTTACCGGTATTCACGATTGTCAGGCCATTGGAGAGCTGGAGCCATGGTGCACCCCAGCCAGCGCCTGTTGCGCCTGGAGAGTTACCGCCGTCGGTTGCCGCACATGCTGCGCTCTGTATGTAGCCCCAGTCGTTATAGAGGGTCGAGTTCAGCTGCGTTGCGGAGAGCTTCTTCAGGTCGACTACCGCGCTTGCAGGTATCGGGCCACCGCCGTTGTACGCTGGTCCTGGGTAGAAGATCTGCGCGCCGGTCATGTTATTGACTTGCTTGATGCCCCAATAAGGATCAACGGCGATCCCGGAGCCGGGTTGGGGAGGACTGCAGAAGGCTGTCCATAGCGGCTGCGGTGGATTCACCAGGATGTTCCATCCCCGGAAGAAGCACCGAGCAGCGATGTTGCTCGAGGAGCTTAGCATCGACGTTACCGCGATGCCCCTCTTCTCGTCAATCTGGATGTTGCTAGCGAGAGTCGCATAGAGGCTGACAGGGTTGTTTCCTGCAACCGACTTGATGCCGGTATAGTATGAGAAGTTCATCTCGTACTTGCCGTTGTTTGCATTGATAGCGTAGGCCTTGTGGTCGGGAGCTGAAATCCAATACGTCGGAGTCCCGCCGAAGAGCGTCGTGGTAAAGGCCTCCTCTCCTTGATGGAGGTGAAGCGACAGCGCGCCAGCGCCCAATCCCTGGGTGCTGTTTGGCAACAGTGGGAGCACGTCAGTCCAAAGAACATTCCCATTGGCAGCGTTAAGCGCGAACACTTGGCCATATTGGGTCGTCATGTATACGACGCCGTTGATGATTAGCGGGGTCGTGTCTACCCCTAGGCCTCCGCTCACGGAAAGCAATGCGGTCGGATGCGTGGGCAGAGGGAACAGCCAGGACAGCGCGAGGTACTGAGCGTTCGTGCTGTTGATCTGAGTCTGCGGATTGTAATTGTGATTGAATGCGTTGCCGTCGGCGCTTGACCAGTTTGCTTGGAGAGCGGTCAGCGGCGTCGCTGCGGCGAGCGCTGCGTATGACGCAGGCGAAGCGAGGACCGTTGGCACCGCCAACGACGACAAGAAAAAGAGAACGCCTATCGAGTACGACATGACCGACTTCTTGCTGAGCAAGCCTCTCATATTCGACGCTAGTCGTAAGACTGAATATTTAGGTGTTACGCGTCTTTCAAAAGGTTCAAACGGTTTTTATACGCACCAGCGAGCGTGTTTTCAAGGTCCTGTTAGGCTATGGCGGAGTCTTGCTGATTGGATAAGAAGGACGACAGACGGCGTTTTCTGCGTCTAGGCCTTGGAGTCGCAGGCGCAGGCCTCTTCTCATTGGGACTGGGCGACCTCCTTAATCCGAGCTTATTGGGAGGGGCGCCGCCGACAGGAACCAACTCCACCTCAACCACAACTTCGGGAACCAGCACGGGATCAGCGTCGTCTCAGCTATACTCACCTCTTCCCGATTACCAGGATTTCCTGAGCTGGTTGCACTCGGTTTCCGGCCCCTACGCGGGAAAGAACTTGAACATCACTCTGCAAGCCGAATTCACTCCGTACGCCGCCCAGCGTATCGACAGCGACTTCAGGAACGCCACGGGGATTAGGGACCAGTACTCGATAAAACCCTACGCCCTGCAGCTTCAAGACGTCTCCCTCATGTTCAGCACAAAGAGCTCCACATACGACGCCTACAGCTTGGACGTGGAGAACCTTGGCGTCTTCCCGACCCACTCAATCTCCCCATATCAGCTGGCACAAGATTACCCCCAGCTGACATATCCCAACATCAATTTCGACGATTTCAACCGGCAATGCTGGGACAGGATTGCAACCTATCCTCCTGACCTATCGGGCGGGAACGGAGGAAATTCCGCGAGTACCGTAAAGGTTCTTCCCTTCGACACCCCGACTCTCATCCTCTTCTACAGGAAGGACATCTTTCAGCAACTTGGGCTAAGCCTTCCAAAGACATGGGATGATCATTTCGCAAACGCCAAAGCAATCCAAAAGTCTGGGCTGACTCCGTTCGGATCGGTAAGCATGGCTGGTCCCGACGTCTCAATCATCTACGAATTCCAAGCGCACCTCAGCAGTTTCGGAGGCGTCCTCTGGCAATTTGATGGCAACACAATCATCCCGGCAATGAACAACGACAAGGCCATTGCTGCGCTCGAGAACTTTGTCAGGTTCCAGCCCTACTCCGACCCTGGTTCCTCCTTCTTCACGTGGGACGACGTGTTCAACTCAGTTTCTCATAGATCGGCCGGGACAGGATTGCTCTGGGACGGGTACGCATCGTGGATGAACGACTCCCAGCGGTCGTTGGTGCCCGGCCTTGTCGGTTATGCGACGAACCCGGCAGGCCCCCAGGGATCATTCCACCCCTTCGCTGGGTCGGGGGTCGGCGTCTCGAAGTACACGAAGAACCCTGAGATGGCCTGGCTATGGATTCAGTGGGCAACCGCCAAAGGAACGCAAGAAGCTATGATTCTCGACCAATATCACGTGTATCCCACTAGGTCCTCAGCGACCGCTTCACCGCAGGTTTCAAGTCAGCTTGGCAATAGCGCCCTAGCCAATGCCAACCTGACCGATCAGATTTGGAAATCAGGCGCAGTTACGACGTTAATTGGGTTCCCGCTTTGGCTACAGGCATCCACAATCCTCGGCGCGGCATTAAACACGGCATGGACTGGGGCTTCGACGCCCGCTAACGCCCTAGCCTCGGCACAGACGAAGCTCGAACAAATCGGGAAGCTGTCGTTCTAATGGAAAGCGAGCACACAAAAACTCACTATAGGAAAGCAGGGCAGGGTAACCGGGCCACGAAACTCCGAATGCGGCTCTCCTTGCCCATTCTTCTGGGCCTAATCTTGCTGATTCCCGTCCAAGTAGGCAACTCAGCAGTCGGAACTAATTCGGGCACGACAAAGCTCTCCAACACGCTTCAATACGGGAATACGGCGTACTCCGTTGACTACTCGTATCCTTCGGTCGCACAAGTGGGAAAGAACATGACTATCACAGTATTCTTGCACGTCGATGCGCTGACTGGATTGGCCGAGTACATTATCAGTTACCAAGTCCGTGCGCAAGTCTCAATCGGAACGCAGAAGACGATCGTCGGGTCTGTCATCGGCACGCTCGCAGACCCGAATCTGTATCCAGGGTCCGTTTGGGGGCCAAAGAACATAACCATACCGTTGACAGCGAACAACACGGAGCTTGCCACAGGAAAGTCTGCCAATGCCTCGGTGCTCATCACGGTTGACGACACCATAAAATATGGAGGCCAAATTAGCACCTACATAACCGAGCCGGCAATGGAGGGAGGTGCCGGGACCTTTGTTATTCAGAACGGCCCAATAACTTCGAGCACCACCAGCGGACAAGGCAATGGCCAGAGCTACATTCCTTACGCTCTTCTAGCCACGGGCGCAATTCTCATGATATCCGCGGTCTTCCTACCCCGAAGGCCCGGCGCTGCCAAGAACTAAAGCTGAAATTTTCTTCAAGCTTCAGGCCACACGGCGACTTTGCCGCGTTCGGATCTATGCCGCGTCTTGGTGTCTGAAAATTAGGAATCCTGCAGCGAAGGTGAGGGTCACCCAGAGAATCACGGAGATGAGGACATATTCGAAGGAGTTGCCGCGAAGAACGTGCTGAACGACTAGAGCGCTGTTTGTCACTTGGCTTGCCCCCAACCCGCCGCCGAAGACAGTTAGCAAGCGGGACGACTCGACGGGGTCAAGGAGCACGACTGCGAGGGCGGGAACGGCCCCAAGCTTGAGGCTGACGGAAATCACCAACTGGTCGAGGCTGGACACTACGGCGAGGATGAACCAGACCATGATGCCGACGCCCATCGCGGTTGCCTTTCTCTTGGAGAATTCTGAGATTATCAGCGCGATGCCTAGCATCACCGCGTTGAGCATCCCTGCGAACAGCATGATGAGTATGATTGGAGCGTATGCCGCCAGGTGCTGCGTATAGACTATAGCGGCTGCCCCACCAAAGCCGATCACTATCACGGCGGTAGTCGCGAGGAGCAATCCGATTGACCTTCCAAAGAAGAACTCGGCCTTTGTCACAGGGTTCGAGAGTAGGTACTGCAGGGTTCCTGACTCCCTTTCATCCACGATCGACACCGATCCGACTGGCAAAGGCAATAACGGGATTAGGGGAAACGAGACCGAAATGAGCGACGCAAGAGTTGACGGAAGGTATTCTGGAGGGAGATTCCCGGCCGAGGCGAGGTAGAGGTCAGGGATGTCGACGGCCAATAGGAAGAATATGAACGCGAAGAGGAGTAGCCACTTGGTCCTTATTGCTTCCCTGAAGGTGAATGACAGAATCCCCCAGATGCCTCTGACATTCATGGACCTTAGTCGGCCGCGCATACCAAGAGCAATAGTCGAGATTCCGAAGACCGCTGCGATGGCGACTATGGCGTAGAAGATGTTCGGGTCGACGGCGCTTGAGGCCATGGGCTACTTGTTGCTCCCTGGCGCCCCGCCGGCTGCAAGCAGCTTGACGTACTCTGACTCTATCTCGCTCCGTTCCACGAGGAGGTCAGTGATGTCGAACGAGCTGTTGAGGAGGTTCTTCAACACACCCAGCTTGGTAGTGCTGGGCACCGCTGCCCTCAGCCACTCCCCTTGCAAGTCGAAGTCGACCGCCCCTTGGCTCTTGAGCAAGTTGCTGACGCTCTCAGCGTCCGCTCCCTTCACACGGACGTATATCGTGTCGTTGACGGCCAGCCGTGTAAGTAACTCTTCAGGCGGGCCCCTGGTGATGACTCTTCCGTGATCTATTACCATCACCTCGCTCGCGAGCTCACCGAGGCCGGTCAGATGGCTGGTCGTGATCATGGTCTTTCCTGCCGCGAGCAGAGACCTCAGCAGTTTTTGGAACTCGAGCTGTCCTCGGAGGTCGATGTTGCTGGTCGGTTCGTCCAGGAGCAGGAGCTTGGGGTTGCCGATCATTGCCAGGGCGATTCCCAACCTCTGCTTCATTCCGTCAGAGCAAGCCCTAACCCGTCTCTTCCTCGCTTCCCAGAGGTTCACTAGCTTTAGCTTCTCCTCGATTTGCTCTGTCCCGAGGTTCTTCAACCGCGTGCTGAGCACTGAGTGGTCGTAGATCGTAAGGCCCTCGTAGAATGCGTAGTTTTGCGGGACGTAACCGATGTTCCTCTTGGCGCCCCGGGGGTCCTTGTTGACGTCTATCCCGTTAATCTCGATTCGGCCCTTGAAGTTCAGGATGCCCATCATCGACTTGATGAGCGTGGTCTTCCCGGCGCCGTTGGGACCCAAGATGAGGAGATGGGAACCGCGCTTGATGTCCATGGTCAGCGGGTATAAAGCAGTGAACTTGCCGTACCTTTTCTCCACATTCTCGATTTTCACCATCGGAGAGTCAGAGACAGTCGAGGTAGAAAGTTGCTGCAATCGGTTGGCTTGGCCATCTTCGTCGGCTATATATCGGTTGAGGCAGTGACTGCAAATCCTCAATCATCGTTGCTTGCCGAAACGACCACGACCATCACGCCGAAGAGCGCGAAGAGCCCACCGGATGCGCAAGCTATTCCAAACCACAATAGAGCGGAGCTGGTTCCGCTGAGCGGACTCAAGGGCGCGGCGGGCATGCCTGCGAGGGGATAGACAGTTACCGCGACGTAGAAGAGAAATCCGAGCCCGAAAAGCGCAGGCGCGAGGAGCTTCAACCTCCTTATCGCTGACTCTCTGTTCCTCTCCGCACTTCCAGGCAATCCTGCCAGCGTCAGCCACGGGGTCAATTTTAACCGATTGCATGGGCATTTGCATATTTTAATAAGGACGTTCGAGCATGTTTCCACGTGAATCGCACCGCTCTTTCGCCCGCGCTTGCAGTCTTGGTGGTGATTGTCGTCGCTGGAGTAGGCGCGACCGCATACTATCTTGGCGTAATGCTTCCAGGCGAGCAAACTAGCACGACAACTCTGATTACATCTTCGATGTCATCGAGCAGTAGCTCCATGACGCCCTCCGCTTCTATGCCCAGTAGCACGTCCTCCTCATCGACCCAGACCAGCTCATCAGCTTCATCGGCTCATGCGAATTTGCAAGTTGTTACCTCTCGCCTCTCCCACAAACTCGGAGGCAATTCTCTCGGGGCCACGTGCGGCTCCGCGATGCCAGCGCCAGGAGCATCCTACCTCCAGGTGACCAACAACGGCACCGCCGCAGCGGATGTTACCGGGATTAGCATCAGCTACGTGGAGATGATGACATCCTCTGGAGCTCCCTCCAATGACTGCCTAGTCGGAGTCGGCGCTACCGAATACATCACGCTGACCGGAGTAGGAGCGGACCCCACGGACGCTGGGATTCCGTACACCCTCACCATCATTGCGACCACTGGTGCGTACGCAAATGCCAACGGAACGTTCGGCTAGTCGATCTTGACCGACGACGTTAAGTCCATGCGCGAGTTTGGGATGGCCACTCTGAATCAATCTTCTAACGGTCTGACGTGTTTGAATGGAGCTGAATCGTAGTGAAAGACTACAAGCCGTCCAAGGCACGGAAAGGAGATCCGTCACGTCTCCGCATTTCGCTCGTCGTAATCATCGTGGTCGTCCTGATAGTCGTCTCACTCTTCTACTATTCGCGCACTCCTACTTCCAACGTCGTGTATTGCGGAATCCTCCAATACGCTGTCTTTACCGCGCTATCGATCACGGCCGGCCATACTTTCACGCAGAACCACACGATAAGCACGATGGTGACATACGTCACCACCACGAACGTGTCGGGCGCGATAGGGCGCACGATGTCCAACTCGTCAACGTCATCGGTGTCTGGATATCAGGCGGGCGTCGAAACAATCTGCAGATACATTTCGACTCCTTCCTCCACCCCCATCGCCAACTCGACCACCACCACCAAATAACGACATGCTAGGAATGACGGCGCCTGATTCCTGGGACCGAGTTCTCGCTTCATGACAAGGGTCCAGATAACAACAGCCCAGTGTCCGTCTTCGTGCCATTCTACGGCGCTTGCATCGGCTTTCTGAGCATGCTGACCGCGCCCGCAACCACAGTTATCGCAAAGACGATTAGCAACAAGACCCCCGGAAGATAGGCCACACCCCAGAAGAACGGAGCTTTGATCGAGATGTAAATGAAGGCGGCGCCGACGAACAGCGAGGACACGGCGAATGCGAACAAGAAAAGCGGGTTCTTCAAGAGCGGGCGTCCCAAGAATTTCGCTTGTCGCCACTGTCTCTCTTCTTAAAATTTCTTCTGCCGGCAGTGTCGATACGTAGCTGAAGAGCAACATGGCTTCATTCCCTCTCGCGGAAGCACCGCGGTGCTTTCGACGCGGAGCGACAAAAGTAAAATAGGTCTAAGGAGCGCCTTCGATAGGAAACACCGAAGCCAGGATGTTTGTCAAAACCTTCTTCGATGCAAAGGCAAGGAGTTTCGGCGTTTCGACCATCGCTGGCATCCCTCAGCTCCCTCGAGTTCCGGAGACATAGGCGATGGCAAACATCGAGATTCGAGGACTCACCAAGAGCTACGGGAAGACGGTCGCAGTCAACGACGTCTCGTTCAAGGTCAATACGGGGGACTTTACCGTGGTCCTCGGGCCGTCGGGCTCGGGCAAGACCACCCTCCTCAGGTGCGTCGCGGGGTTCGAGAAGCCTGATTCAGGAAGCCTACTCTTCGACGGCACGGACGTCACCGAACTAAGGCCGAAGGACCGCGACGTGGCGATGGTGTTCCAGAGCTACGCCCTCTTCCCGCTCATGACCATAGGCGACAACATCGCGTTCCCGCTGAAGATGCGCAACGTCCCAGCCGCGGAGATCAAGGAAAGGGTCAACAAGGTCGCCGACCTTCTTGTGATAAAGGACCTACTCGACAAGAAGCCGGGGCAGCTCAGCGGCGGTGAGCAACAGCGGGCAGCACTCGGGCGCGCGATCGTCCGCGAGCCGAACGCCCTCCTCATGGACGAGCCTCTGACAAGCCTCGACGCTCCACTTCGGGCGCAGATGCGCAGAGAGCTCAAGAAGATCAAGAAGGAGACGAAGATGACCGCGATCTACGTCACCCACGACCAGGCCGAGGCGATGGCCCTCGCGGACACGCTTGCGATAATGAACTCGGGCAGGCTCATCCAATACGACAAGCCGCTGGAGATGTACTCAAGACCAAGCAATACCTTCGTCGCGGGGTTCATCGGCAGTCCTCCGACCAACCTCATAGAGGCAAAGGTCGAGGCTTCAAATGGGCAGGCCCGGCTCCGCATCGGCAGCGCGACCATACCCGTAGATGGCGGGATGTCGCCCAAGCTCAAGGACGCGGCAAACGGGAAGATCATGGTCGGCGTACGCCCTGAGGACATCCAGATGTTTCCGACAAAGAACTCAGAGAGGAGCGTTGAGACCGTCGTAGAGAGCACAGAGCCGTTGGGCTCTAGCATCCTCGTCAACGCGCTTCTCGGCGAATCGTATGTGAAGCTGGTCCTATCTCCTGACCGCAGGGTGGGGCCGGGCGACCGCCTCTGGATTGAGTGGGAGACGGCGAAGATGTATTTCTTCGACGACTCTGGAAAGCTAATCACGTAGGCGCGCGGCGCATCCCAGTCATACCCCCTCAGGGCGAGACACGGGTGGTGGTGCGAGGGAAGAGGCTGGCGGACCTGATGTTCTTGAGGCCGGCAACCCACCTGGTGACTCTCTCCACACCCATACCGAATCCCGAGTGGTATGGCATCCCGAACTTTCTGAGGTCGAGGTACCAGGAGAACGCCTCGGTGGGAAGGTCCTGGCTCTTTATCCTCTGGAGCAGCGGGTAGTACTCAGCAATCCGCTGGCCGCCTGTGGCGAGCTCGCCAAACCCCTCTGGCGCGATCAGGTCGGCAGACTTCGTGACCGTCGGCCGGTCGTCGTAAGTCATGTGATAGAAGGAGCGTGCGGAGAGCGGAAAGTCGGTGACGAAGAAGGGCGCGCTCCTCGTGAGGGAGACCAGCGTCTCGGCTTCCGTGGGCACGTCCTCTCCCCACTCGAAGCTTATCCCTTTGGCGCCCGCCGCCTCCCTTAGCTGGTCGTACGTGATGCGTTCAAGGGGAAGATCGGGCCTGAGGAGCTTCCTCCCAAGGGTCGCAAGTTCGTTCTCCCTGTTCTCGAGCACGCGGTCGACCACGAAGGCGACGAGCTCCTCTTGCAACTGCATGTTCGCGGTCTGGTCGGCGAAGGCGCGCTCCGCCTCGATCATCCAGAACTCGGTGAGGTGCTTCGCCGTCCTTGACTTTTCAGCCCTGAAGGCGGGCTGGCAGATCCATACCTTCTCCAGCCCGGCGAGGGCGGCCTCCTCGTAGAACTGGGCGCTCTGGCTCAGGTACGCCTTCTTCCCGAAGTATGCGACCTCGAACAGGGTGGAGCCTCCTTCTACGGCGGCTTGGACGAACGTCGGGGCGCTGATGAGTGTGAAGCCCTTGTCCCTGAAGTAGTCCCACGCGGCGCCCATGACCTCGGCCCTGATCTTCATGGTCGCGACCGCTTTCTTTCCCCTGATGCTGAGGTGGCGCATGTCGTAGAGGAACGACGCGGACTTCACCGCGGTCTTCGTGATTGGCCAGGGCTCCGCCTTCGAGACGACGCCAAAGTATTCGGCGACGAGTTCGACGCCTCTCGGTGCCCGCTTGTCCTCCCTCGCAATGCCTTGCGCCCAGACGACCGACTCCCGTGGGACTTCCCGCATCGCTTCGACAACCTGTGGATTGGCAACGCCCTTCTTCGCGGAGACCTGCAGGTACCCGGTGCCGTCGCGAACGATCAGGAAGACAATCCCTCCTATGCCAGCCTTGCCGGCCACCCAGCCGCGGATCCTTGCCTTGGGGACCGACTTTTGCGCGAGGACATCCTTCACGGAGAGCCACGGAGCCGAGTCTCCCGTGCGCTCCGCTTGCTCGCGTTCGTCTGCCATTGTGGCCTCATCTGGTTAGGCTAGTAATCTGGAAGATGTTCTCCATGAAGTCGCTGGTCTCTTGATCCAGATAGACCGCGATTTTTGTGCCCGTGCCCGGGACCGTCCCGTAGCTCACAGTGGCCTTGATGTATGGAGGAGTCGGCGTCGTAAGTTGGTACGTCGCGAGCGTCATCTGAGTAGGCCCGATGCTCGTGGTGTTCTGAGAGGTCTTGCTCAGCACCGAAAGAAGCGTAGCATTGTTCGACGCCCCCACCACGAATGACATGGCAGCGAGGAACTTTTGAGCGAAGATGGGGGCCGCACCGCCCGTGTAATTCCTATCCCCGAGCACATCGACCCTGTCCACACCCTCGTGCGGGTTGAACCACGCGATGATGTCATTGCTGACCCCGACTTCCGAGAACCTAACTTTGACGTATTGGGTGGAGTTCATTGAAGCCTTGCCGAGAACGAGATAAGAGAAAGTGGTTTGCTGGATCAGCGGTGCCGCCTCGCTATTGTCATAAGCTGCCTCGTGAATCTGCATTTGAGAGAAGGACGAGAAGAGCGAGAGCAGCGTGATCGTATTGTTTGCGGAGCCAGAACTCGAGTTCGACCCGCTAGGCTGCAAGGAGACGCTCGATTGCGTGGAAGTCCCCGACATTGAAGTCGCGAGGTAGCCCCCTCCGAGCACCAGGAGCACGAGGATTACTACGACACCCGCCTTGGCCATGTTGGTAAGACCGTTTCTGGAGTGAGTCGTGCTGTCTACCTTCTTGCCCGCCCGTAGGAGGCGACGTATTTAGCCGTGGCTGCAAGTTCCCCTTAAAAACCTCGGGGAGCGGTCGTCGGATGTTGAAGCCGGTCGCGATGGTCGGTTGGAGCGGCGCCGGGAAGTTCGAGGACCTGGAAAGGACGGCAGTCCGGAAGCTCCGCGCGAGACGGAAGAACGCCGACAGGATCGGCGACGCACTCCTCGTGACCACCGACGACCCTGTCTCCGTCGCGAGCCGGCTGGCCCTGCTTCCGGGTGTGGCCTGGATCTCGGTGGGCTACCGCTTCAGCGGCACCCAGAGCTACCTGGAGACCCTTGAGCTGCTCGCGAAGCGCTATTTGTCCAAGGGGAAGACGTTCAAGATCGCCGCGCAGGTCGCCGGCTCCAAGCATACGGCTGGCGACACAATCCTGGAGGGAAATTCCTCGCTGCTCTCCTCAATCCCCGGGGCGAGGGTGGACGAGAGACGGCCGCAAGTAAAGTTCCGAGTTAGCATCCAAGGAGGCAGTGGTGCGTGCGGTGCCGAGATCCGTGCAGGGCCTGGGGGAGCCCCTACGGGCGGCGAATGGGTGTCCTGCCTTGTCTCTGGCGGCGAGCGCAGCTCGGCCTTGGCGTGGATGACCGCGCTCTCAGGTTTCTCACTGAGGCTCGTCCACGCCAGGTCTGACGAGGTCGCGCTCAGGCATGTCGCCAAGCTCTATTCGGAGCTCTCGTTCAGGATGGATGCAGGCTGCCTCGAGCTGGTCGTCCTCGAGGGAGAGAAGAACCCGATGGGCCGAATCGGCAAATGGCTCGGCGACGCCAAGGGAGCCACGTTCGCGGGGACGCGACCCGAGCGTCCGGCCGCTCTGGTGGAGCTGGCGAAGAGATTCCCGAACCTCGTGCTTCCGCTGATCCTCGTCCAGGACGACGTAATCAAAGCGCATTATGCCTCCCTCGGAGTGGGGCGCACTGCCAAAGGAGGCGAAGGCAGCGGGATGACGTTGAAGGCTCTTGAGGCCGGGAGCCCATACACCGAGAAGAGGTTCGGCGGGATCCAGGCTGACTCGAACACGGTCATCGACACACTGAAGCGGCCCAGCTAGTTCGTGCCGAGCACTTCCATGATTGAGCTGATGGCGTCGTAGCCCTCGGCTAGCTTGCTCATTTCCTTCGCCCGCCTCGCGTAGCGCTCGTCCGAGAGCTCGTTGAGGGCGTCTCCCACCGTCTGCGCGTTCAACTCACTCTCATCAAGGGCAACGGCGAAGCCAAGCTTCTGGGCCTTTTCGGCGTTCCCAATCTGCTCAGTCTGGGCAGGGATTGGCACGAGGAGTACGGGTTTCGCACGGAGGATGTAATCCGAGATGCTGACGTGTCCTGCCCGCGAGACCACGGTGTCGCACGAGTCGACGAACCCGCTCGAGACGTTACNNTGGTAGAGGTATCCTCCGGGCACCTGAGAGGGCGTCGTGTCGCCTCCTGGGGTGCCCGCGGTGATCGCGAAGATGTATTTCTCCTCGAGGGCTCTCGCGGCCTCGAGTGCTTTTGCAAGAAGCGGCCCCCTGGTCGCCGGCGGGCCGGAAATCTGCCAAAAGACCTTGCGCCTTCTCTTCTCTTCTCGCCACCCCTCGGGGAGGCTCTCCGCTTCGACGACCGAGTTCCTGTTCGGGGTGAGGAACCCGACGTACTTGGCCCTCAGCGAGGCGCTTCCGGCGTTCCAGAGGTTCTTCTCGCTGATGGTGTAGGGAGGGGGAAGGTCGGGTACCAGGATCTCGTCGCTCAGCTCCCAGAAGGCGTTGACGACCGTTATGCTGCCGCCACCCAGGAGTTGAGCGGCAGTCCTCGGTGTCCTTGGAGAGGAGATCAGCCTGAGCTGGTTGAGCAACGCGAGCGACCTGATTCCGAGGAGCTTCGAGGCGAGGATGGTGGAGGCCATCGAGTCGCTCAGGACGACATCGGGCTCGAACCTTGTCAGGTTCGCTACCTCTCGCTGCAATTGCTTGCAAGAGCGGGCTACGAGGATAGGGAAGAACTTCATCGTCTCCTTCGCCGAGAAGGATCCGGCGTCCGTGAACACGACGTCGACGAGAGGCACGTCGTTGCACGCGTATCCCCGTGACCTGAGCCAATTTGTGACTTCGCCCGAGCTCGAGAACATGACCTCGTTCCCGGATGCCACGAGCCTCTCCGCGAGCGCGGCCATCCTTGAGGCGTGGCCCATCCCAGAACCGAAGGCCGCGAGGTAGACTTTCTTCAAGTGCCGCTCCAGCGATCGGGAAGGCCGGCGCGCGTCGTTCAGGTTAAAGCCTTTGTCTTGACCGAGGAGGAGATTCGCCTCAACCTGTCCCAGTGTCTGCCTCTCCAGTAGAGCCTGGAGCAGGAGGAGCACCGGAAGAAGAGCCTGTGTCTGGCGAGGACCTTCGCCGGAACCCCCTTCATTTCGGCCTCGTTCTTCGATATGACCTCAAGTTCGCCGTTGCACACGGCACACCTGCTCGCCCCTCCCTTGCCCATCAGCGCGTTCATCTCTGGCCCGACCTGACGCAGAACTGAAACGAGCCATGCCCTGTCCGTGCGCCCCTCGACAAGGACTGCCCGAAGCCCTCTCCCCTGTGCGTGCGCGAAGAGCGCCTTGTCAGAGGTGAGGATGAGCCGCCTCTCCCTTCTTGCGATGCCCTCGAGCTCCGGGTCCCCTCCCCCGCGGAAGTAGAGGGTGTCAAAGCCGAAGATCCGGAGCTTCCTGGCGAGGCTTCCCTGCATGGCGTCCGCGATGAACCTTGGGCGGGCTCCCAATTCCGCTAGGCAGGCGGCCTGCCCACTCTTAGGGTCTGCTGGGGCGAAGCTCAGTAGCTGCCGCGCTGCTCGTGCTGACGGATGAGGACGCCTGAGACGACCATCACCCCGAAGAGGGCGGTCGCGTTGGCGAGGTGGAGCGCGGTTATCGCAGCGTCCAAGTCCGAGTTGACGACGATGTTGCCGAGGCCTATCTGGACCAAGAGGAGGACGAAAGACAGGAGAAGCGCCCGGTACGCCGCCGACGGCCTCTGCTTCATCCGGGAGACGGCGACTATCGCAGCCACGAGGATGACCCCCACGATGACGCTGAGCGTCCGGTGGACGTACTCGACGAACGCGCCGTAGCTGCTCGAATTATATGGATTTGGGATGGCGAGCGTGCCGTTGCAGTAGGGCCAGTCGCTGCTCACGGCCGAACTGCTGCCGGTTCCGCAGGCGCCACCCCAGTTCCCTGCGGTGAGGTACGCGCCCCAGACTATCAGCACGAAGGTGGAGAGGATGGTCGCATAGACGAGGTATTTCGCGGCGCTCACCCGGGAATCGTCTCCCTAGAGCAGGACGCTCACACAAGCGAGAATGAAAATGACAGCGAGGAACGGGCTGGAGGCCTTGAAAGCAAGGAGCGCGTTGCTCTTGTTGGGCGCGATGAGTAGCTTGATGTTTGTCGCGAGGAGAAGAAGGTCGAAGATGATGGCGCCCGCGAGATACACGATCATCCCGGTGCCTGTCAGGTAGAGGTAGAAGAGCAAACTGATTGGGATGAGCAAGAGTGTGTTGACCACGATGAACCGAGCTGCTCTCTTCTCGCCGACGACCGAGGGCAACATCGGGATCCCGGCGGCCGTGTAGTCCTCCTCCGTGATGACGGCTAGGCTCCAGAAATGGCTGGGCGTCCAGACGAAGACGAGCGCGGCGAGCACCCACGCTATCAACGGGTTGGCCGTGGTGACGGCATACCATCCTGCCAAAGCCGTGCAGCTTCCTGCGAATCCACCGAGGACGATGTTCCAGGTGGTCCTAGGCTTGAGCCAGACGGTGTATACCTGCACGTAGACCAGCGAGCCGAGGCCTATGAACAAGGTCGCGAGCGGTGTTAGCGTAAACCAGGAGATGACCAGGCCTATGGCAACGAGGGAGAGCCCGAACGCGAGTGCCCTCTTGGGCTGGAGGATCCTCTGACCCGGGAGAGGCCTGTTTCGCGTCCTCTTCATCTTGGCGTCGACGTCCATCTCGAGGTAGCTGTTGAGGGCGAGTGACCCCATCGAGGTGAGCGTCCCCGCGAAGAACAGGCCGACGAGGGTGAAGGCCCGCGTCACTTGCGCGGCGATGCCGACCTCGGCAAATGCGCGACGCAGACCGGCGGCCAGCCGCTCGGCGGTGGCTTCGAGCGCGTCGTACGCGCCGGCATCGAGCTGCGCCAGCACCGCGAGGCCGGCTGCGGTCGCCAGCGGGTTCCCCGACAGCGTGCCCGCTTGGTACACCGGACCGAGCGGCGCGAGTTGGTCCATGAGCGCGGCGGGACCCCCGATCGCCGCGAGCGGGAGCCCACCACCCACGACCTTGCCGAAGATCGACAGATCCGGCGTGATGGCGAAGCGCGCCTGCGCGCCGCCGCGACCGACGCGAAAGCCGGTGATCACCTCGTCGA
>PLCG01000036.1 GCA_003135575.1 Nitrososphaerota archaeon
GACGCTGACTTCATCAAAACCATCTCCAAGGCGATGGGAAAGAAGCCCCCGGTGGGCTATGTCGAGGGCCCGCCCACTCTCAACGGCGTCCCCCACATAGGGCACATACGCGGCCGCATCATGAAGGACCTCTGGTACCGATACGCCACCCTGCTCCTCAAGGAGAACGTCGTCTTCCGGGCAGGCTGGGACTGCCAGGGGCTCCCCGTGGAGCTTCAGGCCGAGAAGGAGCTCGGGCTCTCTGGAAACAAGTGGGAGGATCTCAAGCAGATTGGCGAGGAGAAGCTCGTCGAAGCCTGCAAACGCAGATTCGGCAAGTACCTCAAGTCCTGGGAGGAAGCGGACGACCTGCTGGGCCTTCTACTGGACCACTCAAAGGCGTACATGACCTATCGCGACAGCTACATCGAGCGAGAGTGGAAGTTCCTCGAGCGCGCCTGGGAGAAAGGGATACTCGGGGAGGGTTACAAGGTCGTCCCCTATTGCCCGAGCTGCATGACCTCGCTGAGCCACGCAGAGGCCGTGCTCGGCTACGAGACTCTCGAGGACCCGAGTCTTTACTATACGGTGAGGGCGTCGGACGGGAGCTTCCTCGTCATCTGGACCACGATGCCGTTCACCATCGTCACCGACGAGATGGTGGGCGTCAAGCCTGACGCGAACTACGCCTACGTGAAGGTAGGAGCGGAGACCTGGGTGGTCGGCGAGGAAAGGAAGGCCGCCCTCGCGAGGGAGCTGGGCCTTGAATTCGGCGACACCGTGAAAGTGGTGAAGGGCAAGGACCTCGATGGCGTCTCCTACGAGCACCCCCTCCTCAAGCTGATACCCGGGCTCGAGCGCCTCCACGCCCAGGGAAAGATCCACAAGGTCGTCGCCGAAGAGTTCGTCGACACGCAGACGGGCACCGGGCTGGTGCACCTATCTCCGGCCAACGGAGAGGAGGACTTCCAGGTCGCGACCAGGCGCGGCGTGCCGGTCTTCGCCCCGATAGACGACAGGGTCAGGTTCACTGAGGATGCAGGCAAGTTCGCAGGCCTCTTCGTCCGGGACGCGGACAAGGTCGTCTCCAAGCTCCTCGCGGAGACAGGGAAGCTCGTGAACGAGGGAAGGCTGGAGCACGAGTACCCCACGTGCTGGCGCTCGGGGCATAGGCTTGTGTGGGTCGCCAGGAGGGAGTACTTCTACTGGATAGACCGGGTCAAGGACAAGCTCGTCGGGGCCGCCGATAAGGTAGAGTACTACTTCGACCAGCCGAGGAACAGGTTCGTCGAGTTCCTCAAGCAGTCTCCTCCTTGGTGCATCTCGAGGGAGAGAGTGTGGGGCACCCCACTCCCGATCTGGGTGTGCGTAGAGTGCAAGGAGAAGGTCCCCGCCTTCTCGCGGCGCAGCATCGTGGAAAAGGCGAAGCAGCTCCCCGACGGCAAGGACTTTGAGCTCCACAGGCCGTGGATAGACAGGATCGTCCTCAAGTGCCCAAAGTGCGGCGGCGACTGCAGGAGGGAGCCTTTCGTCCTTGACACCTGGCACAACAGCGGCTCCGCCCCGTTGGCCGCGTTCACCGACGCCGAGAGGAAGGCCCTAGTCCCCGTCGAGCACCTCACCGAGGGGATCGACCAGACGCGCGGATGGGCCTACACCATGCTCGTCCTGAACGTCGTCTACGAGGACAAGCCAGTCTCTCCCTACAAGGCCTTCCTCTTCCAGGGGCACGTGCTCGACGAGAAGGGCAGGAAGATGAGCAAGAGCCTCGGGAACGTGCTCGACGCTCTCGAGATGCTCAACAACGGCTCAGTCGACCTGTTGAGGTACTACATCATGTGGAAGAGCTCGCCGATCGACGCGCTGAGCTTGGACACCAAGGAGATGACCGGAAGGCCCTACCAGGTGCTCAACACGCTCTACCACCTGCACGTCTATCTGCAGCAGAATGGGGAGCAGGACGGGTTCGACCCTCGCAAACACACCGTGCGATGGGCGATGGGGAAGAAGCTCCTGACCCAGGTCGATCTCTGGGTACTTTACAACCTGGACCAGGCTGTGGCCTCCGTCAGAAAGGCCTACGGGACGGGCAGATACAACGAGGCGTGCAAGGAGCTCGAGCACCAGATCGTCGAGGTCGTGAGCCAAGGCTACGTTAGGATGGTGAGGAGCGAGCTCTGGAACGACACCCCGAAGGAGAAGGCAAGGAGGCTCGCGATATTCGCGGTCCTCGGGCAGGCGCTGTCTACGGTGGACATCCTCCTGCACCCGGTGACTCCATTCCTCACCGAATACCTCCACCAGGAGGTCTTCATGCGGGGCGGATGGAAGACGCCGATGCTGCTCCAGGACCTTCCCAAGTTCGCGCTCCCCAAGGCCGCAAAGGCCGAGAGCGAGGCCGTGGAGTTCGCTCTGATGGTCGAGGGGGCCTGCAACTCCGCGAGAGAGAAGGCCAAGCTCAAGAGGCGGTGGCCGCTGAGGAGCATGGAGGTCTACGTCCCTCCAGAAAGGGCCGCGAAGATGAAGCGCGCGCAGAAGCTGATATCGCTCCTCTGCAACGTGAAGAAGGTCTCCTTCGCGACCAAGGTGTCCTCGCTGCCCGTCTCCGTCACGCTCACGCCGAACAGGTCGCAGATCGGCGCCAACTTCAAAGAGAAGACCAACGACGTCCTCACCCGGCTCAGGGTCCTCGAGGGGGACGAGGCGTGGGAGACCTACAGGGGCGGCAAACCCATCAAGCTCACGACAGCGAAGGGGGACAAGCTGGAGGTGCCCGTCTCGGCCATGGAGTTCAACTTCAGGGGAACCGGCGACTGGGAGGCCGCCGCGAGGGGAGAGACCATCGTCGCCATCGAGAAGGTGAGGGACGACAAGCTGATGGCCGAGGGTGTAGAGAGAGACGTCGCCAGAAGACTCCAGGCCCTCCGCAAGAAGCGTGGCTATTCGCCGGCGGCGGTGCTGGCGAAGGCGAGGGTAGCAGGGCTCGACGAGGAGATGGTGTCGATGCTCGCGCCTCTGAAGAAGCACCTTGCGTTCCTGGTGCGCGTCAAGGAGGTCGAGGTGCTCTCCGACCGCACGGAGGGAGAAGAATGGGAAGAGGACGAGCTGGACGGGAGGCCGATATATCTCGACGTCTCGGGCGGGCTACTCGCCGGAAAAGAGCTGGCTAGCAAGGGACGGCGGAAGTCCTGACTCTAGAATCTTCTTAGCCGCCTTCTCGATGTCGTATTCCACCTGCCTCAGCTCCACATCCGCTCTTGATGGCTCGTCAGTTCCTACGCTGAGGATCGCGAACGACGCCCTCCGGTCCCCGGTGCGCGGCTGTCCGACCGACCCCGGGTTGAACACGAGGCCGCCGTCGTCGCCCCGCCACTCAAAGGCGAGGTGCGTGTGCCCCAACGCCATCACGTCGGCGTTCACCTTCTTGAGGTAGTAATCGAAGAGGTCAGTATGCGTCGAGGGCAGGACATACTCCCACATGTTGTCGTCCGGGGACCCGTGGGCCATGTAGAGCCTCTTTCCTCCTATCTCGGTCGAGACCTCCCGGGGGAGGGACCCAAGAAACGCCCGGCTCTCGTCCGTGATGTGCTTCGACGTCCACACCGCCGCCATCGCCGCCCTTGCGTTGAAGTCGCCCACGTCGCCGCTGATCGCGGCTTGGTCATGGTTCCCGAGGACACATGTCGCCTTCACTTGACTGAGGAGGCGCACGACCTCGTTGGGCGAGGCGCCGTAGCCGACGATGTCGCCGCAGCAATAGACCTTGAGCTTCCCCACCTCGTCGAGCACCGCCTCCAGCGCCTCCAAGTTCGAGTGCACGTCGGAGACGAAAGCTACCCGGACCGTGTCCTTGCTCGTCGCCATGGGCTGGGACCCGCGTCGCTCTCGTCGCTATCTAAGATTTCGGTCGCCCTTTGTCACCGGCGGACGCCGGCGAACCGTCTCTGGATTATTCGGCTCCTGGTCTCGGGGAAGGCGGCGACCTGCAGGAGCTCGTTGGCTGTGCCTGTCCTCTTGAGCAGGCCCGCGAGCGCAAAGTACCACGTGGAGCCGGGGACCGAACCCTGGTTGTCCGGGAGCTCGATCCTTGCTATCTTGGTGAGAGGGTCGTACTCCGTCGAGGTGACCTCGTCGCCGAGCTCCTCCCGCATCATCGCGAGCATGAACTTGACCGTGGCGTCCAGTGGTTGGTGTGTCAGCTTCGAGGAGACGCGAGTCTCAAGGAGGCCGACCAGCGCCTCCCCTATCCCCTCTATGGTGCCCTCGTCCTTCACGACCCGCGCCACGGCCTCGATGAAGAGGTCCTTCATCTGGAGGGGGTCGACGAAGAACGGCAGCCCGTCCACAAGCTGGAGCGACGAGACGGCCCTGCTGCTCGTGGAGTTCTTCCAAAGGCTCTCGAAGAACTCGTCGCCGATGGCGCTCCTCAGCTCGCTCTGCAGGATCTGGTAGCCCCTCCCCGTCTGGCTGTTGACTATGATCAGCTCCGAATTGTCGATGACGAAGACGCTCTTCGCCACAAAGTGCCTCCCGAACTTTAGCTTGAGCCTGGGGGAGGAGAACGGGAACTCCGGCACCGTCTCCGTGAGCGACGAGACTATCCTCACGTCGGCGTCGTGTCTGCACGCGCTCTCCACCTCCTCTATGCACTCCTGAATGAGGTGGAGGCCCCAGTTGTCGACTATGCACTTGACCTCCTTCTCCGCCTTTAGTATCGATTCCTTGAGCTTCATGAGGAGGCTCTGCGAGCCGAGCGAGAGGAACCTCTCCTCCATGACGTCGCCCGGATTGATGTTCTTCTCCCTCACCTTCTTGAGGGCGACCATCGACTTGCGGAGCGACCTGACCTTGCGCTCCCTCTCGACGAGGATCGAATGGAGGACCTCCGGGGGCTGCGCCTCGAACTTCGCCGGCTTGCCGCCCTCGACCTCTCTGAGGAGCCCCTTCCTCGTGAGCTGCTGGGAGACCTGGTAGACCTTCGTCCGGGGGACGCCAGATGCGTATTGGATCTGGTTCACCGTGCAAGCACCGTTAGAGAGGAGGGCGTAGTAGACCCGGGACTCGTATTCGGTCAGGCCGAAGCCCTGCAGGCCGACCACGAGCTCGCTCGAGTCGTCGGCGAGGCTCATTCCCCTTGCTCCGTGATTAACTGCCAAGCTATTCACCGCGGTGACTGGTTACTCGGTGACATCCGGCATAAGAAGACGGGTCATGCACATTGAACCAGCGAGTCAATATGTCCCAATTCGCAAGCAAGTGGGAGAAGTCAAACAATGCCGGAATCACGTCACGAGTACGTGAATCTGTTAAGAACCCTGGTCCCCTCAAGCCGAGGCTGGACCTGGCAGTAAGGCAGATTCAGGTGCAAGTCGCGAAACTCGATGCAACCTCGTCTAAGCTCAGGGAAAGAGACGCCTCGATCTTCAACAAGATCGTGTCATCTATCCAGAAGCACGACTCACAGCATGCTTCGGTCTATGCGAACGAACTCGCAGAGATCAGGAAGATGAACAGGATGGTCACACAGGCCAAACTGGCTCTCGAGCAGATAACCCTGCGGCTGAACACGATCACCGAGCTGGGCGACATCGTCGTCACCCTCACCCCAGCAATGTCAGTGATTCGCAGCGTAAGGCAGGGACTTGTGAGCGTCCTACCGGAGGCAGAAGGCGAAATCGGAGAGATATCTGGCCTGCTGAGCAGCATCCTAGTGGATGCGGGCACAGTGGGAGGATACAATCTGAACTTCGAGGCTGCCAACGAGGACGCAGAGAAGGTACTTGCAGAGGCTGCAGCAGTCGCCGAAAGCAGGATGAAGGAGAAGTTCCCAGAGATTCCCTCTGGGCTCCCCTCGATGGAAGGATCGACGGAAAGCACATCGTAAGAGCAAGAATGGAAACCGTGAGGGGCTTGGGACCCGCGAAAGTGGGAACCTCCCCTCCGCTCCTCTTCTTCTCGGACGCGGCTAAAACTGACTCATAGCACGTTCAGCGAGAAAGTAAAAGGTCGAAGCGCTAGGGTTTCCTGGCGCCTTTCTTCCTTAGTTAGTTCAGGATCCCGTTGCCGCGAAGCCCGCAGTCGACATATGCGCAGAGGGGGCGCTCGACCAACCGAGGATTTGAGAGCCGCCAGCGAGCAGGAAGGAATTTAAGCGAAGGTGAAGGCGTGCAATCACATGGCGAAAGCGAAGAAAGCAAACAAGAAAGTTACCAAGCGAAAGACAACCAAGTAAGGCGCTCGTCGGTCGAGTACAACGACATCCTGGGGTTCCTAGAGCGGTAACGGTCCGCTTCCCACTTTTGTTGGTTAGAAGAGGTGACATAGGTCAACTAATAGAACGGAATATCGAAGGACACTCCAAGCGGCCTGCTTTCCCCCAACGTGCGCGTTGACGACATAGCCGAAGGCTTCTCTTCTGCCCGGCAGGAAAGCGAATGATTGCGGTTAGCGGTCTCGCCTCTTGCGGTCTTATTATGAGACTAATTGAGAGGACGTTGGCGCGAACGGGAAGCTCACTTAGCGATAGGGTAAGTGGACATCGGGGAGTGATTTAGTAGCAGGTTGTGGAGTGGCAGGAGCAGCAGCTGGTTGTGCGGCTTCCTTCTTCTTGACAACAGTTCGCTTTGCGGCCGTCTTCTTGGCCTTCCTCGAAGGATTCTTTGCTTTTTTCTTCGCCATATGGTTGCTTGATGAGACTGCGACATATATGCCTTCGAAAAGGCACGCCGAACGAAAGAAGGGGGAAGAGCGAAGGCGCTCATGGCTAAGAAGCCAACGCTATGCATGCAAAACCCACGCAAAGCAGACAACAACCCAGATTGCGTCGACGCTAGTTCAGTTTTCTGAAGGCGTCCAAGCACGATCCGAGGGTTAACACCAAGTCAGAGAGCTCGTCAAGTTAGCGCTCATGAGAGACGCCATCTAGGCTAGCATTCGTAAGCCCCTGGTAGTGACAGAAAGCTGACGGAGAAGCCTATTAGGAGGTAAAGGAGAATAGAGATTGTCTAACAGTGAAAAAGGCGTGAGCCAGCCGGAAGTCCAGCTCAAGGTTCTCGAGGCATACACTCGCGATGTGGGTCGTGGCGTGGTCAGGCTAGACTATGACGCGATGGACGCGCTAGCCGCGTCCACGGGAGACGTGATCGAGATCAAGGGAAAGGGACGGACAGTCGCCAAGTGCCTCCCTCTGTACCCCTCGGACGAGGGCAGAGGAATAGGAAGGATCGACGGCCTCGTCAGGAACAACGCCGGCGTCGCCATCGGTGACACGGTCAGCGTAAAGAAGGTCAAGGCCCCGCCGGCGGAGAGGGTTGTGGTCGCTCCACTCGAGCAGGCACCGCCCATCGACGCGAGATACTTTGCGGATGCCCTCGAGGGGATCCCGGTGACGAAGGGGGACAACGTGATGATACCCTACTTCGGTGGGAGGCTTACCTTCCAGGTCACTGGAGTGAGTCCGGTCGCAGAGGCAGCCCTGATAACTCAGAAAACGGTCTTCGTCATCTCGGCGAAGGGCGAAGCTCAAAGGGGAATACCACAGGTAAATTACGAAGATATCGGTGGGATAAAAGACGAGATCCGTAAAGTAAGGGAGACGATCGAGCTCCCCCTGAGACATCCGGAGATCTTTGAGAAGTTGGGCGTCGAGGCACCGAAGGGAGTCCTCCTCTACGGTCCTCCGGGAACAGGCAAGACGCTCCTGGCGAAGGCTGTGTCAACTGAAAGCAACGCTCACTTCATCCCGATAGGCGGTCCGGAGATTATGAGCAAGTTCTACGGTGAGTCTGAGGCAAAGCTCAGGGAGATATTCAAGGAGGCAAAGGAGAAGGCACCCACCATCATCTTCATCGACGAGATTGACTCGATAGCTCCGAAGCGCGAGGAGGTGACCGGAGAAGTCGAGAGGAGGGTCGTCAGCCAGCTGCTCTCCTTGATGGACGGCCTCGAAGCCAG
>PLCG01000070.1:0-129 GCA_003135575.1 Nitrososphaerota archaeon
GGCTTGGAAGGCCTGACCACGTCCTGCCTCTGGCCGCCGCTCGGCGACGTCAGTTTCGGAAGGTTCTTGGGGACTTTTACCTTGTCGAGGGCCGCGAAGTATTCTAGGATAGACGAGAGCTCCGTGCGC
>PLCG01000070.1:134-17383 GCA_003135575.1 Nitrososphaerota archaeon
GTCTTCGACCTACGGGACAACGAGGAGTTTGCCGTCCATCTTGCGGGTAAAAAAGGCGCTCCCTTCAGACATCATTGGTTACGTCCGTGGCTTAGGGGGTTAGTCGCAGTTTGTCCCGGGGATACAGCGTCACTTCCCGGATGTTCTCTTCACCCGCCAGGACCATCGTGAGCCTCTCCATCCCCAGTCCGAACCCCGCGTGCGGGGGCATCCCGTAGTCGAAGACCTTCAGGTGATGCTCGAAGGCTTGGGGCTTCAGCTTCTGCTCCTTCAGCCTCTTGNNCAAGAGGGCCGTGCATGAGGTCGAAGGCCTCGCTGAGCTTGGGCTCGTCATCTTTGGGCTTGATGTAGAAGGGCTTGGTCTGTGTGGGCCAATCGGTGATGAAGTAGAACGAGGGGTGCTCCTTCCCAAGCTTCTCGATCGCCGGGCCAGTGAGGTCGTCTCCCCAGCTCAAGTCCTCTCCCGCGCCGCTCAGGTGCTTGACGACATCGGCATAGCGCAAGCGCTCGAACTTGCCCGGGAGCGACGGAGAAGGGTGTCCCAGCGTCTCGAGGTCCTTGGAGCATGAGTCCTTGACGGACCCAACGACGTGCCTTAGGAGGGCCTCGAGCGTGTCCATGACGTCGTTGTAATCGACGAACGCCTCCTCGATGTCGATGGAGGTGATCTCGCTCAGGTGCCGCTGGGTCCTCGACTCTTCTGCCCGGAAAGCGGGGCCTATCTCGTAGACCTTCTCGAACGCCAGCACGAGCTCCTCTTTGTAGAGCTGCGGGCTCTGCGCGAGGAAGGAGGGCCTGTTGTAGTAGAGCACCGAGAAGAGCGAAGCCCCGCCCTCGGTGGCCGTTGAGATGAGCTTGGGCGTCCTGACCTCGAGGTATCCCTTGCCAGAGAGGAATTCCCTGACTGACGAAAGGACTTCCCGCTGGATCTTGAACGTCGCCTGCGCTTTTTCCCTTCTAAGGTCGACCGCGCGTATGTCAAGCCTCTTGTCGAGCGACGGCGTCTCGCCGCCGTACACGCTGAAGGACGGCGTCTCAGTAGCGATGCTCAACACCTTGATCTCCTCTGGGACGACCTCCGCCCCTCCAGGCGCCTTTGTCATCGCCTTGACGACCCCTTGCACGCCGATGCTGCTGTGGGGTTTGAGCGCTTCGACCTTCGCCAGCGTATCCTTGCTTGCCTTTCCCTTATTCACCGTGACCTGGATGTTCCCGTCTCTGTCCGTCAGCATGATGAATACGATACCGCCCTGGGTCCTGATGCTGCTCACCCACCCGAAGACCGTGACCATCTTGCCGTCGAGCTCTGGGGTAATCTGGATAGAGTAGTGCGTCCTCCTCCAGCCCCCCAGCCCCTCTTCGAGTTTCGTGAAATCTAACCTCCCTTTGATGCACGAACGCGATTTGCAAATCCTATAAAACTCTTCGAAGCACGATGAAACGCTTAAGAGAGCCCCGGAGGTTTTTTGCGCTGAAAAGGTTGGGTTTTCGCCCGCAACTCCCGCAGGAACAGCGCGCGGTCCCCTCTGAGGGGCTCTCCGACTCGTTCGGCCGCCTCGCCAGCAAGCTGAGGATCTCTGTCACCGACCGGTGTAACTTCCGGTGCGACTTTTGCATGCCGGAAAAGCCGGTCTGGCTCGACAACTCGGAAGTCCTGACCTTCGAGGAGCTCACACGGGTCACGGGTATACTCGCGACGTTGGGCGTCCAGAAGGTCCGCGTAAGCGGTGGGGAGCCGCTCGTCAGGAAGGAGGTCGAGAAGCTCGTCGGGATGCTCGCCAAGGTGAGGGGGATAAGCAGCGTCGCGATGACCACCAACGGCGCCCTCCTCAAGGAGAAGGCCGCCGTGCTGAAGGCCAACGGCCTCAAGGGCGTCACCGTGAGCGTGCACAGCCTGAAGCCTGAGCTATACGACGAGATCACAGGGACGAAGGAGATGTTCTGGAGGGTTATGGAGGGCATAGAAGAGGCCGAGAGGGTAGGCCTCAGCCCAATCAAGATCAACTGCGTCGTGACGCGCGGCTGCAACGAGGCCGAGATTCTGGACTTTGCCAAGATGGCCCATGACGGCAACAGGGTGGTCAGATTCATCGAGTACATGCCGTTCGACGGGACCAAGTTCTGGGACACTGGGATGGTCGTCCCCGGCAGCGAGATAGCCGAGACGATCTCCGGGATNNCCCCTCGAACCGCTCGAGAAGGAGCACGGCGCGACCTCCACCAACTACAGGTTCAAGGACGGCTCCAGCGGCCACATCGGGACGATCACCTCGATGTCCAAGCCCTTCTGCGGCGACTGCGACAGGATCCGACTAAAGGCGAACGGGAACCTCGTCCCCTGTCTATTCAGCGTGGCAGAATACGACCTCAAGCATCTGTTGCGAGGGGGAGCCTCGGACGAGGCCATAGAGGAATCGATAAGGAAGGCGTTCTGGCAGAAGTTCGAAGGGGTCGGGAGCCTGATGGAGAACAAGGTCGAGGTAAGACACGTCAGGCCGATGCACACGATCGGTGGTTGAGGGCCGGTTTGTCGATTCGCGTGAAGGTGCTCTACTTCGGCCAGGCCAGGGAAGCGGCCGGCACTGGAGGAGAAAGCATCTCCCTCCCTAACCCGTCCTCGGTAAGGACGCTGCTTCGAGAGTCTGCGAAGGCCCACAGAGGGCTCGAAGCCATGTCTACGTCGATGCGGATCGCGGTGAACGAGGAAGTTGCCAGAGAGGACGACGCCCTAGCCGATGGAGACACGGTGGCCTTCCTCCCGCCTGTGGCTGGTGGCTGATTGCCGAAGAGGAGTCGTCCAAGGCTCACGCGGGCCAGGATCGACCCCGCCTGGCTGCTGAAATCGGTCGCCGACACTGGCGCGGGGGCGGTCGCGCTGTTTCTGGGCACGGTCAGAGACAACAGCGAGGCGGGCAAGGTCGACAGGATCGAGTACGAGGCCTATGAGTCCATGGCGGAGAAGAGCCTCGCCAAAACGGAGTCGGAGGTTAAGCGGAGGTGGCCGGCGACAACCGGCGTGACGATAATCCACAGGGTGGGCAGCCTTATGGTCGGGGACGTCAGCGTCGCGATCGCGGTCTCGTCCCCCCATCGGGCAGAGGCCTTTGAAGCCTGCAGATTCGCCGTCGAGGCCATAAAGCACGAAGCCCCCATCTGGAAGCGCGAGAGACTCGCAGACGGGAGCGAGGTCTGGGTCGAAGGCCTTCCGTTAGGCTCCAGGTCGTCAAGAGCCAAATCCAACACAAAGAAGCGGGGTTCACGCTCGTCGTAGCATAGGGATTTAGCCAAGCGGCCGGGCGATGCAGGCGCCAATTGCCGGGCGAATTTCGATACACGTCCCTCCACGACGCACTTGCCTCCCTCTCGCATGCTGTAGGCCCAAGGGCGCGACGTCAGGTCGTCGACGTCAGGGAAGCGTACGGGAGAGTCTTGGCCACCGACGTCGTGGCGAGAGAAGACTCGCCGAAGAACGACGTCTCGCATTTCGACGGCTTCGCGATAGCCTCAGCGACGACGCGGAGCGCGACCCGTGAATCTCCAGCCATTTTCACCCTGAGGCCAGGCGCAGATCGGCTGGGCCTCTTCCCAAAGGAAAAATTGAGTGGGGGGCAAGCGATGAAAGTGGCGACAGGCGGATACCTTCCCATCGGAGCTGACGCGGTCGTCCCCTTCGAGGAGGCCAATGACAACGGAGGCAAGATAGAGGTCAGCCGGAGGGTCGAGCGAGGAGAATATGTCTACCCCGCTGGCGCTGACGTGAGGAGGGGTGACCTTCTACTTCGAGCTGGCAAGACCCTCAAGGCGCAAGACCTGGTCCTTCTTGCCTCGCTGCATGTCGAGAGGGTCGTCGCGTTCTCAAAGCCGACCGTTGCGATAATTCCAACCGGCACGGAGCTTACGGCGGACATAGGCGACCGGCAACGCGGCAAGGTCGTCGAGTCGCACAGCATGTTGCTGCGGCACCTTGTCGAGGAGGCAGGGGGGATCGCGCTGACGTGTCCCATAGTGCCAGACGACAAGGTGGCCTTGTCTCGGGCTTTGAAGGACGCGCTGAAGAAGAGCGACATCGTGCTTACGCTCGCGGGCTCGTCCGTCGGCGAGCCCGACCTGGTGGAATCAGCCATAATGGCCTTCGGCAAGCGGACCACGGCCTTGGTCCACGGGGTCAAGGTGCACCGAGGCAGGGTGATGGGGTTCGCGGTGGTGGGTGGAAAGCCGGTCGTCATCCTTCCCGGGCCCATCCAAGGCGCCTTGAACGCGTTCATCGTGTTCGGGTACCCGCTCATCAGGCATCACCTTGGCAGAGGATTCGAGGCGCCTCCTGCGGTACCCGCGACCATAGCCGAGGACTGGGAGGCCACGGGCAAGTTCAAGGCCTTCGACCAGGTCGTCTACCTTCGGTTGGCGAAGTCCGGAGACGACCTACTCGCGATGCCCTCTAGTGGTGAGACAGAGAAGGTCAGCTTCCTGGTGTCGAGGAATGCCTACACCTTGGTCTCCGGTGAGAGCCCGCGCCTGAGAAAGGGCCAGAGGGTCTCGGCGCATCTGCTACCTGGTTTTTCCAGCCTCGAGGAGTAGCCTGCGAACTGCTGCAAGGTCGGCGCGTGTGTCGACGTCCGCGAAGACGGCCTTTGACCTGACCTTGACGAGCGAGACCTCGCCGGAGTGTCTCAGGATGACGAACTTTGCGCCTTGGTCCCCGCCCAAGGCTGCTAACTCTCGGAAGTACTTCCTAGAGAATATGGCAGGCGGAGAAACGACGTCTCCGTGAGCTATCGCGACTATCCTCGCCTTCGCAGATTCGGCCTCGAAGAGCTTGATCATTCGCCTTATGAGCGCCTTGGTGATGAACGGCTGGTCCGCCAGAAGGAGCATCGCTCCCTGAGAGCCGCCGGCTAGGGCAAAGATCCCTGCCCTTATCGAACTACTCATCCCGTCTCGGTAATTTCTGTTGACAACGATTCTCAAGCCCTTCTCGTCTAGAGAACTCGAAATGGAAGCGGCATCGTGCCCAAGGACTACGACTATCTCCCTGACCTCCTCCTCGGGAATGGCGTCGATGACCCTTCGGATGAGCGCCTTCCCACCGATTTCTGCGAGTTGCTTGGTCCCCGAGAACCGGGAGGCCACGCCAGCAGCAAGGATCACGGCGGACAACTTGCGCTGCCTGGCCTTCCCTTGCCTCCTGCTCGTTGAAGGTGGCGCTGTCATCGCATTTGGAGAGGGGACGCTCTCGTATTCATCCAGATTGCATGTGGAAAGGGAGCAATAATATATCTCTCCGTTTGGGGCTGGAATCGGAACCAGACAATGCCGCTCCAAATCCGGTCGAAGGAAGAAGCTGCGACCCTAATCGAGAAGGCCACCGAGATCAGGGTGGTAAAGGGCAAGGGCGACAGCGTCAAGCTGAAGCTTAGGACACCAAAAGCGCTCTACACCTTCGTCACCACTGCTGACGAGGCGACTGCGATGACAAAGGGCCTGAAGACGCCCATCATCGACTTCTAGCCGATGTAAAAAGCCAAGACCACGGCTAGCCCCAAGAACATCGGGATGGGCAGCCCGGGCAGAAGCTTGGCCTTGCTCAACAGATACAGGGTTATCACCACGCCGATGTCCACGGCCACTAGCGAAGAAAGCGCCGGCGTCAGCGCGCTGAACTGGTAGTAGGCGAGCGCAGGGATCATTGCGTAAAAGACGGTGTCCCCCGTACCGATCGAAAAGTCCCCTATCTTTGACGATATCGCACTCAGAGTCTCGGATGGAAGGGTGGTCACAAGCGTCCTGAGGGGCCCTCGGAAAACGGTGTAGATGTCGTAGAGAGAGAAAGCGATGGGCAGCAGGAGGGCGGTCAGGATGGGAATCGTTGAGGCGAAGTAGCTCCCTACCTCGGCGGAAAGTAGACCTGTCAGCGCGAGGGCCGACCAGGCGGGGATGCGATGCAAGGTGACCAGCGCGAGCACCACTAGCGTCGCGGAGGCGAAAGCCAACGAGAGATAGAGCGAAGTGTTCGCGTCGAGGTAGCTTGAGGTGATGTCTATCGACGTGAGCAGGGTGAGCAAGAACAGAGCAAGGCCGGTGCCTATGAGGACCACCGCCATGAAGATCTTTACCCTCCGCCTCCGTGCGAGCCAGACGGCGGCCAGGGTCACCGCGAACACGAATACGATGAGGATGAGCACGTTGGTGATGGACCCCGTGGAGGATGTGCCCGCCGGAGCGTAGGAGTATCCGCTCGCCGCGACGACCGGGCCGTTGACTTTGGTTATGTAGAGCGCGAAAAGCTGTATCCCGACGATGAAGACGAGGGTCTTGAGAGTCCCGAGCATGCTGGCTGAGGGCTCTTCTTCGGGTACGCCCGCTTTCGGAGGCGGGGTTCCCGGCAGACCGGCTTCGGTCCCAACGTCAGGCAATCGGCTACACCCTTCAGACGTCGTAGACTTCTCCGACGCGTGGGGCCAGCGCCTCGAGTCCGAGTTCCACCTGCAAGTCCGCCGCCAGCTGGACGCAGCTCTCCTCCTCGCCATGCACGGTCATGAACTTCGGAGAGCCCTTTATCGCCCTCAGGTCGCTGTGGAGCTCGGCCTTCCCGCTGTGAGAGGAAAAGTCGAACCGCCTCACCTCGGCCCTGACCTTCACCGGCTTACCTGCTATCAGGGTGAGGCCCTTGTCGATCAGGGTGCGGCCGGGTGTCCCGGGCACCTGGAAGCTGACTATCGCGATTCCGTTCTTCTCGCTCATTGACAACCGCTCGTTGTAGAAGATCGACGCGCCTCCCACGAGCATGCCTGCGGGCGCAATGATAGCTCCGGGTCTGTTGATTACGCCCCGCCTCTGGCTCCAGCCGGTTACGCGCTCAATGTGCTCGAGCGTCCGCCTGAACTCGACGGGGTCGCGAAGGGACTCCTGGTTGCGTATCAGTATCTCGTTGACCTTTAGTGCCATCCCGTCCATGAAGATGGGGTGCTTGAACCCGTGCTTGTGGAGCGTCATCGCGAGCTCCTGCGCCCTCCCGACGGAGAACGCCGGGGCCAGCAGCGAGCCTCCCCTCTCGATTATCGAGTTCGCGTAGTCGACAAAGTCCCTCTCTACCTGAACCCTGCTGGGGTGGTCTGCCGTCGCGTAAGTGCTCTCGGTTATCACCATGTTGGCCTCGCCGAGCTCTCTTGATGACGAGTGGAGCAGGTTGGTCTCCGACCCGTTGATGTCCCCCGTGTAAAGCAGCCTCTTGTTCCCCGCCTCCACCGCGATGACGCACGACCCGGGTATGTGGCCTGCGTCGTAGAATGTGACGGTGAAGTCTTTGATCTGGAACGACTCTTTGTAGTTGTGGTTCACCGTGTGCTTGTTCATGGCCATGAGGTCGATGAACTCGAAGGGAAGGTACGGGCCGGAGATCTTGATGAAATCCTCGATGAGCAGATTGGAGAGCTCAGCTGTGACCGGGGTGCAGTGGAGCTTGACGTTCTCTCCTAGGAACATGACGGGCGTCGCGCCAGAGTGATCAAGGTGTGCGTGGCTGAGCACCAAGCCGTCCACCGTCTTTGGCTGGACGTGCATCGGGAAGCCGGGCTCCCGCGTGGTGAGCGCCCCGTAGTCTAAGATGATGTTTGAGTTGCCGTGCGAGACCAGGAACGCCGAGCGGCCCACTTGTCTAGCGGCGCCTAAGACCTTTACTTGCATTAGTGAAATTCGTCTGAGCTTTTCGGCCCGTTAGTCCCTCTTTAAGGGTTTGGATTGAGCGACGTGGAGTTGCGTCGAGTTTTCGGAGGCTCCAGAGACGAGCGAGCGTCAGATTCCACACCCTTAAGTGCCGATTTCGCGAAAGCCGCATGTCTGATGTCTGAAGCTCAAGACTCCCGCGGCGATAGCACGAGCGCTTCCGAGGATGCGCGGATTGCCGCGAAGGTCGAAGAACTAGACAGACTGATTGCCGACCTTCAAAGGAGAAAGACGGAGCTTTTGATGGCGAAGAAGACGGCCTACGCGGCGCCTCCGGTGACGATGGAGACCAAAGTGCCGCCCAAAGTCGAGCGCCCCAGCAAGCCGGCTGCGAGAGCCTCAGCGCCGATCAGGCAGAAGAGCGCGCTGGAAGGGACTCTCGATGCCTTGCCCTGGAAGAGCTTCAAGAAGAAGGAGGGCGAATGGGCCTTCCTAAGGACCAGGGAGGGGATGCTGATCGACGAGCTCCAGTCGGAAACGGCGTTCGTCGACGAAGTGAGGAAAAAGGGCGAACTCGTAGTCGGAAAGTACCGGTATCAGGTCTCAGAAGACAAGTTCCTCAACAGATACTTCGCTGGCGCCTAGGCGCCGTTCGCTGGCCTCGAAGGTTTAGACCGCGACCCAAGGTTTAAGGCCTCCATTTCGAGGAGGCGAAGCAATCGTAAACATGTCCTCGCCAGCCCTTCCTTCTCCCTACTCGTCCATCCGGATCCTGCCGGAGTCCATCGGGCGGGGCAAGGTGGAGGCCAAGGCCCTGATCGCCGGCTTCCACGGCATCGGAGCCACAGGGTATTGGACGGTCAAGTTTCTCATCCAGGAGCTCAAGGCGCGAAGGATCTGCTACATCGACTCGGAGTTTGCGCCCGCGGTCTCCTCTACGGTGAAGAACGAGATCTCCACGCCCTACGAGCTTTACGGCGTCGGAGACCTTCTGCTGCTAAAGGCCGAGGTGCCTCCCCTGCGCGAGAACGAGACGAGGTTTTTCCGCGAGCTGAGCCAGTGGATAATGGGTTCGGGGATCCAGGAGGTCACGCTGATAGGAGGATTGGACGAGTCGCTCCGTGTTGACGACTCAAAGTATCGGCTCGTCCTGACCGACGCAATGAAGGCGGGAGAGCACGGCAGGGGCCTTGAGGCGGAGCCCGTACTCGAGGAGGGCCGGATGATCGTAGGGCCAGTCGCGGTGATGCTCAACCAATTCCAGATGCGCGGATACCCCGCGGCCGCGATCCTCTCGTACTCGAACACAGAGAGGATCGACCCCCGGGCCGCGGCCTCGGCGGTGGAGTTCATCGCGAGGCGATACGCGCTTCAGGTGAACACGGAGCCGCTCATCAAGGGAGCCGAGGAGCTCGAAAGGGAGCTCGTGGGCCTTGCCCAGAAGGAGAAGGACAAGGGCGGGCCGTCCGGCGCAATCTATTCCTAGCGGGCCCTTTTCTTCTTTCGACGGCTTGGGGCTTTGCCGCGTGCCGGCCCGGCCAAAATGACCCTCGCGTAGCCCATCCCTCTGAGCCTCTTGACGCAGGCCTTCACTTCCGCCTCCGGCGCCTCCCTGTCAGACATCGTCTGCGCGAAGGGGAAGACGAACTCCAGCTCCGCGGGGTAAGGCCCGAGCTGCGGGTTGATCCTGTAGATGTCGGCCTTGTCCAGGCCCCTTACATGGCGAATCTTCCCAGAGGTCTTCGTGAGCGGCGGGGGCGCCGAGCTCGGGACGAGGACGGCGGTCTTCCCAGCCTTCCGGGAGGTCCTCTTGGCCATCACCTTCTCGAGGTGCTCCCTCGCCAGCGTGAGCTCCGGCCTCCTCGTGTCCTCCTGGCTCCTGATCATCAACCCTCTCAGCTTCATCAAGCGAGTCGACTTTACGAGCCAGTCCGAGTGATCGAGCGCGAGGGCGCGAAAGGCCTTTGCTGAGCTGGTGTGCGCCATGGCCCGCTCCTCCACAAGGTCCCAGAGGCGCCCCTCGTAGATGGCTTCCTTGCACCTGAGGACGTCAGCCCTGAGGACGTGGAGGTTGTGGAGCGCGATCTTCCTCACCCGTTCCTCTCTTGGCGTCGCGTGGAGGTCGCTTACGGTCGTCGCGTTGCAGACGGGGCAGCTGCAGGGCAGATAGGTCATCCTGTCGAGCTGAAGCGTCCCCCTCTCGGTCATGTACCGCTCCTTCTTCGCGTAGAGCATGTAGCTTGCGGAGTCGAACGTGTCGCACCCCAGCGCCACCGAGAGTGGAAGCGTGAGCGGGTGCCCCGCCCCGAAGAGGTGGAGGGGCATCGAGTAGGGCATGCTCTTCTTCGCGTTGATTATCATCTCGACCAAGGGAGAGAAGAGGTAGCCTTCCATGAGCTCCACGGGGCTCCCAAGTGCGAGTATCTGGAAGCCCGCTTCGACAAGGCCGCGGGCCGACGCCCTCACCAGGTCGCCGAAGATGCCGCCCTGAATCGGGCCGACCCAGATGGTCTCAGAATCGCCAAACTTGTCGATCGTGGCCTTGGCCGCACGGAGGCTCTCTCCCATCGTCTCTTTAGCATAGGCCCTAGAGTTCGAATACCCGGTCGGCTTGTCGAGGGTCACGGCCAGGTCTGACCCCATCTTTGACTGGAAGTCCGCGATCTCCTCGGGCGTGAACTCCGTGTCGCCGTATTCCAGCACCTGGTAGCCGCCCGAGTCGGTCATGAGGAGCCCGTCGAAGCCGATGAGCTCGTGCAGGCCCTTCTCCAGCGCCTCCGTGCGTTTCCTCCTGTAGAGGATGTATGAGTTCGTCATGAGGATGTCGAACCCCATCGCCTTGAACTGGGCAGGCGTGATGTCGCGCCAGACAGGGTGAATCACGGGTGTAAGGCAGGGGGTCTCGAAGCTCCTTTGCCCTATCCTCATCACGCCGACCCTGCCCATCAGGTCGGTCTCTCTTACCTCGAAGGAGAATGGCTTGGGCAAACGCCGTCGCGACGGCGGCCCTTCGCTTCACATATCAGGGTTCCGCGCCGCGTCACACCCTGCGACGTTTTTTAAGGCCTGGGCGCCGCAAGGTAGGGGAGGTCGGGAATCGGCATGCTGGACTTTAGGTCTCAAGTCCTCATCGCGCTCGCCATCCTCGTGGGCCTGTTCTTCGTAGAGTTCCCGCCCCTCTTCCTCATCGGATACTGGTCATGGGGCGCCACCGTCCACAAGATCCTCACAGGCGCCTTCCTCATCGCGAACCTTGTCATTGCCCAGCATGTCGCGAGGAGGTGGGGGTCCATCCGCGATGGACGCCGGCCCGAAGGGGACCGCGCGCAGAAGGGCTTGCTAGGGACTTGACGACGGTGAGCGCCTAGGCGGTGCCGAACGCCCTTCGGGCAAAGTGCTTCCCTCCCTGCCCGTGCGCCCCCTTGAAACGCTCCTCCTCGTTGACGTCGCCCCGCTCGTGGTATCCGTAGCCCTCCCAGTATCCGTCGACGTATTCCGGGATGAACTCGATCTTGCCGAGCCACTTTGCGCTCTTCCACCCATAGAGGTGCGGCATGAACGGCCTCGCGGGGAAGCCCTGCTCCGGCAAGAGCGGCCTCCCATTCATCTTTAGCGCGACTATGGAATCCTCCATCAGAGCGTCCTCGACGGGGATGGGCGCGGTGTACCCGTCGTAGCAGTGGAACATCACCCACTTTGCCTCAGGCTTGACCTGCGCTGCGTCGGCTAGATACTTTATGGGCACTCCCTCCCAGAAGGGCTTCTCGATGCTCCACGAGGTAACACAATTAAATGATTTTGAGTAGCTCTTCATGGGCAGGCTCATCATCTCATCGTAGCCGAAAATCAAGGGCGTACTCACAAGCCCCGTGACCTCGAGCTTCCATTTTGCTGGGTCGATGTGCTGGACTCCCATCGCGGCGTAGATTACGAACTTCTTCCCCCAAACCTGCCCTGGAGGCAGCGGCTCTCTAGGAGGCGGAGCAGGNNCGGGCACGGTCTGCGACAAAGACAATCCACTTTGGCTCCCCGCGGAATAAAAATGCTTTCTCCAAATCTGGATGCACTGGCCACAGTTTTATAGGCTCTGTCAAGTCTACTGGACTTCGCGTAGACCTGGCTTCGGGGCTTCTGCTCGGAGGATTGGAGCCTTAGTCGTCTCGTTCCCCTTCGCTTCATCCGTGCCTCGCGCTCCTGAGTGAGCCTCACCCAGACATCTTATTTTGCCGCGACGCTCGATGTTGATCGAGGAGTTCGGGTCGCGTTCGAGCTTGGCACCACAGTTGGGGCATTGCCAGCTCCTATCGGTCAGCTTAAGTTTCCTGTTGATGTACCCGCATACGTGGCATGTCTTTGACGTGTATGCTGCAGGCACGTACTCGACGGGGACTCCAGCCCACTTGGCCTTGTAATCGATGTATGCCTGAAGTTGCCTGAACTTGCCTGAACGACCATAGAGCGATCCTCCTGCGTCTCGCTTTTGTCTCGCCGTTCCCCTTCTTGTGCGCGTACCTGATTCCTTTCAGTCTCTCGAGGACAATCGCTTCGTTGTTCGCCCTCGCCTTCTCGACGATCAGCGTCGAGACCCTATGTAGCACTTGGCTGACGCGCTCTCTTTCTCTTCTTGAGGACGCGAACTTCTTCTTGAGGCGTCTATCGTGAGGGTGCCTTTCATAGAATCTGGAGCGCCTGACTCCGTACTGTGTGTAGCCTTGCCACTTCTGAGAGATCGTGCAAAGTTCCGTCGCTCCCGACGACTGATTTCTCGTTGAGGTCTTAGCCGACCTTCCTAGTTGGCTGCGTGACTGGCGCGTCCTTGGAGAAGGCAATGACAATTGAGGACTCCGTCAACGTAACGGAGCCACGCTTCAAACTCTTGTCCATCAAGAACGAGCGCTGGTACTCGCCATATTGCAATGGGATTAGGATTCGCCCCTCTCCCTTCCTGAATGGCAGTGATAGTATCGAGTAGTTTAGCGAGTAGTTCGCGGCATCCATCTTGAACATAAGTCGTCTCGCGTATGGTCTTCGATGCCAGCGCTTGTGCTTCTTCACGATGGACCACACGATCTCCGCGACCGCGTATGGATAGCAGGACATGACTCCGTATCTCTCTTGGAATTCCTTGTAAATCCTGTCCCTGAGCTTCAACCGTCCTCTGATGTTCTCGTTGAGGCAAATCCGCATTGCGTCGTTCAGCATTTCTCTGAACGTGGAGAGGAGTTCAAGAGTTCGAGGGGTCGGTTTGTAAGTGAAAGAAACTCCCTTGACTGCCTTGACTACACTCAAACATCAGATGAATTGGGTTGTGTATTTAAGCGTCCACAGCGACTGAGAAAAGAGAGTTCGCCCGAGCACGATCAGATGGGCGAGTCCGGAAGACTTGACGGGACCTCCATCCTCAAGGAGACCGGCCCAAGGCCTCGAGCTTCTTGCACTCGAACTCGCAGTATGGGTGGCCCATCGCGAAGTCCCTTGTCTGTTTCTGTTGTTTAGTCAATTCTTGCACTGAAAGTGCGTCACACGCTGCACAAGACAACAGTAAAATGCCCAGCAAAATCGTCGGATAGCGTTTCGACTCATGGTGAATTGGGAATCCATCCTCAAGGAGGCTGGAGAGCAGGTCCAGAGCATCTCTGACGGCTACAAGGGGAAGAAGAGCGGCCTCGAGGCTCAGGGCCAGGGAGCTGGCGGCGACATCACGATGAAGGTGGACGCCGACGCCGAGAAGAGCATCATGGACCTGGTGAAGGGCCAGGTCGAGGACGCCAAGTTCGTCACAGAGGAGGCGGGGGAGGTCGGCGCCGCCGGTGCCCGGTGGACCGTCGTCATCGACCCGATCGACGGCTCGTCCAACTACGCGAGGGGTCTTCCCTTCTATTGCACCTCGATCGCCGTGCTCGAGGGGCCTTCCCTCGCTGACGTGAAGTACGGGCTCGTACGGAACCTGATCAGCGAGGAGAGCTACTACGCGGAGAAGGGGGGCGGCGCCGAGAGAGACGGGACGACCATCAAGACTTCGAGGGCCAACACCCTGACCGAATCCTGCGTGGGCATCGACATGTCCAAGGCGAGCCGGGCGACCGTGGAGAGGCTCGTGCCTCTCATCGCGGCGGTGAGGAAGCCTGCGCACTTCGGCGCGAACGCGCTCGAGCAGGCCTTCCTTGCAGACGGAAAGATAGACGCCTTCGTGGACATCCGCGACAGGATGAGGGTGGTGGACTTCGCGGCCGGCTACCTCATCGCGATGGAGGCGGGAGCCGTGTTCTCAGACGGCGAGGGGAAGCCGGTAAACACGAAGGTATCGCTCTCCGAGAAGTTCAACGTCGTCGCCTCCTGCAACGCCAAGCTGCACGAGCTGATCCTGCACCGCCTCAACCCTTCACCCAAGTAGACGAGGCGAACTCCGACATGCTGCGGTAGAGAGCGTCCGCCGGGGGGCTGTCGGGCCTCTTCCGGATCATCACGAAGCGCACGCCCACCATGCGGGCCGCGTTCAGGTCGTTTATCCGGTCGCCGACGAAGAAGGCCTTGTCGTTCTGCGCCCCCATGCTCTTCAGCGCCATCCCGAGCTGGGTGACGCGGTCCATCGAGTCCTCGCGCGAGAACTTGCTGGCGAAGAACTTCCCTATCCCGAACCGGTCCAGGATAGCAGTCGAGCAGGACCTTCCCTGCATCGTCACAAGAGAGACCTTGGCGCGCTTGGAGAGGGCAGTGAGAGCCTCAAGGGCCCCCGGCTCCAGCTTCGCGCCTGGGACGGCCTTCGCCTCGTAATCGTCAACGACCTTCATCATGGGCGCGAACATCGAGGGGTCCTTCGCGACGATGTTCTGGAAGTCGAGGAAGAACGGGTTGAACTCAAGCGAAGTGCCCGTCAGCCTCCTTAGGTCGGACCGAACCTTGTCCCACTCCACCGGGAGGGAGATGAGCGTCCCGTCCATGTCGAAGACGGCGAACTTCGCCTTCGTGTCGGCCAATCGCCTAGAGCACCTTCTGCTTGGACCCGTCGTCCTCTCTCCAGAGGTATGCCCCCACGTCCATGTCCCTGAGGAGGTAGTAGCCTTCGGGGATGAGGTCTGTCTTCGGCGGCATCTCTCGCACGTCCTCTCCCATCCCGAGCCGGACGTAGAGGTCGGCGATGTTTGCGTACTCGGGGAGCCCGAGGTGCTTCACGGCGATGTAGCCCCAGAGGGGCATCGTCGAATGGAACTTGCCTGCGTCGACCTCCGTGATGCAGGGCTTGCCCTGGGCCGACTCCTTCACGTCGACCGAATAGGCGCCGTTGGGCTCCGGGTCTATCGCCTTGACGGCCTTCTGCCCCGCCTCGTTCAGTCTTAGGTCGCGGATGATCCTCGAGACCGACGGCGTCCCGGTGATGCCGGAGGGCGAGATGTGCTTGAAGGGGTACTCGAGCCTCTCGCGCGAGTACGANNCCTCCCATCTTTCCAGAGGCTGTCCCAGGCGATGTTCCTGCCGGGGAGGTATTCTTGGATGATGAACTCGTCGTAGGTCCCTCCGCCCCTCCTCACCCAGAGCTCGATCCAGAGGCTCGCCTCGGTGGCGTCGTTGCAGAGGAGGCTCAGCCTCCCACCCGCGCCGTGCCTCGCCCTGACCCAGAGCGGCTTGCCCAGCTTTGAGAACGCATCGCGGACGTCGGCTTTGCCCCTCACCTGCACGGTCTTCGCGACGGGCACTCCACCGGCCTTGAGCTCCTTCTGCGAGAGGAGCTTGTCCTGCGCGGTCATCATGACGCTCGCCTTTGGGAGGAAGACCTTGCAAGGTATCTTCTCTCTCCTGCTGGAGATCACGTAGGCCTCGCTCGACGGCTGCGCGTGGAGGAAGTCGGCCTTCTCCTTCTTCGCTATCTCTGCGACGCGCGGGATGAACGACCTGTCGTCGTGGCGTGGCGTCAGGTATCTCGCGTCGACGTCCGGGTAGAGGATGTGATACTTGTTGTAGTCCGTCCCGACGATGTAGTAGCCCTTCGATGAGATGCGTAGGGCGCGGACGAAGTTCACGCCCGCGAGGCCTCCCGACCCGGTGACGAGGACGCGGGTCATCTGGAAACCTCCAGCTTGAAGGCCGGGCCTGAGGGTGTGACGAGACGTTCGCTCTTCCCGCCGCGGACTCTGCTCCTTACTGACCCTGACGTGACCTTGACCTTCGTCCCGGGCCTTGTCTTGAGAACCAGCGTCAAGCCCTCCGGCACCCGCGCACCAAGCGTAATCAACCTTCGATCGTTGGCGACCTTCAGTGGCACTTCTCTCGCACGCCACCATCGAGCCACTTCCAATCCGGTTCCCACGAAGAGCTCCTTTCTCCTGCCTAGCTCTTCAAGGATGCGCCAGTAGATCCTCCCGCCCTTCATCCGCACGGCCTCCTGGTGCCAGAGCAGGGTGAACAGGCCTTCGACCTCCTCGACCATGGCCATGGACCTCATCACGTCGGCGAAGCCCTCCTCCTCGCCTTTCTTGAGGTATCCCCAGAGCGTCGTGTCCATGAGGGAGAGCGGGAGCTCCAAGAGGCGCATCGGGCGCCAGCTCTCGTCCGGGGGATGGAAGGGGGCCGCGAGGCCGAGCTTGAAGCCCAGCCTATCGTTGTTCCCGACGGTGGAGTCGTAGTCGAAGCCCGCCCCTTCCATCACGCGCCAGGACTCTGCAAAGTCGAACCTCAGGTAGTGCTCCCTCAGGCCTCGGGGGCGTATCCCGATCCCCTCGCGCAGCTTGGTTACAGCCTTCTTCATCTCCGGCTCGGAGTCGTGAGTCCCAAAGTCGCCGTGGAGCCCGAACTCCCAACCCCTCGCGTTGAGCTTGCGGGCCGCTGGCCTCACCTTCTCGAGGGGATAGTTCGCGGAGAGCAGGTAGAAGCTGGAGCGGTACCCTTGGGCCGCCTCCTTCTTGCCGATGAGCTCGATGTTGTCGTAGAGCGAGAGCCGCCCTTTCAACGCCTTTTGAAAGTCCGCCTTGTCGAAGCGGTCCCGTATCCTCAGGATGTGCTCCATCGGGCGCTCGATGTTGTCCACGTCGTGGGTCAGGCAGACAGCGAGCGGCGCCGCGCCGGGCCAGCGGGCCTTACGGACGAAGAAGCCGTCGTCTTCGATCGCAGACTTCTCAAGCTCGCTTAGCAGCGAGGCGGCCCTCGCCTCCAGCGACGGCGTGGTGGAGTCTTTCGGGGCAGAGCCCCTCATCACCGAGCCGAGCTCGTCGACGAGGTCGCGGGCCACTCCCTCCGACCCGAGCGAGCCCGAGACGAGGCCCAGGCTCTCCTCGAGGAAGTTCAGGGCGTAGCTTGCCTTGCCCGTCCCTGTCAGCATCAGGTCGCCCCTCCCTTCAAGGCGATGAAAAGACCTTGCAGATGGGACTCGATTCGCGTCTGGACGTCCTCGAACGAGGCCGTGGCATCGATGACCGGGTATCGGTTTCTCTTTGCGATTGAGAGATACTCCTCTCGCTCAGCCTGCAACACCTCCCTTGGGTAATGGATGTGGGCCACCCTATCGTCGATGACGCGCAACGACTTTTCCACCGGCACGTCGAGCACTATCGCGAAAGTCGGCTTCGGCGCCAGATAGAGGCCCGATATTGGCC
>PLCG01000054.1:0-27063 GCA_003135575.1 Nitrososphaerota archaeon
GTGTAGACGTACGCGAAGCCGCTGGAAACGAAGTCTGAAGTGGAGTAGACGGCGGTGCGGAGGAACTCAAAGATCATCACTCCTACGAAAAGCGCGATGTCCGCGAGCAGGAGGCTCTTGGTGAACTTGTAGGCGGTCAGTTTCTGCCTGTATATGTAAAACGCCGACAGCGCCGTGATTTCTATCGTGATGATCTGGACGAGAGGGTTGAGGACAAGCGGCAGCGGCGGNNCCTTCGCTCAAGGCCTCCGCTCTAGGTGGCGGTCCCCCGCCGAAAATGGCATGGTTTGCTGAAAAGAAGCAAGATTATTTCACCATTTTCATGCTTTTTCTAATCTGGTTGAAGATTTGCCTATAAGGCGAATGGAGCAGAAATCCAGTCCTCACAGGGTCCTGCGGCGAGTCCAATCGGTGACTTTCTCTCTGGCTCACGCCTAGTACTTGGAGACTGCCATCTTAGGCGCGAACTGGACGCTGTGGTAGCGCTTGCTGTGCTCGGTGCCTCGCATCTTGAGCACTATCAGGCGAGTCTTGAACTGGTCCTTGTCCACGACGTTCTCGAGCAGCATGACAGAGTCGGCGACGAAACCCTCTATGCCGAAGCCCATTCCTGGCGTCTGGCTGATTGTCATCAGGGTCGTCACGCCCTGGTTCTTCAGCGTCTTGTAGACGCTCTTCATGAACGCCCTGAGCTCGAACTTGGACTCGGTCGCGAGAAGTAGCGCCGTCAGGGAGTCTATCACAAGTATCGTGCTCTTCGTCTCTTTGACCGCGGCGAGGAGCAGCTGGATGTTGTTCTCGAGCTCCTTCCCCTTCAGGGCGTCGAGGTCGATGACCTTGAGGGAGCCCTCCTTCTCCGCAGCTCCCAGGTCGATTCCGAGCTTCTTCATGTTCCTCAGGAGGTATTCGGTGGACTCTTCGAATGTGGCGTAGACGACCTTCTCCTTCAGCTTGGTGGTCGCGTTGTAGGCGAAAGTGGAGGCGAGGATGGTCTTTCCCGTGCCGGGCGCCCCTGCCAGGAGGTGCATGTCGCCCCGAATAACGCCGCCCTCAATCATGGCGTCCAGGCCATCAATGCCAGTTGGTATCCTGGCGGCGCTACTCAATTAATTTCACTCCTGTTCTCTGGGACACTATTTCAACTAGATGCTCTTGCATGGTGAAACCTACTCTTTTCTTGCTTCGACAGTCTGTAGGAGCTCTTCCATCGCATTCCTGGCGTGAGAGGGCGGAAGATGCGCCAGGATAGACCTGCAGAGGGCGGTCTGGGCGCCGAGGAGGGCCCTTGCGTAGTCGAAGGAGCCAAGTTCGTTGAGCAAGGCAAGGAGCTTCTCAGCCTCCAGCGAGGTGAACCACTTTTTGAACAGAAGCGAGTTGATCGTGTTCTTCTGGACCACGTCCGCCTTGGAGAGGGCGTGGAGCAAGACGATGTTCCCAGCGTTGTTCTCGATGTCCTTGAAGACCGGCTTGCCGGTGTTCTTGGTGTCGCCCGACATGTCCAGGATGTCGTCTCCTATCTGGAACGCGATCCCGAGCGAGGTCCCGAATTCGTACATCTGGTCCACGAGGAGCTTGTCCGCGCCCGCAACCACGGCCCCGGACGCTGCGCTCGCCGCAAAGAGGGCACCTGTCTTCAATCCTATCACCTTTGTGTACTCCTCGGTCTTGATGTCCCCACGCCTCGAAAGGGCGACATCCAACATCTCGCCTTCCGCGGCTAGGCTCGCCGCTCGCCCGAGGAGTTCGAGCAGTCGGACCAGGGCTTCCTTGGAGATTTCGCTCTTGCCGTATCTCGCGAGCATCGTGAATATCTCGAATATCATGCTATCAGAGAGCATGATTGCTCGCGCGAGCCCGAACCTCTTGAACGTCGTAGGGCTCCCGTGCCTGAGGTCTGATTCGTCGATGATGTCGTCCTGGACGAGAGAGGCGGAGTGCGCGAGCTCGTAGGCTAGGCCAACGGGAAAAGCCGGCTCTGGGTTCCCCGAGATGGCCTCACAGGTGAGGACGGCCAAGATCGGTCGCAGCCGCTTCCCGCCAGCGCGAAGAGCTTCGTTGGCAGCCGCCGATATCCACCCATCGGCGCTGTAGATCTCAGAGAGGCGCTTCTCAACCTCGGCCTTGTACCGCGCGAGGAGTGGATTTTGGTTAGACTCCTGCAAGGCCTTGGTCTTCTCCAAACCATCGCGGTCAGATGAGTAGTTTGCCAAAGTAGATCAGTGGTCCCCAGAGTATGTATTCGGCGTCGGCGACAACGTCGCATATGAAGCTCAGGTTGGCGTTGCTCCTCATCGCGAACGCCCTGTAGATCGTGGAGTAGATCGGCAGGACCAGCAGAGTCACTCCGTAAGAAGGGATCAGGCCCATCACTAGCAACGCGACGAGGTAGATGGCCGAACCGGCGTCTAAGGCCCCAACTACCTCGAACGACTTGGGCACGCCCAGCTGCGTCGGCAGGGTCTTGACATCGTTCTCACGGTCCCCGTCGGTGTCTCTTATGTCGAAGATTATCGTGTTCGTCATCAGCCGCAGGAAGATGAACGGGCTAAGCAGGATCAGGGCCAGGTCGAAGGCCCCAAAGTAGAACCCCACGAGGATGGGTATGAGCGACCAGCCGAACGATATCGAGATGTTCTTGAGAAGCACCTTTTGCTTCAGGGTTCTCGTCCCGATGAGGCCGACCAGGCGCTTCGATCCCACGCTGTAGAGGAGGCTGAGCGCGAGGGGTGCCAGAAGGGCGAGGAAGAATATCAGGCTCACCGTCGCGGCAAGAGCATAGCCGATCAGGAACGAAGCACCAACGACCGCGGGAAGGATCTTCCGCCTGCGGGCGAGGTAGCTTGTGCGCTCGGGGTGGGATGCGAGGTCCGTGTCCATCTCCGCGCTGCGGTTCATCATGTAGGCGCCAAAGGAGAAGAGGTAGGCCATCACCAGGAGCACTATCGCGGGGCTCCTCCCGAAGAGGAACGCTGCAGCCCCTGCGATGCTGGCCGTGCCGAGCGCCAGAAGGTGACCGCCAAGGACTAGTTCGCGATATGCTACGCTCAGAGGCCTCATGGCCTCGAGCCTCGTTCCTCTTCAGCCACCTGCCGTGACTCGCCGCGCTCCGTCGTCGCGCTAGTGCCGAGGGCGGCCTCCTCTGAGGTGCCGAAGAGCCTCCAGCCGAGCCGCTTGTCGAACATCTCGTCTGGCACGTTGAGATATTGCGTCTTCGCCGAGTCGAGGATAGATACCTCGAGCTTGCTCCTTACAGCCCCTAGCTGGGTCTCGATGAACCTGATGCAGTCGTGGAAGCTGAGTATCGGGATGTCCATGAACGCGAAGTAGTCCCTTGCCTCCGTGCCGCCTTCGACCCATGTGAACGGTAGCTTGTTGAAGAGCTTTCTCACGACCGAAACCTCGTCCGCCTCCAAGGCCTTGAACCCGGCCATCACCTGCATGATCTCGTTGCTCTTTCCCTGCTGGAGAGGCCATGTCCACCTGACGTTGTTCCCAAGGATGAGGTTGCCCTTGATCACGTGCTCGGTGTGGTGGTACCTGACGGTCCGGGCGTTGACCCCGATCTCCTTGGCTACCTTGGCGAGCCCGAACGTCGGGTCCTCCTTGAGGTACTTCAGGATCTTGATGTCGACGTCGTCGACCTTGGAGTCGTGGTTGACGGAGAATGAAGTCACGCCCGCCTCCTGGGTCGTGGCCTCGATCCTCTTCCAGTCCACGTTCCAGCATTTCGTCTCGAAATTGTAAAGCTCAGATCTGAAGGGCGGGTACCTCATCCAGTAGAGCTCCGTCATCTCGTACTCGTCGATGAGCTTCTTCTGCTTCAGCTCGTCGAAGCTCTCCGCATACTTTTTCTTGAAACGATACGGGATGCCATAGAGGCAGATGTTCCTGTCGGTCCCCACGACCTTTGAGAGAAGCATAAGGTAATGCACATGATCGTACCACGACTTGCCCGACGAGGAGTTGGCCTTGATCTTCAGGAGGCCTAGCGAGAAGCCGAGCTCGGCGTAGTTGATGTTGACGGTGAGCCCAAGCCCAAACTTGCCCAGCTGCTTGCTGATCTTGTACCTGACGGTCTCGGGGTTGAGCCCCGTCAGCCTCGCGAGAAGAGAGTAGTTGGAGGGCCCGACCCGTTTTATGGTCTCGATGAGGAGATAATCCTGGTTGCGGCGCTTTAGCCGCTCAAACTCCATCAACGCGAACTTCTCGACATCGGCTTTCTGCTAATAAAGCAGTATGAATTTGCTGTCCATGTCACGAGAAACCGCAAATATTAGCGAGAACTCGACGATTTCATTGATGGAATGCAGCTAACAGGGCGAATAGAGCCAGAAGTTCCGAACATATTTTAGGAAGGTCTTCTAGTAGTTGACGTCTTGGCGACGGTCCCCACCGAAGTGAGGCTGAAGACTGGCATCCCGGGCCTGGACCCGCTAATCCAGGGCGGCCTCCAAAAGGGTGACTTCATCCTCCTGCTCGGTGACCTTGGCACTGGAAAGACGGTATTCTCTTCGCAGTTCGTCTTCAACTCCGCCAAGCTCTACAACGAAAAGGCGGTCTTCGCGACCTTCGAGGAGGACACGAGGAGCTTGAAGAGGAACATGCTCCGTTTCGGAATGGATTTTGACGCCCTAGAGAAGGAGGGGAAGGTCAAGGTTCTCGACCTGGAAGCGCTGGAGGGAAGAGGGATGGGGTCAAACATCGAGGCTTTGCTGGGCGCGCTGGACGATATCGGTGCACGAAGGCTCGTCGTGGACTCGCTGACCGCGTTCATGAGCGGAGCTGAAGCGAAGTTCGACTACAGTTTCCTCATGCACCTGATCTACAAGACGCTGAAGAGAGAGGGCGTGACCACGCTGATGACCGTGAGCAGGCCGCAGGGGAGCGCTGTCGTGCCAGAGGTCGGCGTGGAGGAGTTCGTGGCAGACGGCATATTCGAGTTGAGAAACTACGTCTCCCGTGACGTTGAGATAAAGACGCAGTTCTTGATAAGGAAGCTCAGGGGAACGGAACACAGCCGGAAGTTCCACAGCGTGCTCTTCACTCCGCGCGGAGTGGAAATTCTGCCGTACACTCCCTGACACCAGAGACGCAAAAGCATCATTCCGCTGTCGCGGTCCGATTTGGGTCGGAATTCCTGACACGGAATGGATTTGGCGTTCAGAAGTCTTTTAATAATCTGGGAGGGTCGTAAGTCATTGAACCTTAACGTCTTCTTCGACGTTTTGCTAATCGGGACTTGTCTCGCTCCGGGCTATTTCCTCGTAAGGACGCTGCTTCAGATCTATACGTACGAGGAGCTGAGCATGCTCAAGTACGAATGGTTGCCCATAATGCTCGCAGGGATAGCCTTCGCGTGCTGGGTGATCGAAAGCGCCTACTTTGACTTCATGGGCGACTTCGGAGTCCAATTCAGCGGGATACGGGACGCCACGTTGTTCGCCTCTGTCTCGATTTTCGCTATCGGGACTGCAAGGTTCGCTGAGACCTGGGGCGGGTATGTCAAAGGAGTGAACACGAAGAAGAAGATGATCGAGAACATCGGCGCGATTCCCAGTCCATTGGAAGACAGAAACTAGTACATTCTGCATATTATGCCTAAAAAGTGGCGTTTTCGACGTTCTACAGGTCGCAGCTCGGGCACTCGTGGATAATGCCAAGAATCTCTTTACCGCGAGCGCAGACCTCACTCAAGTAATGAAGACATACATTCGCAGAACTACACTAACCTCCATAGCACTACTCCTCCTTCTAGGGGGAGCAACCACAGCCTTCGCAGACCAACAGGGTCCGCAAGGTCAAACCAACCAGACCCAGACACTCTCAGCCACTGAAATTGGCGGGGTGTCAAACCTCGGCAACCAGGTCTACAAGGTCAGCGGCGGTCAGATCGCAATGGCGATGGTCGCAGGCATGACTCTAGACCCAACATCGACTCTCGACTACAACTTCATGGCGAAGCAGACCGGCCTCACAACGACGGGACACGCAAGTATCCACCTCACCGGGACGACCGGCGGGGTACCAGTGAAGGTCACCGGTAGCTTCACCATCAGCAGCAGCGTTCCGGCGGCGGTGCTCCCAATCGGATGCGCCACTAACTGCCAGAGCGAATTGCCATTCTTCTTCACGGCAACCTCATCGGACGTCAAGATAACGATCGGGACGACGACGAGCACTGTCGCGGAGACGATGTCAATTGAGTCACCTTACTTCAACCCATTCGGCGCCCCGATAGTCATGGCGTCCGCAGACAACTCCATCATCATCGCAGCCACATACACCCAGGGAACGATCGATTGGACGGGCACCCAAGTGGCGGCCTCCATCGTTGGAACCCTCAACACAGCTCAAGCATCTGGAATGGTCACAATGACCACCAGCGAAACTGAGAACTTGGTGAAGGGCACGGCAGTTGACACTGGCAGCATCCAGTTCAGCTCGATGACGCCGTCATCGCTGAACAGCCAGGGCACCTTCCACGGCACGTCCACCATACCCACGGCAGGAAGCTTTGACTGCTCAGCCGCTACCGGCATGCCCGGAACGTGCACTGAGACAGGCTTCCAGTCGACGGGCAAGTTCAGTATGGGCTCGAACCAGCAGGGTGACAACCAAGGCAACCATCAGGACTCGCAGACGACGGGATCTTACTCCACATCGTGGGGAGTCCCAGCGCTCGGGTTCTCTTCGACGGTAAGTGCAACAGTCGGACAGCAGTAAGTAACTCGGGAAGCGGCTAGTGACCGCTTCCCCGTCCTCTTTTTCTAATTCTTGCAATATCCAGGCAACTTGCGCCGTAGGGAAGAGCCGTTATGGAAAACGGCAAGAACCGCTATATCGAGTTATGGATTCATGAGCCATAGCATGAATTCAAAGCGGGCGGCACAAAGCGCGATGGCTTCCGTAGTCGTCCTAGTACTCCTAGGCGGAAATGCGGCGTTCGCCAGTTCTTCTCAGACTTTACAATTTCAATCAGCCGGAGGCCCGGCACCACTTCCGCCCGTCGGTGTGGCCGATTCCGGTGACCAGAAATACAACGTGCACGGAACTGGCCTAGCATACGCGCAAGTGGGCACATTGGCTTTCGGTCCGGGCACCAAGTTCGAATACACTCTCACGGCCGAGGTCAAGGAACTCGCTGCGAAGGGATCTGCGAGCTTCACGATACAAGGAACGACGTCTGATAATAAGAAGGTGACCGTGAAGGGCGAGGTCGACATTGGCAGCGGCCCCACGCTTCCAGGGACGCTCCCTGGCATGGTCCCTGAGGGGATACCTGTTGGTTGCTCCGGCTCCGCTTGCACCAGCGCAATCCCAGTATTCTTCGTGGGTGCGCTGACGTTGACAACCACTATCGCTGACTCAAAGCCAGTCAAGACGACAGGCACAATGTTCCTTGAATCGCCTTACTTCAATCCGTGGGGCGGTCTCATTTCGCTGGCGGCAACCGACGGCTCTGTGGTGATTGCCACGACCTACGACAAGGGAACGATTGAATGGACGGGCACCAGCGTAAACGGTGCGATCGGCGGGTTGCTCGGCGCCTCCACCCTGGTCTATGGGACTTTCAGCCTCCTCTCACACGAGAGCGAGAATCTAGTCGCAGGGACTGCAAGTGACGATGGCACCATGACCTTCTCGAACATGAGTCCAATCTCGCTGAACGTTGCGGGGAAGTATTCCGGCACCTCATTGATTCCCAAGGCAGGGTCACCCGAGTGTGCCCTCGAGACATCGGCTTTCCCCGGAAATCCGTGCACGGTCGATTGCGTCGCGATGTTCGCAGCATTCTTTTTGCCAGCTCTTCCGGGAACATGCCTGTCGACTGGTTTCCAGTCGTCCGGTCACTTCTCGTTAAAGTCGGGCAATGACCAGCAAGCAGGTGGAAACGACCAAGGAGACAACAACGGTCACGTCACGGTGGACGGGAAGTACTCCACAACGTGGGCGCAGCCAGCCCTCGGATTCGTCTCTTCGGGCAGCGCGACAGTGTCAACGAAGTAGAGAAAGCCCGGAAACCTTGGCAAAAGGTACCTTTTCTCCCTAGCTGGTAGTCGTTCTTGCCGCAAGGCGAAGACAGATTGAGCAAGCTAACCTCTTCAGTTTCAGCAGAGTCGCGGGCACTATGCGCTCCTTTTGGCCGGGCCAAGCGTGAAGAAGAGAGAGTATTGAGCGACAAGGGTCCCTCTCGCTTGAGTTGCCGTAATGCAGAAGCACGGCGGCCCATCTTCCCTCCAAATGCGAAATCGCTTAACTCGAAACCGGTACCTCATACCGCTGATGTATAGTAACAGGTCTTCGGAACTTCAGCTGGACATTAGCGATTTCGTCTGCACTCTCAACAAGATCAAGGTCTCCAGGATGACTCTCGGTCACACGGGCAAGCTCCCGAAGATAGCGTTCGACCTAGGCGCTGACATCAAGGAGATTGAGACCACAAAGGGCAGGCTCCGCCTCAAGTACACGCTCTTCGTCGATGCCAACCCCGCCGTCGAGAGGGCGGAGCTCCAGGGCGAGGTCACTATAACAAGCGCCGGTATCAGCCCGGTCACCGACCTCCAGGCGCTTGGCGAGGAGAAGGTCTCCGAGATAGCAATGAAGATCTACCGCAGTAACTTTGAGATTCTCTATCTTACCCTCGAGTCTGCCGGCTTGACCGCACCATCACCTTGGCTGACGCAGGATGTCCACCTCGTGCCGGGAGTGCTCCAGCAACAGCCGGTGCCCGCAGAGCAGCTACAGCCGATTGCCGAGATGGCACCGCTGGTCCACTAGTGATTTGAGTATGATTCGAAGATCAAAGCTCGAGGTCTTCATGGACATCATGAAGGTCGTGGCTGAGGATAGGGAAGCAAAGCGCACGAGGATCATGTACAAGGCAAACCTCGCATGGAACGTCCTGAAAGACTCCCTTGACACCATGGAGAAGAGAGGGATGTTGGCCAGCGAGGACACTCCGGCTGGCGTAGTGGTTCATGTCACCAAGGACGGGCTGGAGCTGCTCAACAAGTATTGCGAAGTCGAATCGGTCTTTGCGGAGCACACCCAGGCAGCAGAAGGCCTCACGTATCCTACGTCCAGGATGACTATACTACACTGATATCGGCGGCGGTTTCTCTTCGGTCTTTGCGGCCCCCAACTCATTTGGAGAGGCCATCTTTACGACTTTCATCAGGCCTGGAGACGGGTAGGGTATCTTGAGCGAGCCTGAGAGCAGGTAAAGGATCGCGTAGACTTTCTGATAGATGTTCATGAACACAGGCGGCGGAGAGTTCTGGTCGGGCGAGACCAGGATCGCCTCGATCTCGGCCGCCTCTCCAGTTATCTTCGCAGTTCCCGATACGTCCATCCTCGCCACCGGAGGCTGGGCTGTGATGGTTATGCTGAACTTGAGCGTGAACTGGCCCGTCTCGTGCTCGGTCTCTGTCAGAGAAGCGTTGACGTCGAAAGTGACCGCGGTCTCGTCCCTGACTTGGTCGCTAAGGCGATTGGCCTCTACGTTCTTGACGAGAACCTCTACTTCAACCATTTTCGACCACTTTGCTCGCTAATTTCTGCTCGTGGAACGTCCTAAAAGTCGATTTAAAGGTATACGAACTACTGTTATGAACCTAAAATCCATAACCACTTAATAATAAGTAGGTGAAAATCACCCAATCCGATGAGTTCTCCCGAAAACAAGGACTCTAAGACCACAATAACCTCATCTACCGAAGGGAAAGGGGCTCGTCTTTCAGTCAAGCTCTCCGTCACTCCGAGGACAGGAGAGCAGTCGCTAAAGGAAAAGTACGGAGTCTCGAAGTACGACCTAGGCGTCGGCTACGCCGTCCCTGAAGCTCTAAGGGCGATGATTCCAACAAACGTGCCCGATTACGTGGACGAAGGCGAGGGTTACGTCGAGAGGATCATGCGGGCCCTTTTCTATTTCAAGCAGACCGCTCTGATTGGGCCCAGCGGGACCGGAAAGAGCATCTGCCATGGTGAACCGGTGTTCGTGCTGGTTGACGGAAAACCAAGGCTGACTACGATCGATTCGCTCTTCGAGGAATTGGGGCGCAAGTATCCTATTGGGCTTGACGAGGACAACTGGGAATCCATCGTGCTTTCCGATTTAGATCTGAAGGTCCTCTCCATCGATAGGCTGTCGAACGGCGTGTCATGGAAGAGAGCGCATGCGATTGCGCGATCGCCGTACAAAGGGATTGTTCTCGAGGTAACAACCTCGAGAAACCGCACGATTAGGGCCACTCCCAATCATTCATTCATAACAGAGGCGGACGATTTGGAAGCTCGCCAGGTCAGACCCGGAACAAGAATTCCTATCATGCGAAGGATCCCGAAAATCGACGCATCGCCCGTTTCGGAAATCGCGATTACCGACCTTGTCCCTGGCGCGAAGCTTACAGAGAGAGGCGTCGTTCTTGGGGCGAGGGAAAGCCTACAGATTCCCGTGCCGCCGATCATCGAACTCAACGCCGAGTTCTGCTGGTTCTTGGGGTTCTTTGTCGCAGAGGGCTACGTCGGCAAGGGCTTCGCCTCGATCTACCAGAGAGATGCGCGTCCAATCGAGAGATGCGCAAGGCTGCTCAAATCGCTGGGGCTACCCACTTCCACTAGATTACAACATGAACAAACCGAAATTCGAGTATTCAGCAAGGCGTTCGTCTCGATGCTCTCTTCGGCAACAGTGAGGGGACGCGTGGGCGTCGGTAAAGGGTCGCAGGCGAGATACAAGAAGGTCCCCGACTTTGTTTTCGCGATGCCTGACGCATCGAAGATTGCTTTCCTTACAGGCTTTATTGAGGGCGACGGCTGGGAGGAGGAAGGATCCGAGATTCTCCTGGGTACCTCCAGCAGGGAACTCGCGAACGGCCTAGTGATTTTGTGCGAGCAGCTTGGCATTTTCCTGACTGTCCGAGTGAAGAAGACAAAGGGAGCCACGGCTTACGCGCTCGCGATGGCAAGGGATGGGGCCTTCAAGCTGGGAATGCAAATATCAGGGCTCAAAAGAGCGACAGACAACAGAGGGCACGTCGAAAAGGCCAAGGTCACCCCCGAAATGCTCGTCGTCGCAAAAAGGGCTTATGGCCGGTTGCCTAAGGAACTAAGGACAAAGAGCTTCCACAAGAAGACAGTTTCTCACCTCTACTCATCAACAGGAATGATCGGACTCCAGACGCTCTCACGAATTGCGTCGGACTTGCAGTCACCCGAGCTGAAAAGCATGGGAGAGTCGGGCGTCCTCTGGGATCGGGTCAAGAGCGTAAAGAGGATGCCATATGACGGCTGGGTTTACGACTTCCAAGTCCCGGGGACCGAGACATTCGCGGCCGGGTTCGGGGCTGTCCTTACCCATAACACCCACATCGTCTACCTTGTTGCTAAGATCGCCGGCCTACCACTTTGGGAGATCAATTGCGGTCTCCAGACCTCCGTCTACGACATGTTCGGGAGGTTCGTAGGTCTCGGGAAGGAAAACTGGATTGACGGGACGATAGTATCATGGTGCAGGTACGGGGGGATACTCTACCTCGACGAGGCGAACATGATGAAGCAGGACGTCGCGACGAGGCTCAACCCGATCCTGGACACGAGAGGGCACATGGTCCTCAACGAGAAGGACAACGAGGTCATACCTAGGCACCAGTTCGGATACGTCGTCATCAGCATGAACCCCTACTCGTCCGAGTTTTCGGGGACAAAGCCTCTCAATGCGGCGTTTAGGAGGCGCATGAGCGTCTGGATTGATTTCGATTACCTCAGCGTTGGGACGAAGATCTCCCCCCGGGAGGTCAAGATGCTCTCCGAACGAGCGAAGATCCCGATGGACATAGCCGAGAAGGTGATCCGCGTAGGGGCTGAAGTCAGGAAGAGGTACAAGACCGGAGACCTGCCTTACGGGCCGTCTGTTGGCGACCTGATCAATTGGGGGACGCTTATCGCGGACGGTCTCGACCCGAAGGCGGCCGCCGACGAGACCCTCGTATCGCTGACCTCCGACGACGCCGAGGTACAGCAGGCCGTGAGAAGGATAGTCACGCTGGTCTTCGGTGCGGGAGAGAGCAAGCCGGTAGAGAAGTCTGAACATCCTTGATTATTCGTGGAACACTGCGACGAGCATAGCGCAGCGCGACTACGACACCTTCAGACTTCTCCTCGACGAGGGCCTGAAATCACCCACGCTCTCAGGGGACAGCAGGGGGATCGTGGTCAAGCTCCCTCCCCCAAAGATCGTAGAAGAGAAATTCTACGAGATCCATGGGCTATACGCCGACCTGGACTCCACTGGGTGGGACATGATCTGGCGCAACTTCAGAGCTTCGCTCTTCCACCTCTCCCTCCATGGCGCCTTCTCTGACTTTAGGGCGTACGCGCCCTGGGCCAAGGCCAAAGACGTAGGTGCAGCCACCTTCGCGGTCTCGCTGGTCGAAGACGTCAATATCATCACTCAAGCGAGGACGAAATGGGTAGGGGTCCTGCCCGACCTTGCGTACGCGAGCTATCTCTCGGCCCTGCGCCTGGCCGACCCAGACGACATCGACAACTCTCCTCTTCGCGTCGCGACGAAGCTCCTCTTGAGCTCGGCTGGGGTGTTCAAGTCGAGCGGGGCAAGGCTCTCGCGCGAGGAGGACGCTGAGGTCGCCGGCGTAGACGAGCGCGTCAGGATCAACGTTGAGGAATACGCCAAGCACAAGTCGCCGGAGAACAGAACCCTGCTGGCAAAGGCCGCCCAGGAGATCTACTCGGCGGTCAGCACCCGGGGACATCTCTCCGAGATTCCCTACTTCCGTTTCACCGAGGCCCACGGGCCGTGCGACCTATTCGACGGGAAGATTCTCGAGCACGACCAGAACAAGGGGTCGTCCCTGCTCAGGTCGGCCCTCGGCAGGGTGGGGCTCAACGACGACACGACGGCGACAGACCCGATATTCCTCTCCGAAGCACGAGAGGTCCTTGGCAGCACGGAGAGTGCGAACGCCAAATTGGACAAGATGAGGGCGTACTACGAAGGCCTGATAGCGCCGACGAGGCTCGACGGCGTCCAGTTTCCCCGCGGCGACTACGCGATCTTCCAGCGCGTGAGGTCAGAGCTGGCCGGCCCGNNAAGAACGTCAGGGACCAGCTGATGATGGTGAAGAACGTCCTAGATGATGAAGCGGGCCACGACGCGGGAGCACAACTCGACACGCAGACGGTCATGCAGGTGATGGCGACAAACTCGGATAGGACCGATGTCTTCGAGCAACTGCAGCCCACGTACAAGGACGAGGCGTGGGTCATACTGGTCGACGCGAGCAAGAGCCTCTCGTCCTTCGCTCAGGAGACCAGGGGGATTGTTACCTGCCTGGCGGAGGTCGCAACGAAGCTCGTGAGGCAGCGGACACAGTGGGCAATGTTCGCATTCAATAACTCGATTCAAATCATAAAAGACTTCAGCGAGGACTACGGGATCACGACCAAGGCGAGGATCGGGGGCCTTTCCCAGGGGGGGACGACCCTCCTCCCCGACGCCCTCCAGGTGGCCCACAAGGCCCTCGGAACCAGGGAGGCGGGAGCGAAGATACTGGTGGTCGTCTCGGACGGCTACCCGTCGGGCTACAACGACATAGACAAGAAGCTCGTCTCCGTCATCAAGGGCTTCTCAAAGTCGGACATCTACCTCATGGGAATCGGGGTGGACAGCGGCGCAATCAAGGAGTACTTCCGCGTGAATTGCGTCCTGAAGAGCCCCTACGAGATGATGAAGACGTTCGCAAAGTCGTATTTGGAGCTGGCGTATAGTTTCTAGACGTTCGAACCGGTGACGCCTTGAAGGCGGTGGCCGACCAATCAAGTGAAAGGAGGGTCGCCCATTCTCAAGAAGTACTTGCTTTGTCAAACAATAAATATTCAGATGCCCATTTACATTTTTGTGACCTCAAGAACGTTGACCGTCAACGTCAATGCTGAGGTGGAGAAGAAGTTTAGGCAGGTGGCAAAGGCCACCCAAGGTGGTAAGAAGGGATATCTAGGCAAAGCCCTGACTGACGCAATGCAAAAGTGGACGGACGAGAAGGAAGCGACGGTCGCGGTCGCCGCCGCGATGGCAATGTTGGCCGAGGGCCTGGACCTGGGCGGCTTGAGAAACGTGCGCCGAGTCGAACTCCATGGGCGATAAGCAGCGCTCCCTGAGGTGACGCCTTTCTTTCCAAAGAAGTAGATTCGAAAGCAGCTAAACGACCCTGAACTTGCCGTCGAAGTTGAACAACGCCTTCTTCTGCTCGACAGCCTCTACTATCATCCTCTCGGGAACCCCGTTTCGCATGTAGAGCTGAAAGGTCGCGTTCTGAGGGATCAGCGTACTGGCGTTTTGCTCGAACGACTTTATGGCCTCGTTCGTCCTGGCAAGCTTCGCCTTCAGTTCCTCGTGCACTTGGTACATCACCTCAGTCGTTGCGGTACCCGGATTGGAGGTATTGAGCATCAGTGACCCGATCTTGACCCACCCGCCGGCCCCCACCTTGGCCTTTTGGTCGGATTTCTTGTCCTTGTCCTTCTTGTCTTGCTTCTCGTCCTTTTGAGGGGCAGATTCGCCGGGTCCGGTTCTGAGCATAGAGCCGAGCTTATCTCCGAATTTCTCTGCCTCCTTCGTATAAAAGTCGGATAGCTCCCTGAGGTACTTCAATACGTCCTGCTGGCTGGAGAACTTCAATAGGCCTATGGCAAGGTCTGGGCGCCTCTGGGACAATTACTCGAAGCCGGCTTTGCCCGCTACTCGCTTGTTATTGAATTTTGAACTAGGTCGTCTTCTGCAGCCTGGGGTGCCCTATCGCTTCTACCTTGTTCTGGCCTCTCAGTCTGTTTCGCCATGCTGCCGGCCTTCTTGACTTCCTTCAGGATTCTCTCGAGGAGATCTACGCGTGCGCCCACGTCCTTCCTCCTCTCGGAGATTATGCTAGCAAGAGCAGGAGTTGCCTCCTTCACAATCGCAAGCACGTATTTTGATTCAAAACGGCTCAACGGGATGGACCTTTTCACGTCCGACTGGTCAACCATCACCACGACACAGTCTGATGCCAAGTACGACTCCTTTGTGTTTGAATAGGCCGGCCCTAGGTTCTCCGTCTTCAAAGGCAATGCAGTATCTACTTCTGACTGCAGGATTCTGAGCGATTCTATGAGCTTCCTGGTGTAGTTTCGCTCCATTTCGTCCAGCTCGGACAGCTGGGCGAACTCGCTCTGCAGTGTCGTGAGGTCTTCTACGATGCTCCCGGAATCGTCGGTGTTGAGGTCATCGGAGATCGGATCTCTCGGTTTCAAGCCTGTTTTTAGAGCACGAACCTCAATTAATAGCTTTGTGTATTATAAATTCATCTTCGTTTTCGGCCCGATAGAGCTTTCACTGGGTGAGAAAGGCTAGAAGTGTGGGCAGGTTATTCCAGACGACGATGTACCCCAAGAGCCCGTCGGCCGCGACGAGGGCCACGAGAGCGACGAACCTGACCAGCTTTATCTCAAAGGGATGACGCTCGTTGGGGTCTTTCGCAAACACGAGATAGAAGAGAGGGATGGCGGGCAGATACTTGAACGCTATCGCGATGAGGAACCCTCCGAAACGCATCGAGGACAAGGTCGAGGCGATCGGGTTGAGCTCGTGGAAGGCTAGCGTGCTCTTGAGCGCCAACAAGGTGGAATAGACATCGAGGAAGTCAAGGCAGAGAAAGGCGACATAGAGTGGCAGAAGGACTTTGTTGAGAAAGTTGAGGTTCAGGCTCATGATGAATTGCCTGTCTCTTTCGTTTGCTCTTCGTATACCGTCGGTGAGACGACTCATGAGTTAGTGCTTCACGCAGTGTGTTTGGTATTTAATTTCCTATGGATTTCAAAACCATACTAGTAATTCCCACGGTTCTTATATACCAAACCGGGTCAGAGGTGCTAACAATGAAAATACGGAACGGAAAGTACGGACAAAGAAAGGCCATCTCGCCAATCATCGCCACGGTGCTGATCATCGCGGTCACTCTGATTGCAGCGGTAGCAATCGGTGGCTTCGTCTTCGGCATCTTCGGAACATCATCCCAAGCAGCCCAGATCTCAGTCACAGGGACCACCATCACGGCGGCCGGATTCGGTACCGGATCCGCTGGAACCATCACTTGCGTCACGTCAGCCCCCGCCGCCCCATACCTCACCCTGACCAACTCGGGCTCAGCAGGTGCGCAGGTCACCGGCGTCGTCATCACCTGGGCAGGCGTCAACAACAACTTCGCCATGACTGCAACGTGCACGGTAGGAGCCGCAGGCTCGGCAAGCGCTGTCACCTACGCGGAGTTCGTCGCTACGCCCAAGGTCAGCGTCCTAGCGGTAGCTGGACAGACCTATTCGGGCACAGTCACCTTGTCGAACGGAGCACAGCTCCTGTTCACCGGCACCTGGCAGTAGGCGAGACGGAACACGATGTGGGGGAATCCTGGAAAGCAGGATTCCGACCCTCCCATTTTTGCTTTAAATTAATCCTCTTACGCAACACGCTGTCAAGGGGCATAATAATGCGTCTTGAAGGGCAGAGTTGAGGGTCGTGAGAGACAGTTCAAAAAAACGTCGAGCAGCATTGATCGACTATTGGGAGAAGACAGTGCCTTGGACCTTCAAGGATGAAGGACTTGCTTATCGAGACAGGAGGCGGCTGAGATACGCGCTTCAGGACTATATGCTTGAGACGATCCCGTTCGGTTCCTACAGGGGCAAGCGTGTGCTAGAGATAGGAAGCGGCGCCGGAATCGATTCTGCGGAGTTCGGCAGGAACGGCGCCGATATCGTAAGCTTGGACTTCACCGAAACGGGCGTGACGAGCACCAAAGAGACCCTCGCCGAGGCAGGGGTACGGTCGTCCAACGTCATTCGTGCCACTGCCCAAAACCTGCCTTTCAGAGATGGAGTTTTCAATTGCGTTTATTCTTTTGGCGTGCTGCATCACATACCCGAGGTCGGACAAGTAGTCAGCGAGATCTCGAAGAAGCTGGCGAAGGGAGGCGATCTCATCGTGATGCTCTATAACAGGAACAGCCTGTTGTATGCATACTCGATCCTATTCTTGCACTGGGAAGCTGGCTTGAGCGAGGCGGAGTTGATAGGTCGGTACTCCGAGAGAATCGAGGGCTGCCCCTACACCAGAGCCTACTCAATCGAGGATATCCCAACTTTACTGGCAGATGATTTTCACAGGATCACCACCGAGATTCACTACAACGTGGTTGACACTCCGCACGACCGGAAGGTCAAGATCGGGTTGTCTGACGAACTTGGCCTCGGATGGCACATCATCGTGAGGGCGAAGAAGCGGGCCGGAAATACGAAACGCTAGTCCAACCTCGGTGGCTCCTTCAGCTTTGAGATTGGAAGCGAGGGTTCGTCCAACTTTGTACCCCGTCTTGAAAATCGATTCGACCCCACGGCGTCTCTCGTTTTCCCTGCCCCGGGAAGTCGAAGACGCACAGCCAGCCAAGACCTTTGAAGAGCGTGCGGAGCCCAACCTCCACTTTCCTACTGTGGGTTCCGATGTGCACTCTCTTGACCCTCGTATTTACACTCGCGGCAGCCGCTGCAAGGACTTCAAGCTCCGACCCTTGCACGTCAAGGTCCACTAAGTCGACCCTCTGGAATGAGGTCAACAGCGTCGTGAGGCCAAACGTCCTCACCCTTTCGAATCGATACCGGAGGGGCGGCGCGCTCTCATCCTTGCGGGATCTCGACATGATGAGCTTCAGAGGCTGCTTTACTCCTTGCCAAAGGTCCTCCACGTGCGCTATCCTCTGGCCGTACCACCTTTCCGCGTTCCCGACCAAGAACTGGGCCGCTCCGTCTTTGGTGGAGACCGCTCCCTTGAGAAGCACGTGGTCAGCCGGGTCGAGGTCGTTGTCCGTGAAGTGTTGAGATATCCACTCGAAGTGTGTCGGCTCCGCCTCCNNCGAAAAGGCGACATGCGAACGCCGCCCTAACAAGCCACCTCCCGTACCCGGCTCCCAGTTCCATCATCCTGAAGTCTCCCTGTGCGGCGGTGACTGACTCGAGGAGATCCACCCACTCGAAATACTCCTCGTCGAACGGCGGCGGTGAGGAGTTCTCGTTCGACTTCAGGCCCTCGAAGTACGAGATTCGCGTCTTGACACCCAGGAAGTCAACCTGCGTGTCTTTTGAGACCTGACCGCTCCATGGCCTTATTTTCTGGATGACGGGGTGGTGTCCAGGGAGGTCGCTCAATCGCTATCGGCTCTCGCGAGGTCGAACCATACGAAATCGCTGTTGTGGAACTCGAAATCCAATACGGTCTTGAACCTCGCAGGCTCGAGCCTCTGGTGGAGCTTCTCGAGGTCATACCACTCCATCCAGGGCGCCCCGCCGTCCGTCTTCTTGCCCCATTTTTCGAACGGCATCCTGCCTTCCCTTTCCCACCGCATCTTTGGATACGCGAGCTCGATCCACCGGCCGTCAGCCTTCAAGTGCTTCAGAAGTTCCTTCGCCTCTCCCTTTGCGACGTCGAACGGCGCGCAAATCATCGATCCCTGGCACCAAATGAAATCGAACAGCCCGAGTTGATCGAGAGAGCCCGCATCGCTCAGGTAGCAAAAGTCGACGTCTCGTACCCCAAGGATGTTGCAGAGGCGGCGGAGGACGCGAAGGTTCGACTCGACGATGTCCAGGAACGTCACCCTCGCGCCCTTTTGGGCGAAGTAAATGCCGTCGATTCCAAACCCCGAACCGACATCCAGAATCGTCTTCCCTCGGAGGATCGGCTCATACAAGGTTCGATACCACTCTCTGCTCTCGGACCCCCCATGCGAGGCCTGCCTCCAGGTCTCCACTAGCTCCCCGTCGTCCAAGCGCTCAAGCTCTGTCGTCTTCCTCCTCGAATTCCCTGCGGGAACCTCGTCCCACTTGCTGCGAAGGACGTCCAAGTAGGCGCTCCATTCGCCTGACGTAGGACGACCCGCGTCTCTAGGAGCTCGTCTTCGAAACATAATAGTCACCGATGAAAAGGGCGTCTATCCCAGTCCCGAGAAGCGCCTTTATCGCCTCTTCTGGGGTGTTCACAATCGGTTCACCGTGCCTGTTGAAGGACGTGTTCAAGACGACTGGAACGTCCGTCTTTCTCCCAAAAGCGTCAATGAGCTTGTAATAGACCGGATTATCGGCCTTGGTGACTGTTTGGACTCGCGCGGTTCCATCAACGTGCGTTACCCCGGGGATGAGAGCTTCCTTCCCAGGCAACACAGGGGCCTCGAGGAGCATGTAAGGGCTCGAGATAGGGAGGTCGAACCACATCCTTGCTTGCTCGGCAAGAACTGAGGGCGCATACGGTCTGAACCACTCGCGAAGCTTCACCCTGGCGTTCAATTCTTCCTTAGCTCGGGGGTTCATTGCGTTCGTCAGTATGCTTCGGTTACCCAGGGCCCTCGGGCCGCACTCCATTCTGCCTCGGGCCCACCCGATGATCATGTTCTCTTCGATAAGGCTTGCGGCAGCCTCGCAAAGGTCGTCCTGTGCCAGCTTCTTCCAGCTTACCTTTTTCTTGAATTTCTCTATCGCCGCAGGTATCGAGTAGTCTCTCTCGATGTCGGGGCCGCAATACACGTCGAAATGGAACTTGGCCGCGCTGGAATTCCTTGCGCTCAAGAGGAGGGCGCACCCCAAAGAAGTTCCGGCATCGTTGGCCGGCGGCGGTACATAGAAGCCCTCGAAAAGCCCGGAGTCGACTATCAATCGGTTAGCACGAACGTTTAGGGCAACGCCTCCCGCAAAACAAAGGTTCTTCGTACCAGGCAGAAGGCTCGGGATGAAGCTCACAATATGCGATATGGCGCGTTCCAGCATTGCTTGGGTGCTTGCAGCTAGGTCAAAGTGTCGTTGTTCGAGCTTGGCCTTTGGCCCTCTCTTCTCGCCAAATCGTTGCTTTCCTTTCTTACTCAACCCTGAGCCGCCTGTGTGGTAATTAAAGTGAGAAAGGTCGATCTCAATCGGCCGCTTCGGGTCGGCCCTGAGAGACACCACGCCCTCGAACAGTTTCGGGTTCGGTCTACCATACCCTGCGAGACCCATCAATTTCCCCGGGCCTTCGATCCACCCTAGTCCAAGGTGGGCCGAGATGACGGTGTAAATGAAGCCTAGCGACTCCGGGTATACCAGGATGTCGTTGACCTTTGCGATGTCCTGACCATCGCCCCTAAAGAGGGCACATGTCTCTCTGTCGCCCGACCCATCGAGGGTGAGTATCGCCGAGTCATCGAAGCCGGAAGTGAAGTATGCCCCAGCAGCGTGGGCGAGATGATGGTTCAAGTAGTGAAACTGGACGGACTCCTTGAGGCGGTACTTGCTTCTCAGAGCCTGCTCGACTTTGGATATCCGATTGGCTGCTTCGACGATATACCGCAGCTTGGCTGCCTTGCAATTGAATCGCTCCACCACGTCGTCCACGAAGGTCTTCTTCAGAACATGAGGGTCGAGGTAGTACCCTATGTGGTCGACCTCTGCGAGTGAAACGTCCGCCTTCTTCAGACAGAACTCAATAGCGCGGAAAGGCATCCCATTGCTGTGCTTCTTGCGATTGAACCTTTCTTCCTCCACGGATGCGATGACTGTGTTGTCCCTCACGACGGTGGCGGAAGCATCGTGAAAGATTTTCTCGATGCCATTTATTCCGAGAGTGAGCAAGGCTCACAGCGGGAACTGGCTTGTTGATGGATAAGCGTTGTGAATCTCGGCGCAGTCCAAGGCAGCGATTCAGAGATCAGCTGCACTTCTAACCTTCTTCATCGCTCAAACTCAAGCGTTACGGAGGGGCCGTTCGAGAAATCAAGGTGAGACGAAATAGTAGCCTCTTCGATGAGGGTCCAAGGTGATTGCGCCATATCCTAACTCGACAAGGAGGGGCCGGAGCTTACCGAAATCCCACACCTCAAGTAGCAGCTTCGGTTTGTGAGCCCTCAGGATACCGGCCAAGCCCTCTGCCACTTCGTATTCGGCGCCCTCAACATCTATCTTGATAAGGTCAATCCGACTTTGATTTGCGACCTCCGGGACGCGATCCAGCGCTCTAGCTTGCACCTCCACAAACCCGGCGCCATCGTCCAACTTGATGCTGCTGCGGCCTAACGAGTTCGCTCCCTCGAAGNNGAGATTGACCACGCAGTCACGATTGTAAGCTGCGAAATTCAGGGCCACAACGTTCCTGAGGCCGTTCAGCTCAAGATTTCTGACCAAGGCGCGGTAATTGCCGGGGTGTGGCTCTATCGCGATTACGCGGCCCTGCGCTCCTACGAGCCGCGCGATGACGCAAGCGTACTTCCCTATGTGTGCGCCTACGTCGATGAAAACGTCGCCCTTCTTGACGGAGAGATATGACCATGCCCACTCCTCGAATAGTGGGCCAACGATTGGAATGCTCAGGAAATCAAGCGGTCTGAATTTCGTGCCATGGACCTCCACCGTTATCTTATTTGCTGCCAAATCTGCCAAGCGTTTCGCCCGGCGATATGCCAGGGGATGCCTTACCTCTACGAGTCCGGAGAAAAATAGAAGCACTGTGCAGAAGAGATACACCGCCTTTGCGCGCAGACCCTTTACGAACCATGTGGTGAGAAGGACGATTCTGACGTTTTCTCGGCTTAGCTCGTATCCACCTTTCTCAAACACGGCGCGCCAGCTCCGAATTCACGATGAGTTTCATATCATCGTGGCCAGCCGATACTCGCGTCAACTCAACGCACCCGACTCAGAACACATGTTACCGTCCGTTCTTCACATTGTTGCCACTGTCTGCTTGGCTGGAGCCTCCTCTTCATTTGGCCCGAAATGAAGCTTCCTCGAAGTTGGAGCCTCGCTTCCGGAACCTTCGGGGCCATGCAGGTCCCTAATCAAGGACGTGGAGGCTCGCGGGACCATCGTGCCTGCCAGAATGCCGAAAGCCTGGCCGAGCTTCGCTGAGAGCAGGCGGATGAAAGTGAACTCGAAGAATCCTACGGTAATGTCGTGCTGTTTCGCCTTCGGGTATAGCTCTTTGTAGACCAATAAGGAATTTATCAACGCTCCCTCCTTGATGGCTGACAATAGAAACCGGCGCGCAGTTTGGCTGGAACCTGGGATGGGTCGACCGTAGCTGTTCCTAGACACTATCACGTGGTTTCGTGCATATCCGTATGACCGCCTGAAGGAGCCTCCTAATGACCTGAGAGGATGGTCGTGATAGACTTCGATGGCAGGGTCCAAAATCAGTCGTCTGCCTTGCTTTACCATTCTCAGCGCGAATTCCGAATCATGCTGCGACTGTAGTTTTGCGAGGCCGCCAACCGCAATGAGGTCGTCGCGCCGTACCGAGCAGTTTGAAAAGCCAAGCCCCATCCCTGGCTGCTGCTCGTACTGCGGTCCATCAGGAGATGGGACGTTCCAAGTGAAGGCGAACTTGTCGCCTCCCCAGAAGACCCTGCCGCCGACGAGGTCGAAGCCTTCCTCCAACCAATGGACGTGCATTCGTATCCAACTCCTTGGGACATAGATGTCCGAGTTCGTGAACATGATGACCTCTCCTTTGGAAGCTGCTATCGCCGCAATCTGTCCCTCAGACTCGCTGCAGCCGGGCAGGACTATCAGTCTTAGATTCTTGAACCGCGACTCGAGTCTCTTGCAAATCTCCGCGGAATCATCCCGTGATCCTCCGTCAACTACTACCACGTCAAACGAGTCGCGGGGGTAGTCCTGATGCATAACGTTGAAAAGGCAATTCTCGATGGTCCTTGCGGAGTTCAAGAACGAGACAATGACGGATACTGTCGGAAGGTTTTCCCTGCTCGACTCGGCCGAACCCATCAGCTCTCAGGTCAGCGTGACGTATTGAAGGTTATCGCTTACGGAGCACAAATCTATATTTCGGAGCCTAACGTAGTTATAAAGTAAGGCTTCCGAATTTTTCAAGGAGCAAAAACTCTAACTTTGAACTGGTCAAAACGCCGCGTGATCGTAACGGGTGGAGCAGGCTTCATCGGAAGCTCGCTGGTCGACCGCCTATTAGGCATGGGCGCCTCCGTCACTGTCGTAGACAAACTCCTGACGCCGGGCGAGTCATGGACTTGGGAGTCGAAATTGGCTCGCCTTTCGAAGATCTACGCGAAGCACGGAATCGAACAGGTACAGATGCAATGTATGGACCTTTCGACGGAGAGAGACCGCTTCCAGCTTCTCGCGGCTGCTCACGATGTTGTGTTCCACCTTGCGGCCGTTTTTGGGGGACGGGAGTTCGTCGATGTCCACCAGTCTGAGTGTTCAAGGATGCTTGCAATCGACCAGAACGTCATAAGCGCCTCTCACGAGGCGGGCGTCGAACACCTGCACTACTCGTCTAGCGCATGCGTCTACCCTCCTTCGCTGAACACCTCTGGTCACCTGCTGACGGAGGACGATATCCTGAGCAAGGGAGAAGGGTGGAGGAGCAGCGACAACCTCTACGGATTTGCCAAGCTGATGGGGGAGATGCAGCTTCTGGCATTCTACAGCGAACACGGTTTCAAATCATCCGTCAGCCGGTACCTCACAGTCTACGGGCCCGGCGAAATGGACTCCAGTCACGCAATCTCAGCGCTTGTTGAGAAGGCGCTGGATAACCAAGACCCGTACGAGGTATGGGGCTCAGGGAACCAGGAGAGGGGGTTCACTTTCGTGGACGACATTGTGAGCGGGTCGATTTTAGCTTCAGAAGTGGTTTCGGACGCCTCACCGGTGAACCTCGGCTGGGACAAAAGATACAGAATCCGCGACGTCGCCGAACTGATACTTCGGGTGTCGGGGCACCTTCCGACCAAGATTCACTATGATCTCTCAAAGCCCGAGGGGCCTTTCAGCAGGGCTCTGGACATCAGCCGGGCCAGGTCAATGGGTTGGGAACCTAGAGTCGACCTCGAAGAAGGCCTTCGCCGAACGATCGAGTGGCACCGTCAAGCCCGAAAGACGCCGGCAAAGCCAAGGGCAATCGCTCAAGTCTATCATGGCGGCAACGACCCGAATTCAGCTACCCTTCGCAGCAAATGAGTGTGGATAGGTCACGGATCCACAAGCTCAAAAAACTCGCAAGCGAACAAGACGGGGCGCGGTGCAAAAGATTTCAGTTGTCGGGCTTGGAAAACTAGGGCTGTGCCTTGCAGCAATTCTAGCTGAGAGCGGCTATGATGTTATCGGCGTCGACATCGACCAAGAGAAGGTCCAGACAATAGCCCGCGGACGCTCTCCAATCTATGAACCCGGGCTCGATTCCCTCTTGCGATCTACGAGGAGCGCTCTCTCGGTAACGACCGACTTTGGCGAGGCAGTCAGCAGGACCCAAGCAACCTTCGTGGTGGTGCCAACTCCGAGTGAGAAGTCAGGAGAGTTCTCCTTGAAGCACATTAAGGCTGTAATGAGAGAGGTCGGACGAGCCCTGGCGAAGAAGCCTGGATATCACCTGATTGTCGTGAACAGCACGGTGATGCCTGGTTCCATGGACGGAGTTGTTTTGCCGACTCTGGAAAGGGAATCGGGGAAGATCGCAGGGAAGCATTTTGGGGTATGCTACAACCCTGAGTTCGTTGCTTTGGGTGATGTGCTCAGGGGTCTCCGAAATCCCGACTTCGTGCTCGTTGGGGAATCCGACTCCAAGGCAGGCGACCTAGTAGCCGGCATCCAAGGCAGAATCTGTGCGGGCAAGGTCCCAGTCGAGAGGATGAGCTTTGTGAACGCGGAGGTGGCGAAGATGGCTGTCAACTCCTTTGTGACCATGAAGATGAGCTTTGCTAATACTCTGGCAGAAATCTGTGAACGGGTGGCAGGAGGCGATGTCGACAAGATTACTAACGCGATCGGAAAGGACAAGAGAATCGGCGGGACTTATCTAAAGGGGGGCATCGGCTATGGAGGTCCCTGCTTCCCTCGAGACAACATGGCGTTTGCTGTCTTTGCCAAGAAGATAGGGTTGAAAGCCGAATTGGCGTTGGCTACGGACAGGACAAACAAGAGGCAGGTTACTAGGATCGTTAAGCTCATCGAGGACAGGTTCTCATCTCCCTCTACCCGCATTGGCGTACTAGGAGTCACCTACAAGCCGAACACCGACGTTCTCGATTCCTCCCAAGCCTTGATGGTGGCAGAAGGCCTTGCCAAGAAGGGCTTTGAGGTTCACGTTTACGATCCAGCCGTCAGTCAAGGAAATCCGGTCATATCTTCGGGCATCCAAATCGAGCAGGACCTCGATTCCTGCGTAGAGAAGAGCGACCTCTGCGTCATCGCAACTCCGTGGGACGCCTTCGATAAGATTGACAGGTCCAAGATTACGAAACGAATCGTGCTCGACTGTTGGAGAGCCCTAAAGGGGAACGAGCCCGGAGACATTTCCTCGTATTTTGCTCTAGGTCAAGACATGACTTCCAAGAAAGTAGTCTCAGCGTGACAGTTCCGCAAGGGTGTTCCATCTGAGCCGCGTAATTCAAGCAGTCCGGCGCAATTCCGACAGACTAGCGCTGCTAATACTCGGGGTGGCGCTTGGGGTCCGAGTTGTCATTGCGCTTGTCCAGTCAACGTATGGCCTGAGTGGAATCCCGTGGCTAGCCCTAAGCGCATGGGGCGATTTCAACGGGGTATACATTCCCTGGCTTTCCCTCGTCCAACATGGTTACCTACCTTATCGCGATTTTTACACCTACAAGTACACGCCTCTTTTCTTGTATGTCCTCTATCCATTCTATTCCGCGGCCGCACAGGCCGCCTCCATCCCGATTGTGCTTGCGGACGCAGCGACGGCGGTATGTGTCTATCTTCTTGCGAAGACTGTAACAGGCCCGCGAATTGCTTTCGCGGCAGCCATGGTTTACGCGCTGTCCCCCTTCGTCCTCTATTACGAGGACTATCTCTGGCTCAGTAGCCAACCGATGGCACTGTTCATCGTCCTGGCGATCTACCTTCTGAATACCGACCGGCCGTTGCTATCTTCTGCTTCCCTCGCCGTGGCGGTCATGTTCAAGCAGGAGGCAGTCTTCGTTCTTCCAGCATATGTGATTCTCTACGTGAGGAGCCACGGGAAAAAGGTGCTTCCTGGCCTCATAGTCTTCCTTGCCGTCGTTTTCGTCGTCTCGTTTCCGTTCTTGATTCTTGCTCCTAGAGACTACCTCTTTGTGCTTAGCTACTATCCTTTCTTTGGGGTGATACCCGCCAGCCAGCTGGAGCCAGGCCTCGTGGGGGCCTTGACCACCAGCGCCTCTTCCGGGCTGACAGGCTACACCCCGCAGGCCTGCGGAGTCCAGACGATTCCGGGCTTGTACACGGGGACCATTTGCGGCTCAATCATCAACTTGCAAGAATTCGCCTCTTCAATTGTCCTCGGAAAGTTGAACCAGATTGGTTTCATTCTCTCGCCCCTGCTTCTGGCGCTACTAGCGCCAGCGCTTTCCTCGGTCAGGAAGGCGCCCAACTTTTCCCAGATGCTGTGCACCTATTCTTTGCTGGGCGGTTTCGTTGCCTTCTCGACTTTTGTGGAGCCCAGTCTTGCTTACTACTTTGTGCCCGTCTACGCGCTAATGTTCGCTGCTATCGTCGACGTTAGGTCGCTCGCGCTAGCGATTGCGACGGCGCTGCTGAGCCTTATCCTCCCCGAAGGCCCGTACCAAGTGATTTTGCCAATTGGCTACCTGTTCGGGCTGGTCTTGCTTCAAGATGCCACGCGCTCTAGGCAATTCGAGCTTACGGCAACCAGTGCATAGGTAGAGGGAAGGTCTCAGGTGCCAAACTGCAGGTCGTGGACGTGATTTCCTGGCTTCTCTTTTCTCGAGCTCAAACTCCACCTAGAAATGATGTAGCTTTTCGCGCCTAATTCGGCATGGATTTCAAAACCATACTGGGAATTCCCACGGTTCTTATATACCAAACATGTCAAGATTGGTCAGCAATGAAAATACGGAACGGAAAGTACGGACAAAGAAAGGCCATCTCGCCAATCATCGCCACGGTGCTGATCATCGCGGTCACGCTCATAGCTGCTGTAGCTATCGGTGGCTTCGTCTTCGGCAT
>PLCG01000054.1:27165-38705 GCA_003135575.1 Nitrososphaerota archaeon
CAGGTTCGCAGGTCACCGGCGTCGTCATCACGTGGGCAGGCTCTAACAACAACTTCGCCATGACTGCAACGTGCACTGTAGGAGCTGCAGGCTCGGCAAGCGCTGTCACCTACGCAGAGTTCGTCTCTACGCCCAAGGTTAGCTCTCTGGCGGTAGCTGGACAGACCTATTCGGGCTCAGTCACCTTGGCGAACGGAGCACAGCTACTTTTCACGGGTAGCTGGCAGTAGCGCGAGATGCGCGTCTTCTGGGAGAATCCCGGCACAACGGGATTCCGACCCGCTTTCTTTTATAAGACAGCTAGAATTTCAGCCCCCCTAGCGGGTCAAGAAATGTTGAACGCATCCCGCCAATTGGCACGAATGGATCACCGGTCATATTCTAGGAGGGCCATCTCGCCAATCATCGCCACGGTGCTGATCATCGCGGTCACGCTGATTGCAGCGGTAGCAATCGGTGGCTTCGTCTTCGGCATCTTCGGTACGTCGTCCCAAGCAGCGACGATTTCAGTTACGGGGACGACGCTTACGGCGGCAGGGTTCGGAACCGGAACGTCCGGCACGATCACCTGCGTGACGTCAGCCCCAGCAGTTCCATACATCACGCTGACCAACTCGGGTTCAGCAGGTTCGCAGGTCACCGGCGTCACAATCGTGTGGGCAGGCCAAAACAACAACTTCGCCATGACTGCGTCATGCACGGTGGGAGCTGCAGGGCTCGGCAAGCGCAGTCACCTACGCAGAGTTCGTCTCGTCACCACAGGTCATCACATCGCCCGTGTCCGGACAGACCTACTCTGGCACTGTCACCCTGTCGAACGGAGCACAGCTCCTGTTTACGGGTTCTTGGCAGTAATTGCTGGCAACAGAGTGAAAGCGCCACCTGGTCGATATCAGGGATATTCCTGTTCTGGTGAGCCGCGGAATGTTGTCGCCCAGATACCGCATCTCGGATGACCTTCTCGGAATCACTGACCTTGCGCTCTTTCGAGCCGACTGAATTAATCGATTCTGAATGCATAAGCTATTTATGATAAAGAACGACAAAAAAAACCAAAGTTTGAGGCTACTAGATTGAGTTTCTTCAAGTTCCCGATAGTTGTCAGCAGGCACGCAACGCCTGCAAGCCTCACTGCAAACGTGCTGCGTTGCAAATGGGTTTCCACGCGGAGTGGTCGCTGAGTGGTCAGCCTTCCCTTCTTGAAGAAGAAAGAGAACGTGCCTGGGACGAAGGTCGCCGCCAAGGCCAGCGTTCGTTATCCTTTCGTCGGCGCCCCTCTGTCTGCCTCTTGGAAGGTCTTCGACAAGTACCCACTCAACGCCCCATTCGCCTACGCCGTCATCGCAGAAGACCCCAGCACCGGAACCAGAAAGTACTTCGTGGACGAGGTGAACCTATCACAGAGAGAAGCATCGATTTACACCTACCTGCTCGACACACTTGAGAGCGAACTATCAGTCCCTCGCTCCCAAATCGATCCAAGGGCGTATTTCCTAGAGCAGGCCAAGAGGCTGGTGAAGAAATACTCGATCAAGGCGTCTCAACTCTCCTGGCCGAAGATCAACTATTTCGCCGAGAGAGACCTCGTAGGTTTTGGAGTAATCGACGGCGTGATGAGGGACCAGCAGATTGAGGACATCACAGTTGACGGCGTCGGGAAACCCCTCTTCATCTTTCACAGAAGATACGACAACATAGAGACGAACATGAGCTTCCTACGTGACGAGGAGTTGGATAACACAATCGCGAGGCTCGCGCACATGGCTGGGAAGCACGTCTCGACAGCGTTCCCAATAGTACAGGGCACTCTCCCGGGGAGGCACCGACTTGCCGCTACCTACAGGCGGGAGATTTCGCCGTACGGCGGCACGCTGACCATCCGAAAGTTCAGGGAAGACCCTCTTACCATAATCGACATGATGAATTACAACGTCATCGACGCGTACCTGGCGGCATACGTCTGGCTGCTGATGGAGAACAGGGCCACCGCCATCGTCTGCGGATCTACCGGGTCGGGAAAGACGACCCTCCTGAACGCCCTTCTCACGCTCACAAGGATGAATTCGAAGATCGTCACCATAGAGGAGGTCCAAGAGATAAACATCGCTCATCAGAATTGGTCGGCACTCGTCTCCCGCGAGAGCTACGGTACCGGAGAAGACACGAGCGGGGAGGTCGGCCTCTTCCAGCTCGTGAAGGCGACAATGAGAATGAGGCCTGACATCCTGGTCGTAGGAGAGGTCAGGGGAGAAGAGGCATACGTCCTCTTCCAGGCGATAAGCACTGGCCACGGAGGCCTCTGCACGCTCCACGCAGACGATGTCACCTCCGCCATCCAACGCCTTACATCAAAGCCCATGGATGTCCCTCCAGCGTTCATCCCCTTCCTCGACCTCGTGTTCACGGTGAGACGCATAGCCATCCCCCAGCCTGGCGGAGGCTTCAAGACGACCAGACGTGTAATTTCGGTCGACGAGGTGGTGAGCGTGGGGAACTACGTGCGGATGTTCAAGTGGGAGCCCTCGAGCGACAAGCAACAGGCGTCGCCAATGAAGATCAGCGTCAAGATCGCGAGGCTGGCAAGGGACACAGGCACGACGATACCGGAGCTCATAACTGAGATAGAGAGGAGGAGCATCGTCCTAAAGTGGGCTCAGCAGCGAGAGATCCGGAACTTTAGAGAGCTCTCGTTGGTCTTTGAGGAGTATAGGGCGCACTCGCGCGAGGTGTACGAGCGCGCACTGGAGGACTTGGGCAAGGCAGGGCTCGTCATGCAGAACGAGATGCGGGAAGGGCTCAAGCTTTGACCCAGGTGACCAAATACGAGACTCCCAACAAGCAAAAGCGGGCCTCGAAGCTAAGTCTCTTCGATCGGATGGCCTCGACAGCCTACAAGATCTTCGGGACTCAGGGAAAGAAGATAGCGAAATCTTCGCCCGAGATGAGGGAGCAGATATTAAAGTCGAACATGCGCATCACCCCCGAGGGCCTCGTCTCAATCGCGCTATTCGCGACAGTCCTCTCCGTCGTGGGGGTAGTGATCTGCGTTGTGCTGGGGCTGTATCTCGGCATCATCTATCTCTACTTGGCGGCCTTGGCGCCCCCGATCGTCTTCGTAATAGTATGGAACATGCCAAAGGCCTCCCAGGGCTCTCGCGCAAGCGCCATCGACAACGAGCTGCCCATGCTGATCGGCTTCTTGGGAGTGCTTTCCGGCGGAGGCGTCTCGCCGGTCTCGACGTTGAAGAGAATCTCCAACATGTCAAAGATCTTCCCCGCCTCGGCAAAAGAGGCGAAGAGGATCCTGATCGACATCGAGGTCTTCGGCGTCGACCCGATCACCGCGTTCGAGAATGCCGCAAAGCACATGCCAAACAAGCCGTTCGCCGAGTTTCTTTACGGATACACCACGGTCTTGAAGGTGGGAGGGGACGTCAAGAACTACGTCCAAAACAAGCTGAAAGAGACCCTTGACGGCAGGAGCTCAAAGGTTAGGCGGATTACAGATTCCGTGGGAACCCTTGCAGAAGCATACCTCACTGTGACTGCGGTAATGGGGATAACACTCTTCAGCCTCTTCCAACTGGAGGGAATAGTCTCTCATAGCAATTCTGGGCTGACCAGCCTCTACACCTTCTCGTACCTCGTCGTCCCAGCGATTTCGGCTTTGTTCATCTTCATCATCGACGGGACGCAGCCCAAGCAACCCTACTTCAACAAGCGCCCATACTACGTCTTCATGGCATGCTTTCCAATCGGCATCGCACTGTTCCTCCTTCCGATTCCCCTTCCGCTCAGCCTTCACGCGGCCCTTGCGCTTGGCTCAATCAATGCCATCCCTATGGTCGTTGCATTCAAGCAGTCTCGCGAAAGTTCTGGCCTCGAAAAGGCCCTGCCTGACTTCATCAGAGACGTGGCCGAGGGGCGCAAGATCGGCCTTTCTCCCGAAGGAAGCATCGAGCAGCTTGCTTCTAAGAACTATGGGCGCCTTTCAAAGTCAATCAAGACGATGGGGTCGCAGATCTCATGGGGTCTTCCAATCATCAAAGTGATCAGCACGTTTGCGGCCTCGGTCGACAGCTGGATTACAATGGCGATCGGGACGCTGATGGTCGAGGTCGTGGATGTGGGAGGCGGCACGGTCTCAAGCTTCTCGGACATGGCTGATTTTACGCGGAAGGTGAACGACCTAGAATCCGAAAAGCGCTCGGCGCTGCGATCATATGTCTTCGTCGTGTATATGGCGGGGATCATGCTGGTGCTAACGACCTTCATGATGGTCTATTTTCTTTCCACGCCGATAAACACGGGTCCAAACTCAGTCCCCACGCCCGGACTGACGATAGACCCAGCCACAGTGCAGGGCCTGCTGACCGCCTCCATATTCGACGGCTGGGTCATCGGGCTCGTCGCCGGCAAGATGGGCGGCGGGAGCGTCGCGGATGGCTTCAAGCACTCATTTGCACTTGTCGCGCTTTCCGCCCTAATGGTGGCTTTTTCGGGCGTGATCCTGGGTCATTCCATCTGAGATGATTGGAGGCACCGTCACGATGGATTCCAAATCTGGACTAGGACATCTACTATCCCTAAATATCATTCAAAGAGGTTCTTTCTTGGAGAAAATGCGGAATCGCACGGGTATTTTGGCCATCGGCGTGTTATTGATTGGTCTGACCTTCGTGGGCGCTCTTCCCGTCGAGAAAGCCCAAGGGGCCCCGCTACAGCTCTCTCTTGCCCCAACTGCGCTCTCTTTGTCGACAATCCCGCCGAAGTTGCCTGCAGACAATAACACGTACCAGGCAGTGCTCCTCTCTGTCGTTGACAAGAACGGACAGCCCACGGCGGCACTAACTAACATAGATGCGCTTCTCATTTCCTCTCAAGAGAACGTCGGGACGGTCACCGGGAGCCTGACCATACCGAGCGGTCAAACATACGCGGTCGCCAACTTCACGACTACCAACACTCCCGGGTCCACGACTGTGACCGCGACGGCGCCAGGCCTAAGCTCGGCTTCGACACCAGTGAACACAGTCGTCGCTGTCGGGTATCCAACTCATCTTGTGGCGTTTGCTGCTCCAAACACTGTCCCGGCGCGGGCGTCAAACACCGGAAAGTTGATACTGGAACTTCAAGACGACGTGGGATTGCCGGCCAAAGCCATTTCCGACACGCCGATAACGCTCTACTCTTCGAATACAAATGTCGTCAGCCTTACAACGCCCGCAGCAGTCATGAAACAAGGAAGCTATCTTCTAGAAATCGATTACGCGAGCAGTTTCGTTCCTGGCTCCGCTACTATAACGTCATCTGCTTCCGGATTCGGTTCTGGAACTGCGACAATAACCGTCCTCGGCTTCCCTCCGCTTGCGCTGAGGCTTCTTGCGCAGCCTGCGATTATGGTAGCGTGTGCACCGGGTGTCACATCCTGTGTAGGCCGCCTTGTCGTCGCTCTTACCGACCTGAGTGGCAATCCAGCCAGGGCAACTCGGGACATACAGGTTCAGATCAGGAGCTCCGACCTTGCGATTTTGAACGCTTTTGTGACGACCACGATCAAGGCAGGGAACATCGAGGCGACCGCTAACTACACTGTCGTCGTCACGTCTGTCGGACTCACTCCATATGTGGCGACTATCACTGCAAGCTCTCCTGGCCTCCAATCAAGTATTGCGACAGTCACGATACTTCAACCGCAGACGGTAAGCCCCAGCACATGCACTTCGGGACCGCAAACAACTTGCCAGCTCGCTATCTATTCAGGACCGAACCCGGTTCTTGCAGACCATCGCTCTTACAGCTCTGTGGTGGTCCAGCTTCAAGCCAATCCCCCAGGGGTTGGTCTCTCTCCCGCAATCAATGCCACCGGACCCACTGAGATCACCCTGACTTCGTCGGTGACGGGGATCGGGAACTTCACCAAGATAACTTTCATAATCCCGCAGGGACAGGACTGGGCAGCAGTCGACTTCACATCGACATTCCAGGTGGGCGTAACCGAGCTGACCGCGTCCGCGCAGAACATGCTGCCGATCCAGACGCCGCTCGCAACCTTCGGTCCTGTTCCGTCAAGAGTGGCTTTGCAGACCATCTCGGCCAACTTGCCTGCCGACGGCGAGTCGCATCCTGCGCTGGTGCTCTCCCTTCAGGACGCTTTCGGCTCGCCTGCAATCGCGCCCTTCGACGTTCCCGTGAATCTTACGTCGTCGCACAGCGCCATAGTAAGGGTGGCGCCCGTGATTATCCCAGCAGGTCAGACTTACGCCGTGGTGAATGTCACCGCCGGCATCTTGCAGGGGAGTGCGAATGTGACCGCCCTTGAGTCCGCCTTCACCAGCGGCTTCGAGTCGTCATCTGCCGTCCTAACCGCGGTCATTCCCGCTCCTTCCTCCTTGGCATCCTATATTCCGGCTGGCGGCAAGATAATCTGGCCCAAGGTAGGAGACCAGTCCCTGCCGCTCGCGGCGGTCCAGCTTCAGGACGCAGCCGGCAATCCTGCGCGCGCGCGAGGTCCGATGAACATCACGGTGACGTCCTCTAACAGCACGGTCATTCCAAAGCTCCTGATAACGAGCGTAAGCGTAGGACAGGACTACGTTCTCCTTCCAATCTCCCCCGCCGTTCCTGGGCTGACTACCTTGACCATTTCTGCACCGGGGTTCTCCATTTCCACGCTTCCGGTTGCATTCCTGTCGTATCCTAGCCAAGAGACAATTACGGGAGGCCCAGCGAAGATCCTCACTAACCAGTCAGCCGTAATATCTGTAAGCGTGACGCTTGATGGGTCTGCGTTGCCTGGAGCCTCTGTGCATTGGAGTACGTCGGGCGGGGGGCTCACCATAGCGACGCCACCTTCCACAAACAAGTCTGTTGCGGCTGTTTCAACGACCTCGAGTTCCACCTCTACCCGGTCGACAACGACCGCAACGCCGACTGGCTCACCTTCCGTGACTGATCTGACAGACAAGACCGGTGCGTCCATAGCCATCTTCAGACCAAACAAGGCGGGCGAAGCAACGATATCCGCAGCGGTCAGCGGCCCTGGCGTACCGACCAAGACCCTCAACTTCACGGTGCTAGTGACGCCGCCGCCTCCAGCCGTGGCTAAGCAGGGGCAGGGTCAATCCCTGACTCAACAGTTTACCTCCTTCCCGTATGTGCTGCTGCCGATCGGCGGGGCAGGAGGCGCGATAGCCGCGATCTTCTTGATTAGAAGGAGAGGAGGCGGCAAGGGCGGCGGCGGTGACGAGGATTTCGACACATCGTTCGAGTAGTCCTCGAAACGCGAGTTAAGGCGCATTTCCACTCAAGCGACACACCGGATACTCTTGATTATGGAACCAGAATCCGTATTCAGTCTCCACACAGATTCCAAAAAGGTCGACCTCAAGCCTAACTGGTTCGGCTAGAAATGACAAGTATCCGCGGGAGCTCTCTGCTGCGCAAGGACATGACTACCAACAGCCCCTTTGGCAAGGAGACGGCAGGGAAGCAGTTTTCGGCAAAGGTCCAAGCCAAGGCTCAGTCGAGCACCACCTGCTCCTTCTGCTGGTTCGTCCTGAACCTCTATCCCACGCTAAAGGGGATGACACCCAGGGACAGCTCCACCTTCACCGAACACCTCAAGAAAGAACACGGGCTGAGAGACGAAATACAGACTTAGACCCCTACCTTTCCAACTGAGTTTTTCAATTAGGGACGGCTAGTTTGCGTTAGCCCAGGCTGATCTTTCCGGCGATCGACCTGACTCTGTCCATGATGTCCTTGACGCGCATCTTCCCTGCCACGGCCTCTATCCGCTGAAGTATGACGGCGTCCTCGGTGGCGATTACCAGAAGCTTCGACCCCTCGGTAAACTTCAGCTTGTCCCTGATCTCCTTCGGGATTACAACCTGGCCCTTGTCTGAGACTTTGGTCATGTCTATGATCGGCTCATCGGCCATTGGAAACGGACCATCGCCGCTTTGGGGCTTATTAAGTCCTAGAGGCGATTGGTTACCTAGGCGTTATCTATCAGCTTCATGCCCAGCGAGCTCGCGCTTCAGGAGCTCGAACCTACGCCTGAACTCGCCTGCGGTCCTGTCCCTCTCCTGCTCGGCAGCCATTGTGTTAGCAGTGTATGATGCCAGCTCCAAGATCTCATGCTCAGTCCGAAGGTGCTCGATGAGGTCGCTGCGGTCCCGATAGTCCTTTCCGCAAATCTTGCAATTAACGTAAGAGCCAGGGGCTCTCTCGTCGGTTCCCATTCGGTAGCCGGACCGGTGACGTGTCATTTGGGGTATTAACCTTTTAGCCGAAAGCCTAGACAAGCGTCTGACGGGAATCGGGACGCTTTTGGGCGCTCTTACATTGGCGCGGTCGCTGTGTCGAAGATGATTTCCCTGATGAGGTTCAGATAGGCTCCCACAATCTCAATCCCCTTGCCCGTCAAGGAGTACTTCTTGCGGTTGCCTACAGACTTCTCGCCGACGAAACCCTGGTCTCCCAAGGCGCTGAGGTGGTCGCATAGGAGGATCCACGAGAGGTTTGCCTTGTACATGATCTGCGTGGGGCCCTCCGCTCCTTCCATTATGGCCCTGAGGATGTCCATCCGGATTTCAAGCTGTGAGCGTCTGCTTATGGTCCGCTTTGATAGAGCCTGTTCCCCTTCTGCCATGCCCGCCGGTTTTTGCAGGTATGTCATTCTGATTCGTGTAGCTAGAAGAGTGTTAGAGTATCCATATATAGTTTATGAATTAGTTCATGCAACTACTAACAATTCTCGCAAAACTTGAGGGTCAGTCTATGTCGGTTTGGACTTTGCTGATACGATGCTCTCTTGACGCGAGTCGCAATCCAGATTACAAGTCCACAAGCGCTAATTAAGCTAAAGCGGTCTATTTTGCAACTTTGAAGTTTGACAAGCGCCACCGGAGCGGTAGACCAGGCGCATCAGAGTTAATAGGGGCCGTACTTGCGATTGCCATCACCCTGATTGCGGGCACGGCGGCTTGGAGCTACGTGAGGAGCCAGGCTGCCGTAAGCGAGGGCACAATCCAGAACAACGCTCAAACGAACAACAACTTCCTGAACGAGCACTACAACGTCGTCGACATGTATTTCGGGACGACGACGTCTGCGACGTTCTGGGTCTACAACACAGGGTCAGTTACTTATCAGACGTTCTCCGTCAGGCTCTACGGATCGACCGGGCTAGTCAACCTGTTTTTCAACTACACCCAGAGCGGCAACGTGAAGACCGACCAGGTTTACGACTTGAGGAGCGGGCTGGCGACAAAGTGCAAGACTGCCGCGGCTACTTACGAAGCCCCATCGGTCACCGCAACGACAGTGAGGACTACGAACGCGCAGCTCTACGCTCTGACCATACCGCCCACATTGTCTAACTGCCCTTCCTTCGGGCTGACTTTCGTCTCTGGCACGACCTACACGGTCGTGGTAACCGGACTCTACGGGAATGTCGTGACGTACTCGCAGACGATGTGATCTTAACATGAAAATGAGAAGGAAGGGCATCGCGGGTATCGTCGCTACGATAATCATGTTTGCGATACTCTTCACCGTTGGAACCTCATACTTTGTCTTCGTGAGCACGCAAAACGGGCAGTTCACCCAGAGCCTCGCCGCCGCAACGAATAGCGCCCAAGGCCGAATCGGGGAGAGTCTTCAGATCACCACGTTGTTGACCGCCGCAGGTAACGTCGCGTTTTACGCCAACAACACTTCCGGCAGCGGCGTGAACATGACCGTAACCTATGTCCTGTCCACAACTGGTAGCCTCTTGAAGTGCGACGGTGTCGGGCTTCCCGGGTCGGCCGGATGTAGCAATACCACGCCTACCCTCTGGATTGTGGTCAATGCTGGGAAGGGGTCCCCGACCTTGGACACTGGCTACCTCTACGCTGCAGGGACCACCGACGTCGTGAAGGTTCTCACCCAGCGGGGGAACGCCTATTCCACTTCCTACCCGATGCCTTCGGCGCAGAACGTCGTCAATGCCAACACCGCTCAGTCTCTCACGATCAACCCGTCCACCTTCAAATGGACCACTATCCAGCCCAGCCCGGCAGCTCTGGTCCAGTCAAAGTACGCGTCGAACTGCAATGCGGCGGCCTGCGGCATTCAATACACCTCCAACGTGGCGGCAGGGAACACGCTCGTCTACGGTCTGGGCTGGTATAACCAGGCCCCGCCCGCCACTCCCACTGACACCGTGGGCACCACTTTCACCCTCGGTGTATCCAGCAATGTGGTCAACACGATCACGCCGGCCTTTGTCCAACAACGGTATGCCTCGAACTGTAACGCTCAGAACTGCGGCCTGGCCTACAACGCCAATGTGGTCGCTGGAAACATGCTCGTTTTCGGCTTAGGATGGTATGGGCAGAGTGCGCCTTCCGCGCCCACCGACACCCGAGGAGACTCCTTCGTGCTTGGCGCGTCGCAATCATTGACATACAACCCTCCCGCCCCGTCGGTTGTCCAGCACAGGTACGCCGCTAACTGCAACTCGGCATCGTGCGGGCTTGGGTACTCCTCGTCCGTCACCTCTGGGAATACCCTCGTCTTCGGCCTCGGGTGGGGCGCTCAGAGTCCTCCCTCGACGCCCANNCCGCAGTCTGGGACCGCTACTCCAGCGATAGTCCAGCAGCGATACACCTCGAACTGCAACGCCATCAACTGCGGCCTCGCATACTCGTCTAACGTGGCGGCGGGGAACACGCTCGTCTATGGCCTGGGATGGACCGGTCAGAGTCCTCCCTCGACGCCCACCGACACTCTCGCCGACACCTTCACGCTTGGAGCGTCGAACTCTGTGCAAACAGGCTCTTCGGGCACGCTGGCTCTTGACGGCTCGGCCACCGGCTCGTTCACGGGCGCCAATTCAGGCACCGCCACGCTCACCACCACCCTTTCGAACGACATCATAGTGGTCATGGTCGAGAACGAAAACACCGCCAACGGCGTGTTGAGGACCGTGAGCAGCGTCACCGCCACAGGGCTGGCCTTCGCCCACAGGTCGTCAGGCTCGATCAACGCCTCCCCATTCACTGAGGCAGAGGTCTGGTGGGCCGTCGCCTCATCGCCATTATCTTCGGTGACGATCACCACGACACTAACCGGTTCCATCGACGACGCCTCGATAGTGGCCTTTGGCGTCAGCGGCGCGAACACGGCCTCCCCTTGGGATGCCAACGTCGCGCTTCCTGCTACCGCAACGGGCGTGGCCTCTGGCAACCCCACAGTGAGCGGAGTCTCCACGAGCACTGCAAACGACATGCTCCTGGGGTTCTCGGGGCTGGCTCTCTCGGGGGCAGGTACTCCTGCTGTTGAGACGCCTGGCGCAGGATATACCCTGATTCGGACCCAGGTGAACGGCGGCGGCACGGGAGCTTCCGAGGCGGCGGCAGAGTACAAGGTCGTCGCCGCCACCCAGTCGAGCGTCTCGGTGGCTTTTGCGACCGCCAACATAGATTGGATAATGACAGGTGATGCGATCAAGGCGTCCGGCACCTTCTACTACTCCTACGTCTGGTACG
>PLCG01000054.1:38712-53364 GCA_003135575.1 Nitrososphaerota archaeon
GCTTCGGCCGCGTCGAAGTACACGGTTGGGGGGGGATACGCGACTGTAGCGTCCGGGGCCGGCGGTTGTGATGCGAGCAACGCTGCCTCGGGATGCAGCGAGTACGAAGTCGGAGGCGGTGCTACCACGGTCCCGTTCACTCTTAGCGCCTCCACAGGTTGGGTGGAGTCTGCGATGTCCTTTGGCCCCGCGCCCATCACCTACTACTCCTACGTCTGGTACGCGTCAGCCGCCAGCACGGGCGCGGACACGATTACCGCGGCCTTCGGCTCCACGGTGGCAGGCACGGTCTCGATCTACGAGATTACCGGTTATTCGACATCTGGCACGCTTTCCTCAACCGGGAGCAATGCGGGCTCCACCGCCGCCTCGGTGACTTCCTTCACCCCCAGCGCGAACTCGTTCGTCGTAGGAAATGTGGAGACTGCTTCGGCCGCGTCGAAGTACACCGTGGGTGCGGGATACACTACCGTAGCTGCTGGCGCCAGCGGTTGCGACGCCAGCAACGCTGCCCAGGGATGCAACGAATACGAGACCGGACTGGGCTCGGTGACGACCACGCCGTTCACGATCAGCGCCTCGACGGCGTGGGTAGAGGCTGCGATGTCGTTTGCTCCCTCGACCTCTTCGACGTATTACTCCTACCTCTGGTATGCGACCGCGGCTAGCTCGGGAGCGGATACGATCAGCGCCTCCTTCGGGTCGACTGTAACCGGCTCGGTCTCGATTTATGAGTTCAGCGGCATCACGGCCACAGGAATCCTTTCTGCGACAGGAAGCTCTTCGTCGGCTCAGGGTGCCTCTTCCGTATCAGCATTGAACCCCGTCGCGAGCTCCGTGGTCGTAGGGAACGCTGAGACCGCGTCGACGACCTTCACGGCCGGCGCAGGCTACACGCTTTCCGGCGCCTGCAACTCTGTCTACGGGTGCGGTGAGTATCAGACGGGAGTCGGGTCTATGACAACAGTCCCCATGACCCTGAGCCCGTCTTCCCTGTGGGTCGAGGCAGCATTGGCCTTCGCTCCCAAGCAGAACACCTACTACGCCTACATATGGTACGGACCCGCCGGAGCCGCAGGCACGGACACGATAACGGCGACATTCTCTCAGACGGTTACCGGTTCCGTGTCGATCTACGAGCTGTCCAGCTACACGGCTGTGGGCCTAACCACATCGACCGGCAGTTCGGCCGCAGGGTCGACCTCTGTCTCAGTCACTTCGTTCACGCCGGGCAAGAGCTCGATCGTCATCGGGAACACCGAGACGTCTACTAGCACCTTCACTGCAGGCGCCGGCTATACGATCGTCGCCACGTGCACCTCAGTCTATGGGTGTAGCGACTATCAAACCGGCGTTTCGACCGCCACTACCGCCCCCATGACCCTCAACCCTTCGGCCCCCTGGGTCGAGGTGGCGATAGCCTTCCCCGGGGCACCCGCGTTGCAGATCGGCCAGGCGGTCGGCGGGTTCCCAGCCAGCGGGCTTCCCTACCAGCAGTATCTCGTCTGGAGAGTCCAATTCACAAACCAGGACTCGCAGGGACGGGCCGTTACCCTCTGGCCCAAGTCGCTCGCAGGAATCGAGAGCATCATACAGGAGACCGAAGAGATCACGCCCTTCTTCATTGTCGACGGAGTCACGACGGACGGGTCTTCCCTCATCGCATACGGCTCGACTCTTCCGTTCGTCACAATCCCATACAAAGCGACGGTGACAGTCTATTTCGGGGCTACTACCCCCTACGGGATCACCACAGATAGGGTAGACACCGGCAACGAGATAGCGCCTTTCACCGGCTTCTTCGCTCTCGAAGGGATTTACAGCGACAACACGCTGTTCGGGCTCACCGTGCCCTATCCTGCAGGCATGGTCACCCAGGCGAACGCTAAGACCACACCGACGGCCGGCCTCACAGGGGCGACCGTCACCGTCAGCTGCACGAGCCCTTGCAACTTCAGCGCCAACGCTAATGCGTACGTCGGTTGGCTGGACTCGACGGGCAAGATGACGACCGTGAAGACATTCACGATGAGCAACACGGGCAACATCCCGGCGGGAGTCACTTTCACGGTCCCTAGCGCGAGCCTGGGCTTCTATACCATCGTGATCTCGGATTACGTCAACACGGTCTTCCAGGCCTTCCAGCACACGTAACGAAGGCATCAGAGCGAAGAGTGAACAAGATGAGAGGTTGGCGCGGTCGGGGAAGGAACAGGGGAGCGACGGCAGGAATCGTTGCGACCGTGATAATCTTCTCCATCATATTCACAGTGGGCACCGGATATGCCATCTTCATGAATGCTTCCGAGGCACAGACTTCCCGCAGCTTGCTGGGCGCCTCGAATAACACCCAGAACCGTGTGGGAGAGAACCTCCTTCTCACCACGCTGCTGTTGCCGAACGGAGATGTCGGATTCTACGTCAACGACACCTCGGGCCTGAACGCCAACATGACCGTCGTCTACGTGTTCTCATCGACCGGGGCCCTGCTAAAGTGCGACGGGGTTGGTCTCCCGGCGTCCGCGGGATGCAGCAACACCACGCCTCCTCTCTGGATTGTGGTCAACGCGGGCAAGGGATCGCCGACAATGGACACCGGCTTCCTTTACGTGGGTCCGACGACCGACACGTTGAAGATTAGCACCGCGCGTGGAGGCCTCTACACTGCGACATACCCTCCGACGCCGAACAACAACGGGGTCAATGCAAATACCGCCCAGTCGCTGACCATCAACCCGTCGACGTTCAAGTGGACGACCATCCAGGCAAGCCCCGCCTCCTTGGCGCAGTCTCGGTACACCTCCAACTGCAACTCGGCCTCCTGTGGGCTTCAGTACTCTTCATCGGTAACAGCCGGGAACACTCTCGTCTATGGCCTAGGTTGGTATGGCCAGAACTCGCCCTCGACCCCCACGGACACCCTCGGAGGGTCGTTCACACTCTCTGCGTCCAGCTCGGTGGTGTTCACCAGCACTCCTTCCGTCGTCCAGCACAGGTACACCGCGAACTGCAATTCCTCGAGCTGCGGCCTACCGTTCTCTTCCAACGTGGCCTCGGGGGATTTGCTGGCATTCGGCATAGGGTGGTATAACCAGAGCCCGCCCTCCGCTCCAACTGACACCAGAGGAGACTCGTTCGTCCTAGGCGCTTCGCAGTCTGTGGTCTACAACCCTCCCTCTGCGTCTGTTGTCCAACACAAGTACACCTCGAACTGCAACGCGGCTGCCTGCGGCTTGGCTTACTCTTCGTCAGTCACGGCCGGGAATACCCTGATTGACGGTCTGGGATGGTACTCGGCTAACCCATACAGCTTCGTCCCTGTCACCATCACCAACAACCAGAATGCAGCCACGCCTAACCCGTTCCAGCAGAAGCTCACGTGGAACCCGTCGAGCTACTCGTCATACGAGGCCGCTGACCTTGGGAACGTCCGCTTCTGCTCCGACAGCGCTTGCAACACGTTGCTCTACGCATGGCTCGAGTCCTGCGTTGCGCCCACCACCTGCAGCACAAGCTCTACCTCCGCGACGGCTTGGGTGAGGCTGACCTCGGCCATACCCGCGAGCGGAGGGATTCTCACGATATACATGGTATTCGAGTCGACCGCAATCGACTTCGACACCAACTACTGGGGAGAGGCGCCCAATCTCTCCAGCACGTACGGGCAGTTTGACAACGGTGCCAACGTCTTCACCTTCTACGACAATTTCGCCGGGACCACGCTATCCGGCAAGTGGACAGCGGTGAAGAGTGCCGGCGGGGGGGTCGCTGTGAACAACGGGGCCACTTTCACCACGGCGGCCAACAGCGACTGGGCGTTTGTCATCTCGAGCTCTCAGACCTATCCTGTGGTCACGGAGTCCTTCATGGTGTCCGCCAACAATGGTGCCGATCCAATGATGGGCGTCGCGACGACGCAGTCCTCGAACGGGCACGTGGCCCTCTACAGCGGTTACTCCATGGAGTGGGTGTCAGGGACCGGGACCGAGGAATACTACAATCTGCCAGGGAGCTTCACACAAATGAGCACTCAAGCACAGGGGGCATTCCCATCCGGCATCTGGACCGTGACATGGTCCGCAACGGGGACCGAGTACTTCCAGGACGGCGCGGGAAACACTTACACTGGAGCGGATAGCCACGTCACCGTCGCCAACTACGGGATGTTCGTCGGCGTTTCTAACTACTGCAACTGCAACAACCTCGTGGACCGATGGGGAAGGACCAGGGCGTACCCGCCGAGCAACACGATGCCCTCCGTCTCCCTTGGGAGCCTTACTACGGGCACTGGCGTGCCGACTCTGAGCGACACAATAGGCGACTCTTTCACCCTTGGCGCATCGAATTCCGTCACGGGGAACCCTTCGGCGCCTTCTTTGGTCCAGCACCGGTACGCAGCTAACTGCAACGCCTCCGCCTGCGGGCTGCAATATGCCTCCAACGTGGTCGCTGGGAACACCCTGGTCTATGGCTTGGGCTGGTCCGCGAACGCAGTGCAATACTACGTGCCGATCACGGTGACCAACACAGTGGGCGCGGGCCTTTCCTTGGATACTAACTCCCCGTACACCAACGACTGCTCGGGAGCGAACAGTTGTTCGCTGAGCGTGACCACGACCAAGCCCAACGAGTTGATTTACGTATCTTTCTCAAACAGCGGGGGCGGTAACAGCCTAACCAGCTTCTCTGACACCGCAGGGTTGTCGTGGCACCAGAGGGGCTACGCCGGGAGCGGCAGTCTCGACGAGTACACCTACTATGCAGTCTCGCCAGCCATTTTGAGTTCTGACTCGATCACCGTCCAAGCCAGCAACAGCGGCAACCTCAGGTTCATCGCCTTGGGCGTAATCGGCGCGAACCTCAGCACGCCTTTCGACACGCACGCTGGGATTCCTGCGACGGGCTACAACGGCGCTAGCCAGCCCGCGACGGTCACCTTCACGACCAGCAACGCGAACGACCTCATCGTGGCGGGCGAGAAGACCGGCGCCAACGCACCTTCCACGGGCGCCGCTGGCTACACCTTCGTCAATTGCTGCGCAGCCACTGGGCTTTACGCGAACCTCGAATACAAGATCGTAGGTGCGGCGGGCTCCCAAACCCCGACCTTCGCTTGGGGAGGCGCCACCGACGCATGGGGCGAGGTAGGGGACGCAATCCAGGCGGCCCCCTCTGCTGCCACCCCGGCAACCTTCCAAGAAAGGGTGGTCTGGAACCCTTCAACCTACCAGGCGTACGAGGCGAATGACCTCGGCAACGTGAGGTTCTGCGCTGACACGGCATGCTCCACGATGCTCAACTCTTGGCTGGAGTCATGCACTCCTTCGTGCACCCCCACGGCGACCTCGGCCACCGCCTGGGTCAAGCTGACCGCGGCCATCGCCGGCAACGGCGGGACGACCACGATATACATGACCTTCTCGCCGACCAACGTGGATTTCGACACCAACTTCTGGGGCGAGGCGCCTAACCTCTCGGGGGCGTACGGCCAATTTGACAACGGCGCGAGCGTTTTCACGATATTGTATCAGAACTTCGCAGGAAGCTCTACCCCGGCAGGCTGGGCCAAGTCCGGCACTGCGTACACGATCAACAACGGCCTCACATCCGCCAGCTCAGCCGGGGCAGGCACCGGAGGTGCGTTCTACACCTCGGCGACCTACGGCCTGAGCGCAGTGCAGATATTCGACACGTATGGAGAGTGGGCGACCTCGGCTTGTGCCGTGGCCGACAATAACGTCGACTTCGGTTACGTCACTAGCGGGACCCCAGGGAAGAGCGTCGTCGGATGGGCTCCCGACGGCTCCAACACCTGCGCGGACGCGATACTCTCCTCGACTGGGACGTTTACCTCCGGCGCGAACGCGGTGGCGACTAGCGCCTTCCATGTCTACTCGACGTACTGGAGCGCGACGGGCAGCTCCATAAATTCCCTCGACTACAACACGTACGACCCGATCACGGCAACTACGCCGGCAAGCGCGGTCAACGTGGGCTTCACGATCTACAACTCTGCTGGAAGCTATCACTCGACGGGACCCTATGACTGGACTAGGGTCAGGGCGTACCCTCCAAGCGGCGTGATGCCGGCCACGTCCTTCGGGAGCACCACTGCGGGTCACCCCCTGCCTTCGACGCCGACAGACACGCTCGGAGACACTTTCCTCGTGGGGGTCTCGCAATCGGTAGTCAGTGGGAACACGGGCTATTACTCCTACATCTGGTATGCGACCGCCTCCAGCTCTGCCGCGGACACGATAACGGCGACGTTCACGTACACGGTGGCAGGCTCGGTCTCGATATACGAGCTCAACGGGGCGACGACCGTGGGGCTGCTCTCTTCGACCGGGAGTTCCTCTGCGGGCTCGACCTCCGCCTCGGTGTCCTCTTTCACGCCCAGCTCGAACTCATTCGTCGTAGGGAACGTGGAGACCGCTTCGAGCGCCTCGAAGTACACCGTGGGGGCGGGATACGCCACCGTGGCGGCTGGAGCCAGCGGTTGCGATGCGAGCAACGCTGCCCAGGGATGCAGCGAGTACCAGTCGGGGCTCGGCTCCGCGACCACGGTCCCGTTCACGCTTAGCGCGTCGACAGGGTGGGTGGAGTCGGCCTTGTCCTTTGCCCCGGTCCCCTACACCTACTACTCCTACATCTGGTATGCGACGGCCTCCAGCTCCGCCGCCGACACGATAACCGCTACCTTCAGCGTCGCGGTGGCAGGGACGGTCTCGATATACGAGCTAGCGGGTTACTCGACAACGGGCACGCAATCCTCTACGGGAGCCGCCGCTAGTTCATCCTCGGCCTCTGTGAGCTCATTCACTCCGAGCTCCAACTCTTTCGTGCTTGGGAACGTCGAGACAGGATTGAGCTCGACGCAATATACGACGGGGGCAGGCTACACGTCTGTCGCGACGGGAGCAAACGGCTGCGACCCGACCCATTCAGCCCAAGGATGCAACGAGTACCAGTCGGGATTTGGCTCGGCGACCACTGTGCCGTTCACGCTCAGCGGGGCGACTCCATGGGTGGAATCCGCGATGTCGTTCGCACTTGCCACGGCGACGACGTATTACTCTTACATTTGGTATACGACAGCCGCGAGTTCAGGAGCGGACACCATTAGCGCGACATTCTCCGGGGCGGTCGCAGGCTCGGTCTCCCTCTATGAGATCAGCAGCGTCACGACTGCGGGCGTCTTGTCGTCGACCGGAAGCTCTTCGACGGGCTCCGCGACCTCGTCGGTCGGTTCCATAACGCCGAGCCTCAACTCCGTGGTCATAGGGAACGCGGAGGCAGGCTCGACTACATTCACAGCGGGTGCTGGCGGCTACGCGCTCAACGCTGCCTGCAACACCGTGAACGGGTGCAGCGAGTACATCACCTCGGGAGGCACGGCGACGACCGTCTCCATGACCCTCAGCCCGGCGTCTGCTTGGGTCGCGGCTGCGGTTGCCTTTGCTCCGACGCAAACCACCTACTACTCCTATGTTTGGTACGCCACTGCTGTCTCCTCGGGCATGGACACAATCACAGCGACGTTCTCCCAATCTGTAACCGGGGCAGTGTCCATCTACGAGCTCGCAGGCTATTCGACCTCGAACATCAAGACGTCTACTGGAAGCTCGAGCGCTGGCTCGACGACCGGTTCGGTCACCTCGTTCACACCGGGCGGGAGTTCGGTGGTCATAGGCAACGTCGAGGCCGCCTCGACAACGTTCACGGCAGGGGTCTCATACACACTTGTGGCCGCGTGCAACTCGGTCAACGGGTGCAGCGAGTACCAGACCGGGGTGTCAAGCGCGGCGACCGCGGGCATCACACTCAATCCTTCCGCGCCTTGGGTCGAGGTGGCGGTCGCGTTCCCGGGCGCCCCAGCGCTGCAGAGCGGTCAGCAGGTGGGCGGGTTCCCAGCGGCGGGGATCCCGATGGGCAAGGCCCTTGCCTGGCACGTGCAGTTCACGAACCAGGACCCCCTCCAGCGTGCCATTACTCTTTGGCCAAAGTCTTTGGCCGCAGTGAAGAGCGTGATGCAGGAGACCGGGGAGATCTCGCCGTTTTTCATAGTTGACGGGATAAGCTCCGACGGCACGACGCTCATCAAATACAACTCCACCCACAATTTCGTCTTGATCCCCTACGGGGCGACGGTGACGGTCTACTTCGGCTCGACGCTCCCCTTGGGCACGGGGACTGACACCTTCGACAATACAGAGATAGCCCCTTTCACGGCGTTCTTCGCCCTCGAGGGTATCTATAGCGACAAGAGCTTGTTCGCGCTGACCGTCCCCTATCCTGCCGGCATGGTCACGCAGGCGAACATGGCAACTGCCCCGATCGCTGGCGCCGCGGGAATCACCGTGACGGTCAGCTGCACGAGCCCTTGCTTCTTCAATGCGAACGCCCAGTCCTATGTGGCTTGGCTTGACTCGACCGGCAAGCTCACCACTGTCAAGACGTTCACCATGAGCGCTGGCGGGAACATCCCCGCCGGCATAACCTTCACGGTGCCGGCGGCCACGGCTGGCTTTTACACCATTGTCGTGTCCGACTACGTGAACTCAGTCTACTCCGTGTTCCAGCACACATAAGACATCAAAACGGCTCCCCGCTCTTGGTCCACACGCAAAATGGAACCTGAATCCGTTTTTTGCATCCACACGGATTCCACAAACATGGCCTGCAATCATGTAGCCTTCGGCTAGAATCCCCAAGTAAAGCAGGCGCCTTCCTCAGTGATGTTAAAGACATGACCAACGGAGCAAACGCAGCTGACGAAACCAAGGGCGGAAGGAAGCTGTACGCCGTCAACGTCCAGGCCAAGGCGCAGTCGAGCGCAAGCTGCTCCTTCTGCTGGTTCGTCATGACCCTCCACCCTACCCTCAAGGGAATGCCCAAGAGAGACGAGGACACGTTCCGGGCTCACCTGGTCAAGGCCCACCGCCTGCAGGGAGAAATCCAAGCCTAGCTCGCCTTCGAGCTCGAGTCGGACTAATCGGTCGAGATGGCTAGGAGAAGCTACTCGTCGACTTCGCATCGTTATATATTCCCACGCTCGGCAAAACACAACTCCTTGAAGTGCGACTTTTGCGGCAGAGATGAAGACCTCCCGTTCACCTGAAACTATTGTGGGGGGACTTTCTGCGGAGAGCACCGGCTGCCGGAGAGCCACGCTTGCAAGGGAGACCTAAGCCGCAGGGTGGTGGCAGCGCCTAACACGACTCGTTCCTGGGACGGGTCTGTCTTCTCAGGCTCGCAGGGCGGATGGAAGTCGAGCCCGTACTTCTTTTCGCCGAGGGAAGTCAGGGACATCCTGATCGCGTGGGCCGCGCTTTCGTTAGCCTTCACGATCGCATATAACGGCGGGATAAACGGCGGCGCCGCACTCTTTGGANNGCTACAGACGTTCTTCGTTGCGTTCGTCGCCGTCGGCAGCGGGTTTGTCCTCCACGAGCTGATGCACAAGTTCACTGCCGAAAGGTATGGCTACTGGGCGGAGTTCAGGATGTGGGTGATGGGGATCGTACTGGCCCTTATCACATCTACGCTGGGCTTCATCTTCGCGGCTCCGGGCGCGACGTATATCCAGGCGACCAACATCAGCGACAGACAGAACGGAATCATTTCGCTCGCAGGGCCTGCGACAAACGTCGTGATAGCATTCGTATTCTTACTTGTAGGAAATGTAGGAACTGGGATTTTTGTCGAAATTGGCTTTATCGGGCTCAACGTCAACCTATTTTTGGCCCTTTTCAACATGCTGCCACTCATGCCGCTAGACGGAGCCAAGGTCTTCCGCTGGAGCAAGCCGATTTGGGCGGTCGTTTTCTTCCCGCTTGTCTTGTGGTTCTTGCGAGGGTTTCTCGGAATTTGACTAGGAAAACAAAGCTACAATGGAGCAGTTTTACACTTGCTCTTGAGTATGAAACGTCAAGGCTGGAATCCAACTCTTAGGTCTTCGAGACTGGGTATAGGCGGGTCGCCGGCCTTGTGCGCGTTCTTCTTGATCATCTGTCTGATCTTCTCGTCTTTGACGTTTTTTGCCACAAGCTGCTTGTCCAGGTCGGCGTAGGATATCCCGAGCTCGGTCTCCGCCTCATGCCCTTCCCATAGCCTCGGGGAGCTCGGCTTCGTTACGACCGACGAAGGCACCCCAATCATCTTCGACATCTCTCTGACCTCTGTCTTGTAGAGGTCGCCTATCGGATTGAAGTCGACGCCTCCATCGCCGAACTTGGTGTTTCCGGAGAAGATGTATTTCCCATTGCGCTCAACAAGAATGTTTTCGAATGGCGGCACTGAAGGACACCAAACTCTTCCTTTGTAAGCCACAAGCTCGCCTTTTGAGCTTCGAACGAAACGATAACCGCGCCTAGCGAGGCCATAGGAGATTTCGTAACAGGCTGAGGAATGAATCAGCTTGTTTCCGTGGTTCTTCATCATTACGACTCTTGCGGGTCTTTGCCTCAAGGTTGGCAGCCGTCCCAGCTTCACGCAAAGCTGAACAAAATCGTCTTTCAGGCGCGTAGACGTTGTGTAGTAGACGTTGAGTTTCTCACTATGCGAGCCGTCGCTGTCTTTCAATCCTCTCAGGAGGTGGACGAGCAGCTCCGACGGATAGCGCAGAATCCAGGACGGAATGTGCTTGTTCGCAGCTCCAATCCCGCACTGGATGAAGATCTCGTAAATCTCTCTTGAGCTTACCCTCACTTGGTCCGGGGTTAGCGAAAACCCGATACCATACTTTCGCAAGATTTGAAGCAACCTCTCTCTTGCCTTGTCCTTGGTGTAGTATGGGAGCGAGAAGTCTGTTTCAAACGTGTCGTATGTCTTCAAATGGGGGGTCGCGGTTGCGTCTGCAAGCCGAGCAAACCTGCCGCTCGTCCGGCTTCGACCCATGACCGCGTATTCTGCACGAGAAAGTTTCGACCTAACTGGCACAGTCACGGATCCTTTGGTCGCTGAACCATCGCCGATATAGAGCCCGAAGAGATAGAGGATGTCTTCAAGAGCAAATGTAACTCTCCTTGTGATGTGCCGTTGTTTGAGGGTAATGGTCAGTCCCGCGGAGGTTTGCGATTCCGTTCCCTTCCAGCCGACCGGGGTCGGCGTGTAAGTTCCTACGCGCTTTAGGCAGTCCTCGGCTGTCCGAAATGCCAGACGACCTCCGAGATTTGAACTCGATGTATGTACCAGCATTCTGTGGTTTGGAGTGACCAGCATGTCTACACTTCTAGACTTGAAGCGAACAAGGTCGGAATCGTACTCAAATGTAGACACGTCCTCGACTGGCTGTTCTGTCACGTGCCTTGAAACGGGATCGAGGGAAAACACCAAGTCACCTTTTCTAAGTTCGTCGATCCCCTTCGGGCCGTCCGTCGTGACCACCCGAGTGCTTTCGTCGTAGCAATAGAACCCCAAGGTGTGCTCGGACTTGTCGTCGGTCCCCACCACGAGCTTGTTCATGGAATTGGCGTACCAGTAGAGGATGCACATCCGGATGCGCGCCTTCAGGTTTCCCACGGTGATTCTGTCCCTCTTCTCACTGAGAAGAGTTTGGAACGCCAATACTATGCCGTCGATAGGATGGATCTTGTGACCTATGCCCAAAAGTCGGCAGATTTCGAGAGCGTCGTCGGTATCTGCGTTTGGAGTGCTCGTCGAAGGCATCAATACCCCCAGGACCTTGCTCTTCCCAAGGGCCTCCACAGAGAGGTAAGCGACGAGAGCTGAGTCGCCCCCGCCACTTATCCCCACAACGACGCCGTTCGGCGAGCCGGCGGCAAAGTCACGGATGAAAGAGACTATCCTTTCTCGTGCGGCAGGAAGGAAGCCAGTCGACGCCGTTCTCGCACTCATGGCTTTGGTCGGTCGTCCTAGCGATTAAAATGCTCTCATTAGGACTGAAGGGCTCCTAACAGAAAGTAAGAGACTTGCGCCATTTGCGATTGGCCTGTTTCCTAGATGAAAACGACTCTACGGCGTGCTCTGGGTTGTGATGCTTACGATGTACGCAGACGCCGGGTTAGTCGGCTGTCCTGACGACGCATCAATCGGCACTTTCGCGAGGGCCTGGACGACGCTCATCCCGTTGATCACGGTGCCGAAGACGGCGTACTTGTGGTCAAGGGTAGCGGTATTGTCAACCAGGTTGATGTAAAACTGCGAGCTCCCGCCTGAGCCGGCTGCCGTGCTCGCCATTGCGATGGTCCCAGCCGTGTTGTGAAGGTTGCCATCGTCTTCGAACGGCACGTTGGTGCCTGAGGTCCCCGTCCCCCAGGTCGACTTTACTCCGCCACCGTTCTTGGTGTTTGGGTCGCCGGCCTGGATGACGAAGCCGGGCACTATCCTGTGCCAGACGAGGTCATTGTAAAAGCCCGACTGCGCCAGGGTCACGAAGTTCGAGACCGTCTGGGGGGCGTCGGTAGGGAAGAGCTGCAACTCGATGAGGCCGAGGTTGGTGCAGATCTTTGCGTAGGTCCCGCTGCCGCTTGTCGCAGTCGTGGTGGATGCCGTGCACGGCGCGTTATTGAATGCTGCCCCGGAGGCGCTCGTGGTCGACCCGCTCCCGCTTGTGGAGGTCGAGTTGGTAGAGCCGGTCGAGGTCGTCGAGGGAGCGGGGAAGACGTTGTAAGCGTGAGTTGTGTAAAGGTAGCCTATCGAGCCCACCAAGATGAAAACGATGAGTGCGACCGCCGTCATCGCGTACTGGCGAGCCCTTGGGGGGTTTCTCAGCGTTCCTCTTTTCACCGGCTTTGACATCGGAGTGTCTCGAGCCTGATTCCACCCGTTGAAATACAAATCGGTTGCCACCCGCCGAGCGGCTCATGAATATCGATGTCGATATCGTCCTCGATGACCCATTTTAGGCGGGTCGACCCCATGCCCGACAGGCCCGAAATCCGACGGTTTTCTGGCCTATTCGGAGATTGCGTACTTTGGAAGGCTGTGGGCGATACGCATGTGCGCCTTGATCTTCGCGGTATCATCCTCAGTGAGGTTGCCGTAGCCAATCTGGATGACCAGCATGCAGAAGGCGCAAACGTGCTCAGACTTCACTTGAGACATACAAGGCTGTGACGCCCGAGCGCATTGAAAAGGCTTGCCGCAAATTCTTCAAGTAAATTAACACTTGTTTGAGAATATCGGTGACCGATGCGGATTCCGGGTCCATCTCTACCCAATGCGCGAATCGTAATTTATGTCATCTGAAACGAAGCTCGGTATGGCTACGACGTAGCGGGAACCCATACCGGTGGTTCACTCGCCTTATTACCTCTAGTCGGGCTTCACCAAGCATGGATTCCTCTTACGAAAGCAGTAGCGGTAACGACTTTTTGGAAGCAGAAAGAATCGAAGCAGCCATGCGGATGGCTCGCCCCAACGTCGCAGTGGTCGGATTGGGAGGCGCCGGAAGCAACATAGTCTCCTGGATCAAGCAGCGCGGCGTCTCCGGAGCCAAGCTCATCGCGGCAAACACGGACGCGGCACACCTTTCAATCACAAAGGCAGACAGACGGCTCCTCATCGGTGAGAAGCTGACCCACGGCATGGGTGCCGGGGGCTATCCAGAGCGCGGCGAGAGGGCCGCCATGGAGAGCATGTCCGAGCTCAAGAAGGAGGTCAGCGGCTCGAACATCACCTTCCTGTGCGCAGGACTAGGAGGGGGAACAGGCACCGGCGCCATCCAGGCTCTTGCGAGGGAGCTGAAGGGCAACGGAGGCCTCACGGTCGGCGTGGTAACGCTACCATTCGCGATCGAGAGCTACCGCTACGAGAACGCGAAGAAGGCACTGCTGAAGCTGAAGGAGTACTGTGACACCGTGGTGGCCATCGACAACACGAAGCTGTCGACGGTCGCTGGAAACCTCCCGCTGCAGCAGGCGCTGGGAGTCGCCAACGAGCTCGTCGGCCAGTTCATCAAGGGCCTTACCGAGACGATCACGACAGCCAGTCTCATCAACATCGACTATGCGGACCTTAGGGCGATCATGGAGAGGAGGGGCTTGGCAGCGATAGGAGTAGGCCAGGCGACCGGACCCAACAGGGTCGAGGTCGCGGTAAGGCAAGCCATCGACGGACAGCTCCTTGACATCAAGGACGTGACCAAGGCGAAGGGCGTCCTGGTGCATGTCGCTGGCGGAGATGACGTGAGCCTAGAGGAAGTCACCCAGGCAGGAAGCCTCGTGACCAAGTCGCTACCTCCATCGACGAGGGTAGTCTGGGGCGCACGCGTCGAGCCGAACATGCGAGGGGCCGCAAGGGTCATGGTTGTCCTTACCGGCATCGAGAGCACATTCCTCTCGCAGCAGCAGTCGTCTCGGTTCCAGATGGGGCCTATCAGGATAGGCTCGAGAAACTAGGCATAGGGCCTGGTTTCTTCCTTTTCTCTTTTTTTCTACCCCTCACCCCGACCGTTTCTGCATCATCTTGAGTTTTCGTTTCGTTTCCTATCCTGTTTTGCCTTCTCGAAGGGTCACGGCCCCACTCCGAATCTGTATTCCCGATTCCTAGGCGTTATTAGCCCTGCAAGCCGTTGAGAGTATTCGACCTACCATAACTACGATGAGCAGCCACGAGATCTTCGAGAACACAGTCGCGACGTTCGTCGATATCGGAAGCATAATGGTCGCCTACACAGTAGGGATACAC
>PLCG01000050.1 GCA_003135575.1 Nitrososphaerota archaeon
TCGAAGGGGCTGAGCTGCTCCTCGACAAGTTCGAGCCCGGACGGGCCAACCTGGTCGCGAGGTTCGGCCCGAGGGAGCCAGGCCTCCTGCTCGGAGGGCACATCGACGTCGTGCCACCTGGGGACGAGTCCGCTTGGTCTTCGCCGCCCTTCGTTGGCACGCTGAAGGGCGGGAGGCTCTACGGCAGGGGCGCCGCGGACATGAAGACGGGGTTGGCGGCGATCCTCAAGGCCATCGAGGCGAAGGCGAGGCGAGGGAAGCTGCGCCGGGGCCTTCTCTTCGTAGCCACGGCGGGAGAGGAGGTGGGCTTCGAAGGGCTCAAGGCGATCTACGCGCGAAAGCTGATTCCGGAGCGCGGCGCGAAACTCGGCGTAATGGGGGAGCCGACTGGCCTGCGGCCCATCCGGGCACACAAGGGCCTGGCGGACTTTCGGGTCACGGTCACCGGAAGGAGCGGCCACGCGAGCAGGCCAGACCTCGGCGTGAACGCGATAGAAAAGTGCGCGGACATAGTCGAGGCGATCTCCGTCTGGGAGCGCACGCTGGCCAAGGTCCCCGACAGCGACCTGGGCCCCACCATCGTAACTCCCACGGTGGTGAGCGGAGGGACGAAGAGCAACGTGACACCGGGCTCTTGCGAGCTGATCGTCGACTCGCGGTGGATACCGAAGCACGGGACCGCCTTCGTGGAGAGAGGCCTGAACTCGCTGATAGCCTCGCTCAAGAAGAAAGACCCGACCATCGATGCGCGAGTCGAGCTCATGTACGACAGCCCCTCGCTGAAGCTCCCGCCGAATCACCCAGCTGTGAGGCTCGCGGAGTCGGTCAGCGGACTAAAGTCGGAGGTGGCGCCCTACGGCACGGAGGCGTCGCTCTACGCCAAGCACGGCATCCCCTCTGTGGTCTTGGGGCCGGGGGACCTGAAGCACATCCACATCGTCGACGAGTTCGTGGAGATCTCCCAGGCGAGGAAGGCGGTCTCGATCTACGAGAAGATGATCGAGAAGGTCTGTGGGGCCTAGACGAAGACGAACGCGCTTCCGATGAGGTAGAGGACGCCGGCCGCGGTCGCACCGATCAACATCGTCTCGAGTCCGCTCCTCAACGGCTTGCGCTTGACGATCCTCCCCTTCCACTCCCCCGCTGCGAATAGGAAGACAAGAGACGCCACCACCGAGGTGACGACAGAGTAAGTCCTCGTGGGGAAGATGTAGAAGGGTAACAGAGGCACGAGCGCGCCCACCAAGAAGGAGAGGCCGATTACCCCTCCAAGGACGTAGGGGTTCTGGAGGTTGTCCTTGTGGATGTGCACCTCGTTCGCGAGCATGTCCTCGAGGAACTTCTCCTTGTTTGACGCAAGTCTCGACACGACCATGTCTGCCTCCCCCTCGGTCAGGCCCTTGGCAACGTAGAGGCGCTTCAGCTCCCACGTCTCCTCGTCTGGCTCCGTCTCGATCTCGTAGGCCTCCCTGTTAGAGTCTGCCTTGAAGAGGTCGCGCTCAGATCTGGTGCTCAGGATGCCCCCGAAGAACATCGAGACGCTGCCCGCCAGCATCGCCGCCGCTCCGGCGAACCGTATCAGGTCGATGCTCGCGACCGCCCCGCTGAACCCCGTCAGGAACGCAAGGTTCGTCACAAGCCCGTCCGCGAGACCCAAGGCCGAGGCAGAGATGAGGCCCCTCCCGCCGATATGGTCGTGCCTCTCGATGTAGGCGTCTCTGGTGAAGGGCTTCTGTGCCTGTTGCGGGCTTTTCTCACCGACCAAGGCAGAAGAAGGGAGTCCCGCGCCTTCGCGCTCTTTTTCCATGCGGGGAACTGCCTCCAAGACCACCGCTGACCTTATAGGCGTTTCCTCAAGTGGCTTTGGTAGACTCATCGGCTCATGGGTGGCTTTATACGATTTCCCGATGGTTGATTATCTTGCTGGCTACAAAGTGCGTCACCCAGCGACATTCCAGTGACCAGCTCGGTAGCTTGGTTGCCGAGTGCATGACGGTGACCTACAACGCGATTCACCATGCGGAAGAGCAAGGTATCGACGACCGGCGAGGAATGAAGGAGTTCTACCAGACTCTGAAGAATGTGGAGTTGCCCTCGTGCTACAAGGTAGCATCTATAACGCGAGCGTGTGCCGTCGTCTATAGCCGCAAGAAGAGCGCGAAGCGCGGGGTCAAGGTCAGCCATCCGAAGCCTTTGAGGGGGGCGGTCTGCATCATCTCAGGCTTCTTTGTGACCATTAAGGGCAGGCTCTTCGTTCCACTGAGACGCGACAAATACTTCGATGTCCAGCTCAACCATTATGTGTTCGAGACTCTCGAGGGCAAAAAAGTTAGGAGCCTCACGATAACTCCGAACTCACTTTGCTTTTGCTACTCTGAGGATATAGAACAGGCACCCGTAAAAACGGTCTACGGCGTGGACAGGAATGAGAAGAACCTGACCTTCGGAGACGCGTCGATGGTCGTGCAGGTAGACATGACAGAGACAGTGCAGGTCAGACAGACGACTAGGGAAATCCTGGGTTCTTTCAAAAGGAATGACGCGAGGGTGAGAAGGCGACTGGCTCGGAAATATTGGAAGCGGTGCAACGACAGGACGGGCAACCTCCTCCATGTCGCTACCAATTTCATCGTGGATGTTGCCATGAGAGGTGGGGCGGCGCTTGCCCTGGAGGATCTCACCGGAATAAGGAGGCTATATCGCAAAGGCAATGGCCAAGGGGCGGACTTTCGGTTCAGGCTCAACTCATGGCCCCATCGGAAGGCGGAGGAGATGCTCGGATACAAATCAGCGTGGAAAGGAGTTAATGTCATCCCGCTTACTAGGTCTGACACCTATGGGTCCTCGTCGACGTGCTCGGCGTGTGGGGAGAAGCTCCACAGCCCAGCGAAGGGTGATGTCGAGCACGTGAGGATGCTCTGGTGTCCGAACTGTAGGGTTTGGATACACAGGGACGTGAATGGGGCCCTGAACCTATCCAAGCGGGGGCTGGCAAGGTTCGCCAGTTCACCTCCCCGGTCTGAGGCGAAAGAAGGTCAGTCAAAACGACATTCCTTCGAGCACTCCGAGGAAGAAGGGCTGGCAGGTGAAGCTGTGACAGGGAATGGGACGAAGACCCTAATCCTCCGAGTCGATGCCAGCAAGTTGATTCGGCGGCGCGAGTCGAAGAGTTAACAGAGCCCCTCGGGTTCAGCCTTATAATCCAGAACGAGGGCACGTCCTCCCGTTATGTCCCTGATGGATAGGCGCGCCGACTATTCCTGGCCGAAGACCAGCCTCGCCGACGTCAGCGTAATCCTCGACAAGAGCGCCGTGTCCCTGGACGAGAAACTGGGCGTCACGGTCGGCTTCCGCGTCGTGGGCGGACTCAGGGAGTCTTTCACCCCCAACGTCTGGACCATGTCCTGGGAGGACAACGACAAGCTCGTGAGGCTTATGATGGACTGCTCGGTCTCATCCGGCAAGAGGCTCGCCATGACCGGGCGAGAGGTGAGGAGGGCGAGGTTCTACTGGAGCAGGGACCCGGACCTTCCTTACAGGATCTGNNGAGGACGGAGGAGCCCCAATCATCCCCATCAGTGTGGAAGATGCGCGCGTGAAGCTCTTCGACGTGGTGAAGCACTTCGACATCCCCGCGAAGACCATAGGGAGGGGGACCCACAAGCTCGTGGCGAACGTCGACGTCGCCTGGGGGCGAAGGACCTACATCGAGAAGGGGAAGACCTCGGGCAAGTCCAAGCCTGTCGAGGTCAAGGTCGAGTGAGCGCGGACACCGACACAACAACGTCAAGAGTCAACGTGAAGTGGGTCGAGGAGAACCTCTTCGTCGGGAGCGACGAGGAAGGTCACTCGGTGGTCATCGATTCAGCGCTCTCGGCGTCTCCCACAAAGAGGAAAGCCAAGGGCATAGGCCCGATGAGGACGCTGCTCGTCGCGCTCGGGGCCTGCTCGGGAATGGACGTCGCCGCCATCCTCCAGAAGAGAAAACAGAAGATTAACTCCCTCGCCGTCGAGGTCTCGGGGAAGCGTCCCAAGTACGGACACCCCAAGCCGTACACCGAGATCCACCTGAGATTCCTAGTGGGCGGTGCGGCGCTCGAGGAGAAGTACGTGAAGGAGGCGGTCACCGACAGCGTCCAGAAGTTCTGCAGCGTCGCGGCGACGCTCAACGAGAAGGCGAAGATAACGTTCTCTTACGAGATGGCCCGCGCCTAGGGCGTCAGGACTATCTTCCCAAACTGCTCGCTCTTCTCCATCCGCTCCTGCGCCTCCCTCGCCCTGCTCAGCGGCATCGCGATGTCAACCACGGGCCTCAGCCTCCTCTGCTTGAAGAGCTCGAGGACCTTGAGCAGCTCGCCGCTCCCTCCCATGTAGCTCCCGAGGATCGTGATCTCCTTACTGAAGACGTACCTGATGTCCGTAGTCGCGTCGTAGCCGGTCGTCGCGCCGCACGTGACGATCCTTCCCCCCTTCGCGACCGACCTTATGCTCTCCTCCCACGTCGCCTTCCCCGGGTGCTCGATGACGACGTCCACGCCCCTCCCCTCGCTGTATTTCCTCGCCTCCTCGGAGATCTTCTTCGTGGCGTGGTTCACCGTGTAATCGGCACCGAGCTCCACCGCCTTGCGCAGCTTCGCCTCGTTCCCCGCGGTCGCGATGACGTTCGCGTTGTGCGCCTTTGCGATCTGGATGGCGGCGATGCCCACGCCCGACCCGGCTCCCAGCACGAGCACCGTCTCGCCAGGCTGGACCCTCGCCTTGGTCACCAGCATGTGGTAGGCCGTCAGGAACGAGAGCGGCACCGACGCGGCCTGGACAAAGTCCATCCTCTCGGGCTTCGGGATGAGGTTCTTTGTGGGCGCGACGACCAGCTCCGCGTAGCCCCCGTCGACCTCGTTCCCGATGATGGAGTAGCGGCGGCACTGGTTGTCCATCCCGCTGAGGCACTTCTCGCACCTCCCGCACCCCATCCCCGGGCTGACGATGACCTCCATCCCCTTGCGCAGCTCCGTCTCGTGGGCGGGGACCTCCTCGACCACGCCCGCGATGTCGCACCCGGGGATGTGGGGGAGGGCGGGCTTGGAGTAGGGAGGCCCTATCCGCCCCCAGATGTCGAGGTGATTCAGGGCGCAGGCCTTCACCCTCACGAGCGCCTGGTCGGGCCTGCTTGCGACGGGGTCGGGCGCGTCCTCGTACTGGAGGACCTCGGGCCCGCCGTGCTGGTGGAACCTTACTGCCTTCACGCTTCTCCCCGGCCCGCCGCTCCCTTATACGAGCTTTCTCCCCCCGTGCTCATTCCGCTCCCTGCATGCGCGTGAAGAGCAGGCCTAGCGCGAACCCGCCGACTATCCCGAAGAGGTGCGCGTAGATGTTTACGCCGGGCCCCGAGCTGGCGAGGAAGATGAAACCTGCGTAGACGAGCGCGAGCGCCATGCTCACGCCGGACCTGTTCTTGGCGACGTACGACCCTATGAGGCCGAATATGGCCCCCGAGGCCCCGCCCGTCAGGACGTCCCCCGGGAGGAAGAACAGGGAGACCACGTTCCCGAGCAGACCTGCCCCCAAGTAGATCGCGAGGTACTGGCCCCTCGTGTACCCGACCTCGTTCAGCCTCCCGAAGTAGTAGAGCGCGTACATGTTGAAGCCGATGTGCAGGAGGTCGAAGTGCACGAACATCGCGGTGAAGACCTGCCAGTACGCCCCCGAGAAGACCGCGTCGCCGCTCTGCGCGAGCGTCGCGTACGCGGGGTCGCCCCCGAGCAGGAGCAGGAGGTAGACTGCGACGTTCGCCGCCATCAGCGAGTACGTGACCAGCAGGGAGCCCCCTTGCCCGTAGCGGAGCGGGGAAGGTATGAGCAAGTCTGGATTACTTTCACTCCACTCTCCCAATCACGGTTAAATACGATTGCGCCCAATTTTTTCTTCTGCGATGAGCTTCCACCACTCTCTTTTCAGGAACGAGAGCGTGCTCGTCCCGGAGTACATCCCCGCGACGACGCCGCACCGTGGGGTCCAGATGAGGGAGCTGGAGGCCTACTTCCAGGGCGTGGCGGAGCGCCCCCAGAACATCAGCCAGAACGTGCTGCTGCACGGCCCCGTCGGGTCAGGGAAAACTATGATGGCGAAGAAGCTCGGCCTCACGCTGGAGAAGAAGGCCGCGACCTATGGCAACCGCGTCAAGTTCCTCCACGTCAACTGCAGGATCGACAGGTCGCTCGTGGCCATACTCAACAAGGGGCTCCGGAGCCTTGGGCACGTCTACCCGTCGAGGGGCCTCAGCTTCGAGGAGCTGCTGCAGGCCATGTTAGAGGAGTTGAGGAGGGACAGGACGCACCTGATGGTCGCGTTCGACGAGGTCGACTCCCTGGTGGAATCCGACCCGTCCTCGCTCTACACGATAACAAGGATCAGGGAGATATCGCAGGACGCCCAGGTCTTCTCCTCGCTACTGATTTCGAAGACGCTCGATTACGTGAAGATGGTGGACCTGAGCACGCTCAGCTCGCTGCAGTGGAACGCGATATCGCTCGACCCGTACTCCGCCGAGCAGCTCTACGACATACTCCTCTCGAGGTGCCAGCAGGCGTTCCGCGAAGGGAGCGTCGACGACGGCTCCATCCAGATGGCCGCCGAGCTGGCGAGCATCTACGGCGACGCGCGGTACGCCATCGAGCTGATCTACAGGGCGGGCAAGCTGGCCGAGATGACCGACTCGGACAAGGTGATGCCCGAGCACGTGAGGCGCGCGAAGACCTCCCTGCCCCCGCAGTTCAGGAAGGAGGAGCTCGTCTACCTCGACAAGCACCAGCGCGTCATGCTCATGGCCATCTCGGGCATGCTCCAGAAGAGTGACTCCGCGTTCACGACCATCGGGGAGGTGGAGAAGAACTACAACGCCCTCTGCGAGTCGATGGGCATAGCCCCGAACCACCACACGCAGATCTGGAACGACGTCAACGAGCTCGCTAGGAAGGGGATAATCGAGACGCAGCTCTCCGGCAAGGGGTTCAGGGGGAGGACCACGATGATAGGCCTCTCGATGGTCTCGGCCGAGCAGCTGATCGAAGAGCTGCACAAAGAGGCGTAAGAGGCGACGATGCACGGCAGCGACAGCAAAGGCGCCGCGTCAGCTTAGGCAGGCGCTCCTTGTCGAGGAGCTCTTCTCCTCGCACGGGCGCGTGAAGATAATGGGCATAATGATGGAGAGCAATGAGCTCAACATCTCCGAGATCACGCGAAGGTCAGGGATATCCCACTCATCAGTGGAGGTCCACCTGGAGCTCCTGGTGGAGCTAGGCCTGCTGACCGAGAAGAGGTTCAACAGGATAAGGATTTTCAGGGTCAACCACTCCAACCCGTACACGAACGCGGTGGGCCGCTTCTTCTCCGAGTGGCGGTCCATCTCCTCAGAGTCGGCCGGCCAGGCCGTGGCGAGGGCCTTCAGCTGAGAAAACTCTTCACTAGCTTCGAAGTTCGGAGTCGAATGTCTTGGTGTATAATTCGAACACAGACTTGTCTGGCGAATGGTTTGCACAAAGGCAGAAAGTCGAGAAGTTTGCTCTATCGCATGTAGCGAGATAAGGACAGCCAGGGCAAGCCTCCTTGCCACAATTATGAACGAGTGAATTCGAGACAAGGTACGTATTGTCACTAGTCTCGATATTGTACACTTTGCCGTCAAATGGGACACTTTCGATCTCTCGCACAGGTGTGAGGATTCCAAGGTCAGTTACTCTAGCAAAACTCTGCTTGCTTCGAGGTCTCAGTTCAAGTACATACTTGCCCTCAGGTGATCCAGTAATCTTTCGGCCATCAATAACGCTCGAGCCACTCTTGGCTCTGCCAATGCCGATGAATTCACCAAGCCTTGCGCCTAAGAGTTGAATTTGCAAAGCCAGCAGCTTGGACGAGGTGCTCATGAAAGTGATGCCCTCTGAACAATAGCCGTCCCCAGATGCATACCCATCCAACAGCGACCTTAGAATGCCCGCGTCCTTGTGAAAAAGCAGGAAATCCGGTATCCTCTTGTTCCTAGCGCCTTTTCCGCACCAGAAGGCCAGCGCGCGTGAGAGAATCCTCGAGGGAATCATCATTACGGTCGAAGTTGGCATCCGATATTTGCCGGGCGTATAGCCAATGGCCTTTCCAACTTGCATGATTCGTTGATGAATCTCCTTCTCATCATGATTTAGCGAGAAGCATGCTCCTGTGCCTGACGGGAAACCCTCGGCAATATACATCCCAACTAGCCAAGCAGTGTCAGAATTTAGCGGAAGTTCCAGAGGGACATGCTTTGAAGCGCAAACGCGCCTTCCATTCTCATTTGTGAACTCCCGAAGCGAGATCCGCGTATCCCCATTTGAACCAGGTAGACGCGGAATTAGCAGATAATCGCCGTCAACTCCTACTTTCTTGCGGGTTAGGCTATTGGCTTCTTTCCAGTGCAATTTGGAAAACGCAACATTTTGCTTTCGGTATCTTCCAATTCGAGAGGTGGTTGATGTGGAAACCAAGACTGGATGTTCTGGTGTTATGTCGATTGGAAGTAATCCCGTTGCTTTGATTCTCAGCAGATTTCCTTTGAAACTCCTAGAGAAAGTGCGCTCAACCTTGCCCAGGCCTGAAAACCCTGCCGAGCGGTCCATTGGTCTTAGATTGCGGATTTGTTTAT
>PLCG01000108.1 GCA_003135575.1 Nitrososphaerota archaeon
GTGAAGGGGAACGCGGAACACGAAGGGGAGCCGCTAATCCTCAGAGTAGATGCCTCGAAACTGCACCAAGCACGGCTGGCGCAGTAGAACCCGAAAAGCCTTCCGAGGCTAGAGCTTCTTGCCAATCTTGGGCGCGAACCCGCGCCTGATGATGAAGATGTAGCAGGCCGCGATGAAGACGCCTATCGCTGCTACTGCGAACACCCTGATGTCGTTGTAGTCAGTGGCGAACNNGCGTGGATATAGCCAGGTGAAATGATCCCAAAGTCGGCCTGCAACGGCGATTTGCCGGGAGCGCCCAGCGACAAGGCAACTGGCAGCTGCTGGTTCGACAGCCCGCCCGTCCACCCCTGGAACTGGATCTCGACGGTGCTCGGCACGGCGGTGAGGGTGATGTTCTGGTTGGGCCGCAGATAGACGGTCGCATTGGAACCGGACGGGACCGTGCCCTTTATCGTGCCGTATTGATAGTTGACGGAGCCCCCGCTGTCGGTCGATATAGTGAGGCCTGGGAAGAATATGGCCGTCTCGTTCGCCGGCCCGGTGACCTGCAGATTGGCCAGCAGGGTCGTCCCGTTGTATGAGAATGGCGTAAAGCCCTTCCAGTATGCGAAGCTCCAAAGGTGCGAGGCCGTCGCGTTCAAGATGACCGAAGAGCCCTGGTCGCGCCACTGGTTCGTGTTGGCCACCGCTCCGCCTGCGGCCGTGCTGACCCCCACCTCCACGAAGAACTGGTGGGCATATTGCGCGTCGACCTGGAACGGCGCAGATGCGACAAGGACGCTCGTGACGTTGGAGAGCCAACGCTCCCCCTGGCCACCGGGCAGCAGCAGCGGGACGTGCCACGCCGTCGCGGAGTCCATCCAGAACGGCCCGGGAGCGGTCGGGAGGGGGGTAACGAGACTGGCCCCGAAGGTAGTGTAGTTCACGCTGGGCACTGGCGGCGACCCACCCGTCCCCTTGATGGAATAGAGGAGCGTGCCGAGGTATTGGTGATAATACAGGAACTGGGTCTGCAACGGAGCGGCCGCGGTTCCCGAGGAGACCTGCTGCGTGATCCACCTCTCAGTCGAGGACGAGCTGGGGAGCAGCGGGGTGACGTTCCACTTGGTCCCCGAGTCCGCCCAATATGTGGCTTGAGTCGTGTTGACCTGCGCAAGCCCCGTGTTTCCTAACGTGGTGAAGTTGATGCGCGGGTTGTTGTAGACTCCCCCTCCCTTGACATCGAAGCTCAGCGCGAAAGCGTATTGATGATAGTAGAAGGCGACGACCGTCCCTGAGCCCGATATGGTGCCTACTGGAGTCGCCGTGAACCAGCGCTCCACTGCCGTCGACCCTTGGAGCGGGTTGGAGTAGGCGTAGCTCGACCCTGCATCCACCCAGGTCTGCAGGGCGCTCGCGGGAACACCAAACGCCGTGTAGGAGACCGATGGGGTGCTGAAGGCGTTGCCGCCCCCTATGATCGAGAATCCGAAGTTCACCGAGAACTGGTGATAGTAGACAAGCGAGACGGTCTGCCCTGCCGTCGCCGCCCCCGAGCTCACGAGGCTATCCCACCTCTCGCTCGAGCTCGACCCTGCGAGAGCAGCCGGCACCGACCAGCTTGACCCCGAGTCAATCCAGACCGATGAAGCCGACCCAATGAGGGGGACTGTGTTCGTCGCGCCGAAGGTCGTGAAGTTGAGCCTTGGCGCCGTCGGAGCCGTGCTAGAGCCGACGAGGGAATACTGGAAGGACTCGAGGACCTGCGAGAAATAGTTGGAGTTATGCTGGTTCCCGCCTGTGGTGTCCGCGAACGAGTTCTGCGACGGGGCCCATCGCTGGTTCTGCGATATGGGCAGCACTCCCATTATTGCAGGAGTGTTGTAGTCGGTCCACCCTTGGCACGAGAACGACCCCGCGCCCGTCGAGACGACGATACTGCACACGTTCTGGCCTGGTGTCCCCAGAGAAGTGCCGTTGACCGCGATCGAGCCGGCAGAGCTCCATGATGAAGGGTTCTTGGGCGTCGCCTGGTAGCCGTTCTGGACCTGGAAGTAAATGGTCGCCGAGAAGGTCTGGCACGAGGTCGAAGAGCAGCTTCCGATGGTGAACGAGTTCCCGCCTCCACTGGTTGCGTAACGGGTATTGGTAGTCGCAGGCGGGAGGGTGACTGTAATGGGCGAGCATCCGGAGGAGGCCTGGAAGCTGTGCGGTAGGCCGTCAGCGGGGATGCTCGTCGGCGACACAGAGCACCCGGAGAGGGTCACGGTGGTCGCCGGCCCCGAATTGGCGACGGCGATTTGCAACAGCTCGTTCACGATCGCGGTTATCGAGAAGGTGCCGGAGCCCCCGATGTTGTTTTGGTCGCCCGAATACAAAGCGGTAATCGTCGCCGAAGCTGTGGGGGTGTAGGTGACGCCGCACGCCGCTGACGAGAGAGAACAAGGGTTGGCGGAGAATATGCCGGCCCTGTCACTTGAGCTCCAGCTGATTATCCCTGTGGGGGAATAGCCCGTCACTATGGCGGTGCACGTGCTCATCTGGCCGACGACCAGCGAGGCTGGGGAGCAGATCACACTTGTCGTGCTGGCAATGGGCGAGACTGAAAGCGTGGTCGCCGCCGACGTCCCTAGGTTGTTTCCGTCGCCTGAGTAGACCGCCCCAATGTTGGCTCCGCCTGCACCCGTCGTCGAAGCCGTGACCTGACAAGTACCTGATGAGAGCGTGCATGAGGTAGACGTCGTGAGAGACGTTGTCGCGGTGCCTCCTCCTTGCGTGAATGTTACCGTTCCGCCGGGAGTGCCATAACCGCCCACGTTCGCCGTGCACGTGCTAGGTGAACCAACCGGCGTCGGCGAAGGGGCACAACCTATCGCCATGGTGCTTTGGAACTTGTTGACATTCAATGGCGTAGACGCCATCGAGGTGGCCATGGTCGAGTCCGTAATAGTGAGGGTAACGGTGAATGGCGACCCGCTAGCGCCGGTTGGCGTACAGCTAATCGAAGTCGAGTTGCTGCTGCTGCATCCGGGAGGCAGGCCCGTCCAAGCGTAGGTCGAAGGCGCACTGCCTCTTGATGATCCTGTCGTCGAAATAGTCGTTGCTTGGCCAATGGTCACGGGGTTCGGCGAAGCTGAGACGGTCCCCGCCGAAGGAGGCGCTGCTGAAACAGAGGTTGGCTGAGATGTTAGCAAGATGCCTACAAAGGCAAAGGCCAGCAAGAGAACGAGGGCCCTCGCACGGTTCTCCCGCGCTCGTGCTATCATGTGGGTTCTCCCAACCTGAGTCTTCCCAGAGGGATGCTCTACCCTGCGGTATAAGCTCTCGGATGCTTACATCCATCTTGCACCGCTAAGGCCCGAACACGAACGGGAGTATCCCCGAAAGCGTCGCGAGACCTAGCACCCCCTGAAGCAGGAATACCGCTAGGACGTACTTCGCAGTGCGCTTGTGGGTCACATACGCGGTCCTCTTCCGGCCGAAGAGGAGCATGCCCATCCCGAGGCCTCCTTGGACGACGATCAGGCCGATCGCCGCGAAGAAGTTCACCGTGTGGAAGACTACGACCCCAGGAAACACCGATGCCCCGCCATTGATTAGCACGAAATAGAGGCCGAGCGGAAAGGCCAACATCGACAGGGAGAAAGCCAGGATGCCTGCCGCGTAATGCAACCGAAAGTGGAGCCTCCTGCTGGTCTTGAGCAGATACGCGGCAACGACAAGGACCACAGCGCTCGCGGCTATCGCAGGATGGATCAGGAGGGTCAGGTCCAATGCGAGCGCTCTAGAGTCAGAGATTCCGAATGGATAAATATTGAGAAGGGCTCCTTTGGACGTTTTGCTCTCGATGCTTGGCGTTCCGATAAAGAACATCCTCGAGACGTCACCCTGCACCCTTTATCGCATCGATGAGAACGAGCCAATCATCTCCGCCGGGCTCCATCTCTCGCAGCTTGACGTCGAGGGGGTGGTCGCAACCGACAAGGCCGGCAAGCCCACGGGGATCATCATCGGCTACAACGTGCTTCGCCTCGCGAACCCCAAGACCATCTGGTCGACCTTCTACCAAACTAGGATAGCCGACTCGAAGATGAGGGTGCTGCTCACCAAGCCGGAGGACGATGTCCAGACCATCGCGAAGAGCATCATGAGCAACGGCTGGGGCTACGCCATCGTGGTCAACCCTGGAGGCTTCGCCACTAACCTCATCGGGCTGCTGGACATCGCCGAGTTCTTGGTAAAGTCAGGCTTCACCGCGAGGGTCACGAACATCCGGGCCAGAGACAAGGCCTCGAACCCGCTCATCAAGACAAGCGAGCAGCTCTCCGTCTATGAGACGATCCAGACCATGCTCGACAAGCACGTCAGGAGGCTCTTCCTGAAGGAGACGGAGATGATCGTCTCCGACAGGGCCATAATCAAGTGGCTTTTGTCCCCCGCGAACCTAGGAAAGCTCAGGGACGCCCCCGAACAGGTGATGGAGTCTCCTGTCAGCGCCATCGGCCCAATGCTCCACAAGCCCGTCTTTGTCGAACCGGACTGCGACGCAGCAACTGCCCTGCAGCTCATCAACAAGGAGGACGCCCGCTGCCTGATAACCAACGACAGGCAGATGATCCTCACGCCCTGGGACTTGACGATCAGCCTCCTCACAAAGTAGGGCGGCGAGGCGCATGCGAAGATGGAACTCTACTCCATCGGGCATATAGCCCATCGATTTGTTGCTACCCACGGAGAGGACCACCCGCGAGCGCGATGGAGAGGACTGCGGAATACAGGATATTCCTTGTCGACGCCTCGAGCAGCATGAAGGACAGGCTGGATGGTCACGCAAAGATCGACATCGTCAAGGAGTCTTTGAAGAGGTTCTGCGCGGAAGCCTGGCCATCCTTCTACCCGCAGTGGCCCCTCAAAATCGGGATAGCGGCGTTCAACCTCAAAGGCATCATCGGCAAGACGAACATCCAGGAGCTCGTCCCGCTCATGGTCACCCCCACAAGGGCAGAGCTGACCAACTTGGCCGAGCTAGCTACGACCGGTGGAAGCCCTGTCCGTGACGGTCTCGCATACGCAAAGAACCTCATGCAGAGCATTGCCACCATCGACAGATTGCGGCACCCCGCGGTGCGCCGGATCAAGCTCATCAGCGATGGGGGCAACAAAGGGCCAGACCCGCTCTCATTATGCGAACAAATCGCGAAGGCAGGAATAAAACTCGATACGGTGGAACTCTCGCCAAGGCCTTCAGCCTTCATGGCGAAGCTGGCCGAGAAGGGCCAGGGCATCCATTATTGCGTAAGGACGGTCGAGGAGCTGACGATGGCGCTTGAGCTTCCCCGTTTCAGCGAATCCTATTGATAGTGACTGGGTCTAGTCGGATTCTGAGCCTGCCGAATGGACTCCAGGGGTCTCTCGCATGTTCGCGAGAGTGGCGATCAGTTTGCAAGAATCCTTTCCCTTCCTGCAACATTCGGTCTCCGCGACGTTGTACTCGCGCCCGAAGGTCTCGGACATCGCGCCTGCGACGACACCCTGCAGGAAATAGCAAGAAAGCGCCTTCGTCTCCTCTGAGCAGAAGATGCAGTTCTTCATCTCGACCTCGACGTTCCTCTCGTCGCCTTCCCTCCAGTTGATGGAAAGCTGCCCCCAACCCGCGGTCAGCATCATGGCCTTCAGTCTCTCGAATATCCCTTCTGGGTCGGAGAACTCAGTCTTTGCCTCCTTCACTATCGACCGGCCGTAATACGAACCAAGATGGATCAAGAACATCGAAGCGCCTGACGAGAAGGTCCTGAAGAGCTCGTCTTCGATCTGCAGCCAAGAACTACCAGACAGGTAGAATGTTCTAGAGGACGTTAGGTCGGTCCTAATGATTCCCTGAAGGACATCTTGAGAGAAGCTCTGCACGATAGCGGTTGATACGTAGATTAATCTATAAAGGGAACGTGAAACAATAATCTATGCTCTGGCTCTATGTTTGGGCATCCGATAATCGTCACATGTGTAAGCCTTTGTTGTGACAATCGTAATCTTCGCGCCAGAAGTGCCTAAAAAAACCCGCCCGAAACGAGAAGCTGCCGCAAAACGACTCCAAAAACTGGATTTTGCATGAAAAAGCCGAATTCAAATCCGTGCCCATGACTCATCGGCAACAAAATCTGAGCCGCGCTTTTGGAAGAATGTTCCTCGGTCGCAGGCGGGAAGACTCGTCCTCACCGGATGATCCTACACGATCTTGTACTTGTTCGCAGCCTTCACGATAAGGAATATGACCAAGGCAACGACGATGAAGGTGAGGACGTTGTTTGCAAAGTCACCCACGCCAAAGGGGCCGATCATGTAGGTGTTGATGTTCGTCCCGGCGGGCAGTGCGTATGAGACAATCGGGAGGATGAAGTCAGTGACGAGGGCCTTGACGACGAGGCCCAGGTATACGCCCAGGATGAACGCGACCGCGAGACCCAACACCTTGTACTCAGACAGAAATGCCTTGAACTCGTTCGCCATACCTTTGGGTGCTGGAGGGGCCGGAGGCTTGCTCAGCAACTCTGAGATCTTGCGAAGCTCGGCAAGAATCTCGTCATCTTTGTCCAATTGCTATAGTTAATCAGTCGCAAAGCGCGATATATAACAACATCACACAATCATAAGGAGAAATCTCACAGCACAGGGCCACCGCCCGATGCGTCGTGGACCCGTGACGTTCTGATGGCTTACGAATGGGCCTGCGTACTCAGCGGAGGATTTCCATCCTGTGCGTGGGATAGATTAGCCCTTCCGCGTTTGTGGTCGGCTCCATGAACACGGATTCGACTTCCCTGAACCTCTTCAGAAGGTCAAGACCGTCGGAGGTAGGGGTGACGACGACGCCGGACGGAGTCTCCTTGCTCGCAAGAATGCCCTTCTTCTCCATGGAGTCGAGGGCGTCATTGAGCACGGTCCACGCAAGGTTGGCCTTGTACATGATCCTCGTGCGCTTCATCTCTCTTTCCTCTGCTACTACCTTCATGATGTCCATGAAGACTTCAAGCTTTGACCTTCGAATCATCGCAACACTCTAGAAGATGGCTACATACTTATCGCGTTTCGAGCAACAAGTAAAGATTGGAGTGACGGCTCATTGAAATCGGCAAAAAGCGCCCGGATTTGATTGCGCCGCTATGCGCCGAGGCCGATTCCCGCGCGACGCTGGGAATGCACGATGTCCGACACGATCTCTCTGTATTCGTCCTCGAGTCTGACGAGGAGACCTGCGCCCTTCGCGGTGATTCGCAGCTTGTCCTCCCCTATCTCCGATTCGATGCTGACATAGCCATTACCGAGCAGACCCTTCTCGAGCCGCCCGAACTCCCTGTTGGTGGGGGTCAGTGCATATTTGGAGTGCAGACGAGATAGAATCTCCCATTCCGTCAGGCTCGAATCCCGGAGGAGCCTGAGAACGAGCAGGGGCATGTTCTCCGCCAACCATGCCGAGCGAAACCTCTGCAGCATCCAATTCGACGCCAAGGCTTCGCCTCTAGCGTGATGCTATAGCGCGCAGCTCTTCACTCATCGGGTTGCTTAGTTGCATCTGGATCGCGCGGAACTCCTCCCTCCACGCCTTCAAGAGGGATTCTCCCAGGTGTGAGGCCTCCAGGAGAACCAATCTCCCCTGCTTCTCCTTTCGGATCAGCCCTTGCTCCGTCATGTGGTCGATCACAGGGTAAACTTGGCCAGGGCTGAGAAGAATGTGGAATCTCTCGTGCAGCACCGTGATGATGTCGTATCCGCAGAGTTTCCCATTCTCGAGGTAGTTCAGGATGAGATACTCCAGGAGCGAGTTCACCACCCCCCTCCGGTACTTTCGAACGTAGCGGTCTATTTCCACATCGAATACCGAATTCACAACATATTACACTTGCGCCAATATTTGCGGTAATGTCTTAAATAAACGTTCCCCGACCGGCGCTGTTTGATGGCCAGGCGATTATCGTCCTCCGCCTGCTCTGACAAATGGTCGATCCCTGAGAGAAATCGAAAATGAAGCTTGACGGAAAAGAAGGATAGCCTTCAGAGTAACAGGTCAGACAGGTCAGACTAGGGGAAGATTAGCGTTGCCTTGGGCCTGGCTTCACTGCGCCGTTCGTGTACTTGTCCTCGAAAGAGATGACCAGCCTCAGGTTCACTTGCCCACCGGAGACAGCGACAACTTTCTCTTCCAAACTGGGNNATAATCCTCCTGACTTCATGTGGAAGCTGAATCCGGATTCCGATTCCATCCGCTTCGCGCAACTGGAAAGCGACGCGAAGTCCTCGACGAGTCCACAGAGAGTGGCCGGATTTGTGCGGAACGGCAACAAAGCCCATATTCCAATTTCTACGTTGTGACGCGTTGGACAACAAGCCGAGGGTCAACGACAAGGACGTGCTCCCCAAGTTGGACTTGGAAAAGGGCGAGCTCAACGTCCCTTCGGGAGAGGACTGGGTCATGATATCGGGCGAGGCGCTGCGAAGGGTCTACGAGCACGAAGTCACGATTTTGGGCACCGGCGCTTTTGTGATCTGGTATAACGCAGGAAAGGCCGTGGGCAAGACAGAGGGAGCGAAGTTCGCGGGCTTGGTCAACACACTGGGAATCGACCAGCTTGCCCAGGAACTCAGCAGGACCTACGCTCAGCTGGGATGGGGTCGCATCGAGATAAGGGACATCGACATCATGAGGAACGAGATCACGATAATCCTTCGCAACTCTCCCATGGTTAGGGGCGTCTCCGACAAGGAACCTCGTTGCTGGTACGTCAGGGGCTTCATGGAAGGGATCGTCTCCGTTATCTTGGGAGTCGAGGCGACGGCCTTCGAATTGGCCTGCGAAGCAGTCAACCGTGACCGCTGCGAGTTCAAGGTGAGCTGGAAATTGCCAACCTCTCCTCCTGACGAGACGAAATCGCTCTCCTTGGGCAAGTAGCGTTTTCACAAGAATGTATACGCTTATTAGGGATAAATTATTTTGATGAATGGGAAAATGACGAAGGACATCAGCAAGCTCATCGAGGCGGTGAACCGGGTCGGGATCCAGAACATCTCTCTCCTTGCCCGAATGACCAGCATGCCGACCGAGACCATCCGGTACACCATGAAGAAGAGATTTCCAAGCATGGGACTGACGGTCAGGACGCCTGTCAATTACGGCTCGTTGGGCCTAGAGCGCTACTTTGTCACCCTGAAATTCTCCGAGAGCGCAGCAAGATCCGAAGAGGCGATCGTAAAGTCGCTTGCCTCTAACGCTTTCTTGACCTACCGGTGTAGAGCGCCGATCGAACAACGACTACTCGCTTACTTCTCGGTCCCCGTCGCGGTGGTAGATGAGTTTCGAGCCTTCCTCGAGGCGCTGGTCAAGGAGAACGTCCTGATGGACTACACATGCGAAAGGCTCGATTGGTCCCGACACCCCGAGCTAAACAGTAAGTACTATGACTTTGGCAAGGGCAACTGGTCAATAGATTGGGACGAAGTCAGAAAGTCCAGAGACGTCCCGCCCGTCCCGGACGCGAGCGAAGAGCCGTCAGCGTCGCCGGAGATAGACCCCACCGATTTGCTGATCATCAAGGAGTTGGAAATCGATTCTTGGCNNACATCGCCGAGATCGCCCGGAAGCTCAAGCTGAACGAGAGGACCATCCGATGGCATTACAGAAAGCACGTCGCGAACACCGCGCAATCGAGCTTCGTGAACTGGAGCTCCGTGACTCCAAACGACTTTAGCAAGGCAGTAGGACTAGTGCACGAGTTCAACGACCTTTCGAAGGACAAGCTTGCGAAGCTGAGACTCATCTTCAACAACTTCCCCTTCGCATGGTTCGAGGCTGGACGTAAGGACGGCTACTACCTCGTCAACTCTGCGCTACCGCCAGAGTCCTTCATGGATTCGCTCCGTTATCTCAACGAACGTGTGAGCGACGTGGTCCAAAGCTGGAATACATGGACCGTGGACCTGGCGACCACCACGGCCTACACGGTCCAGTACCAGAATTTTGACGCCAAGAAGGGCTGGTTCTTCAAGAAGGAAGACGCCCTTGAGGCAGTTATGCCCCAAAGGCTGAAAATAAAATAGCGAGGGGTCTCTTCAGACCCCTCTAGCTTGGGGGCGTGGTTAGTTAGGCGCGCCGGGGCCGATCTCGTCGAGGACGCCTATGTGAAGGCCGTGGGCCAGCAGGAACATCGATGCTGTGGCCGCGACAACAAACGGCGCGTACTGGACGAATCTCTGCAGAGTGAGGTAGTTCATAGGTGCGATGGGCACGAATCAGTATTATCGCACTATGCAAGGGGACGTTACTAATCCAGATAAGACCCGCGCGCCGGCCGCCGACTGGCAGCAAGACCCGAAGGTTGCATGGTGCTCCATGAAAGAAATGGACGAAACGCATCACCCAATTCATAAATCCTATATAGTATTCTTATGAATATGGAAACTGGAATTCTAGTTGCAACCCGGAACCACGACCGGCGCAAAGGCCGCCGACTTCCAGCAGGTCCTGAATAGAAGCATCGAGCAGGGGCTCCGCAACATCCTGGGCGAGAGCGGGACCCAAATGGTTCTCAGCGTGCACCCTCTCGACAGCATCTCAACGGATTTCGAAAGGTTTCACAAAGCGATGAGGGCCATCTTCAAGGATACCGGAGCTATCATCATCGAACGCGAGATAGCAAGAATCCTCCTTGAAAACGTAGGGAACGAGCGGAACAGGCAGGGATGGTGGCTCCGCATGTGGCCGTTGACCTCCTCGTCCACCGGTACCACCGTGGGACGGGCCTCCGAGAAGGAGAAGAGATTACTCCGAAGATTCCTGGCCCTGGAGTCCATTCCTGGGGGGCACTCGGCGGATCCCGAGCGCTTGGGAGAATATGGGGAAGGGCCGATAGAGCTTACGGCGATCAATTTCGCATATGCATTCAAAAAGGGCAGCTAAAGGGTGACGCGACTCTCCGGTGCCCTCACCGTAGTAATCTCGATTCTGGTCTTGGTCGCCTTCATCGCGCTGAGACCGCCTCCTTTGCAGGCGTTCGGCCTTGTCTTCCCGATTCTCACAAGCATCTTCATCACCTCTTGCTCAATCGTCGTGACATTTGTGGCAGCGAGGGCCTACTCTCGAGAGCGCCTTCTCAGGGTGCTCTTCCTGGGCTGCGGAGCGCTCGTCTTCGGCTGCACGAGCCTCCTCGCCTCCGCGTTCTTGGGGACAGAGGGGCAGAACTTCTCTGCTACCATATTCGCGACGGGCGCCGGGGTGTCTGCGGCGTTCAACCTAGCCTGCGCCTTGCTGACTTCTCTAACACGCACACCAAGAGTGGGCCGAGGCTACAATGTCTCTTTGTGGATCCCGCTGGCGCTGGTCTCGGTGATCTCCATCACGATTGCTGCTTTCGAGGACCTGCTCCCGCCTTTCTATGTTGCGGGGACCGGGACGACGTCAGTTGGGCAAGTCGTGCTCGGTGCTTCCCTCGTCGCTTTCGCTTCCTCGGCCGCGATGATCTTCCGCGTATACTCCTCCTCCAAGTCGGGCGTCCTCTATTGGTACTCCCTGGCGCTTGCGGCGACGGCTTCAGGCCTGCTGGGCATCCTTCTCTCGAACGGCGACATCAGCGCCACGTCCATTCGGGCGGGCTGGGTCGCTCTCTACATAGGAGGCGTCCTCCTTTTGAAGTCCGTGTTGTCTGCGGAGAGTATGGGCCAACCGCCCGTGGCAAGGGGAAGCAATCGGCTTGAGCAGTNNGCAGTAAACCGATAATAGGATTGGGCCTCCCCCAACGGGCGAGGACAAGACGCCGTTGACGGACCTGGTTCCGCTTCTGGGGGTCGCGGCCGCGTTCGCGATAGAGGTTGGAGCTGTCCTTCTCTCCCTGCGCAACGTGCTCTCGCAGAAGCTCACGAGGGTGCTCGACACGAAAGCAGTCCTCGTCATGATGCACGTCTTCATCCTCTCGATCTTCACGCTCGAGTTCATGCGGTTCTTCCTATCTTCGTCAACAGATTTCATGGTATTCTACACCGATGGCGTCGTCTCGCTGATCCTTTGGACTGGCATCCTTCTGACCTCGCTCGCCTACATCGTCTACTTCCGGCCGACAGAACCCGCGTTCAGGGACCGCATTGTTGCACTCGGAACGCGTCGCCTCTTCCCGTTCGGACTACTGCTTATCGCGTTCGTGGGATACATCATGGCCGTCGACGTGTACGTGATTGCGTACAGGCCTTTCACCTTCACCGTGATTCGCGACGCAGCGGGTGTCGTAAGCTCCGTTCCCTTGTTCGACGCGACCCTCAGGTTCCTCGTGCTCTCCCTGTATATCATCTTCCTACTCTTTCCGTCGACCCAGTTCGTGCTCGCAATCAGGGTTATCTCGGACTCGACCACAAAACGCGCGATCAGTATCCTCATCGGCGGCTGGGACATCATCGCCCTGATTGGCCTGCTAATCTACGGGTTCCTTCCGCCGGCAGGAGTGAACGCGATAGGTCCAGGCCAGCTGATTGCAGGGTTAGTCTTGGGGATCACCGGCTTCGGGATGCGCCGGACCTCGATCCTAGAGGCGATGTTCGAGCCGGTAGAGGGAGGCCTAAGCGAAAAGACTGTTAATAATGGGGGGTCGAAAGCCGGACGCCTCGTGTCGAACTACAAGGGAACGATGCTCCTAGAGGCCGACCCCTCGGCGAACTACGAGCGGGCGGTCAAGGACTTCGCGTCTGAGATGGCAACCAGCGGGCGCCTCGTGTTCGCGTTCACCTCGAGAGGGAGCCCTGTATACTTGCTCCTGAAGGACATCCCCAACCTGCGTTTCTTCATCCTGTCCGAGAGCTCATACCCAAAGCCCACCGGAGGCTCGCTCGAGGTCATGGTCCCCCGAAACGACCATTCCGTCCTCCTCAACGTGATGGACGAGACGGTGACGCGAAGCCCAGAGCAGCCGAAGGCCATAATCTTCGACAACATTTCGTCCTTCATACTTGACTCGGGGTTCCAGGACACCTACAAGTTCCTCAGGCAAGTCAACGAGATCCTCAGCCATGGCGACGTGATCTCGATATTCCTGATACTCTCGAAGGCCCATGACGACAAGGTCATGAACACGATAAAGAACCTGTTTTCCGGGCAGCTCAGCTACGACGCCGGCGGCCTTCACTTTACCAAGCAGAGCTAGGGCTCGACCGTCACGCTACCGGGCTTTCCAGGCCTTTGAGACGAGAGGGTCATGCCAGACGACTTCTGGACGCCTGCGTGAAAGCGTGAACCCAAGCTCGTTCCCTTGGAAACTGACGTTCTCCACGGAATAGCTTGTGGCGAAGATGCGACCCGTGGCCCCTGCGATAACTCCCGTGAGGAAATGGTCGTGGATCTTGGTCTCGGTCGCCGGGATAATCGGCTCCCGCACCTTGACGTCGAACCCGTCGGCGTTCATCTTGAGTTCCGTTATCCCCATCCCAGCGGCTTGCAGCATGACCTTGAGGTTTTCTACCGCCGTCTCCGCGCTGGCTTTCATGCCGAGCTTGGTCTGCAGGTGCTTCGCGTACTCCTCCCCGCATGCGGCACCGGCCTCGTGCAGGATCGCTAGACCTCCAGTGCCGTACGTGAGCACAAGTCTCGTGGCGATGGACATCCAAGCGTTGTCCGTCATCAAGAAGCCCCGCACGTCCTCGTCGATCATTATTGGAAACAGGAACTCCTCGAAGATCACCTTGTCCTTCTTCACGGCGTTCGCCTCTTGAACGAAATCAAGCTCCCTAACTTCCTCGAGCAGGTCCTTGATGCCCTTGTTTGAGCTCCCCATCTCGAGGAAGGCGACGATGTCCGCGGTCTTGCCTCTCGTCGCCTGAATATGCATAGAGAGGATGTCGATGTTCGCCTTGGCGAGGAACCCGGTAATCTGGTGGAGCACCCCTATCTTCGATTTGACGTTGAGATGGAGTTCGTAGCAATCACGCCCTGGGGGGCCTGTCAGGTTGAGAAGTCTTGGTCTCAAAGAGGCGGTTCGGAGGATTTCTTGACTCCGCGCGATAAAAGTATGATGAATTCAGCCTCCACTCTCTAGATATTTGAGCTATTAGTGTAACAAGGACAGAAAACTTGAAGCGATTCGGCCCGAGAATGCCTTTCGGCTCGGCAAACCCACCCCCGTCAAGGGAGGATGCAGGAGTTACCGAAGGGCTCATGAGTAGCCCCGCGCGGCAGGCCTCAAGTTGACGAGGCACGCTGCGTCTGCGGGATTTGCGGTTGCGCTATTCACAATCGTTACTCTCGTACTAGTTGGCGCTTTCACGGCATCGACTGCCAGCCACTCCGTGCTTTTGGGTCCACCATCGATCGGGAGAGTCCCGCCTCAGGTGGCCCTCACCGCGGACTACTCTGTCATCGGAGGCAGCAGCTCCCAAGCCCTAGACCTGCTGACATACGTGAGCAACGGCGCCACACAGGTCGTCCCGCTAACCGGCGTCCTCACAACGTACATGGTGGATTCGGGGACCCAGTGGAGCGCCCAGACGACTCTCAACGGCTCCACCAACAGCGAGCGGTGGATAACCGGCCAAGACGTCTCGGGAGTGATCTCGGCACCACTCACCATCGCCTTCTCCTATTACCACCAATATTCCGCGACCTTCAAGTTCAACGTGACGAAAGGAGGCTCAGGCTTTTCGAATCCCTCGGTGAGCTTCAACCAGATGGGCAGCAGCGTCTCTCTACCGGCGTCCCAGGCCGTGTGGGTCGACGCCTCGTCTCCTTACTCCTACCCGTCTCTCCTGCCGGGCTCTTCCCTTAGCGAGAGATGGACGATTTCGTCAGTCGGAAGCGGCACAGTGACAGGTCCGGGGACGGTGCTTGTCAGCTACAACCACGAATATCTCCTCTCCTCAAGTTACTCGGTAGTTGGCGGCGCAGGTCCGATACCGCAGCTCTCGAGCGCCGTCCTTGGGGCCTCAGTCACGGTACCCATGACCACGAGCATCCAGGGCGTGTGGTTCGACGCAGGTGCGACCTACACCATGAGCCCGGTATTGACAACCTTGACGGTGGGTGAGCGATGGCAGGGCACGGTCCTGGTGAATACGCAGTCCGGAAACGTGCTTTCCTTTGTCACCAACGGGACGCTCAACGCTCCGACCTCTATCACGCCCGTATACTACCACCAGTACCTCGTGAACGTCAGCTTCACCTTCAATGGTGGCGTCCTCGGCGCGCTCCCTCCCCCTCCCTTCAACTATCTGTCTTTCGGGTCCAAGGCCTCGGCGAACAACAACACCGCCATCTGGGTGGACGCCGGCATTCAATACACGCTCCCGGAGACGATATGTTGCCCCAGCTCCCCGAGCAGCGAGAGGTGGGAGCTCAACAACTCCACGACCGGCACGATAAGCCGAGCGACAAAGATCAGCTCGACCTACTTCCATCAGTACTTTGACCTGTTCTCGTACTCCGTGGTGGGGCAGCAGCCTCCTTCGCCCTCAGGACAGCCCGGACTGACCTACATCGTGGCCGGGAATTCACAGCAACTCACGCTCACCCAGACGCCGCAGGGGGCCTGGGCCGACGCGGGCTCGTCCTATTCGGTCACGAGCACCCTCCCCGGGTCGACGGCCTCGGAGAGGTGGTTCGCCTTTGCCACCGGAAGCATCACGGGGCCTAGCCCCAACACCTCGGTGGTCATCACCTACAACCACCAATACCTCCTCACGATCGTAGGGGGAGGGCTCAGCACGCAGTGGGTGAACGCGGGGAACAGCACCACGCTCAGCACCCCCGGAGTCTTCGGGAGATCTCAGGGAGCCGGGTTCCGGGTGGTCTCGTACCAGATTGACACAGGGAGCGTCGTCACGATATCCCTACCCGCGGTCCAGCTTTCGATCCCGCTCACCCTGAACGGGCCGCACACGATAACGTTCAAGTCCGTCAGGCAGTTCCAGCTCTCGCTCGACTCGGGGGCCACCAGCGCCATCTCGTCAATCACCCCTCCGACCGTGCCGGGCGACAACTATTGGTATGACACCGACTCCCAAGTGCAAGTCACCCTGAGCGGAGCGTTCGCGAGGCTTAACGGGGTGGGCCAGCGGATCTCCACCATCTCGGTCACCGCGCAGCCCGTCATCCACGTGAGCTCGGTCGCGGCGGTGCAGGCTTTCACGACGGCCTCGATCCAGACTCCGATCTCGATCACGACCACGAGCACCACCCAGTACGAGGTGGTCCTCAACACCGCGGCGACCACCGCCTTCTTGTCCATCACGCCCTCCTCGACCTTCCCGGGTGACACCTTCTGGTATGACTCGGGCGCGCCGCCAGTGACCGTGATGCTAAACGGGGTCTACGGGCGTTCGGCCGGGTCTGGCTTCAGGGTCTCCTCGGTGGAGATAGACAACGGGCCTATCACCAAGGTCGCCTCGACCGGTACCGTCTCAGTAGGGACGGGCGCGCTGACCGCGCCACACTTCGTCAATGCGACGGTCGTCCTCCAATACCAAGTGACCATAGACAGTGGCGGCACCTCGGCACTCGTCTCGATGACGACCCCTTCCATTCCCCAGGACACGGGCTGGTATGACGCTTCCAGTCCTCTGGGGGTGGTCATGAACGGGGTGTGGGCGCGAGCAAGCGGTACCGGGCATAGACTTGCGGGTTACTCGGTCAACGGTGGCCCACAGGTCTCCGTCGCGTCGAGCGGCCTGGTGCCAATTCTCAACGTGACAAAGCTGGCCTCGACCGAGTTCATCACCACTACGGTTGTGACGCAGTACCAGGTCACCCTGGACGCCGGAGCCAGCGTCGCTCTCGGGTCGATTACCTCCACTCCTCTCGCGAAGGACAACTATTGGTATGACGGCGGGACTCCAGTGAGCGTCTCCCTGAACGGCGTGTGGGGAAGGACAGCGAATTCAGGCAACAGGCTTCTCTCTTATTCAGTCAACGCGGGCGCCTCCACAACCGCGCTTTCATCCGCGCCCGTCCAGGTGCTCTCGCTCTCGGCAATCTCAGGCCCAGCGTCCATTTCTACCAAGACGGTCCTCCAATACCACCTGAACTCCTCGCCCGTTGCGTGGGCATCGCTCACCGACCCGACCATTCCAAACGACGCGGGCTGGTTCGACTCGGGCGCGGCCGTGAAGGCGGTCTACAACGCCACGTGGAGCGGGACGACTCCCGGCTCGCGGGCCAGTGTCACAAGCTACTCTGTCGACGGCGGGACCAAGACCAACGTGCCACGCTCAGGGGCAGGGACCTTCACCGTCGCAGTCGTCATGAACGCTGCTCATGGCATAACGCTGGTCTCAACGACCCAATACCTTCTCACGGTCACAGGGCCCGCCAAAGCAACCGCGACCCCGCCCTCCCAGACCGGGGACGCCTATTTCGACACCGGCTCGAAGGTGACCTTCACCGTTCCGACGGTCGTGAACGGGAGCTCAAAGCCCGGGGTCAGACAGATCGTCACTTCATACTCCCTCGACGGTGGCAATCCGCTCAACTTCAACTCGACGGTCGGCACCACGAGCTTCGTGACCCCCAGCATAGTGTTCACAAAGCCGCACACGCTTGCCTTGAACGCGATCACGCAGTATCTGGTGGACTTCAAGTTCTTCGACAACCTAGGCAGCACCCCCATCGTCCCGTCCAACGTCCAACTGGGCATCGGGAACGCCACTCTCGACGTGCAGGGCCAGTCCATCTGGCTCGCGAACGGCACCTCGTTCCGCGTCCTCAGCGTCATTTGGGAGGGCGCCCCCGTGGGTCCGACGTCCTTGCCGTCCTTCCAGGTGCAGGCCGCTCCCCTGAACGTCACGATGAACGCGAGAGTCTACCCTGCATCGCTCAAGGTCGTCGACCTGCTCGGGCTTCCGGTCTCCGGCGCTCAGGTCACGATGACCCTAGCCAACGGGACGATATTGACCGGCACGACCAAGGGAGACGGAACGTATGCCGTGGGAATGGTGCCGCTCGGCACCTTCACGGCGACGGTATCTAACCTCGGCTCCACCGTCAAGGTCGTTGGCGACTCTGCGTCTTCCCAGCCGGTCGCGCAAGGGAAGGTCGCCCTCAGCCTGATATCTGTCATCGCGATAGTCGCCATCGTCGTCGGGGTCGCGGTAGCCGCAGTCGTGCTCCTTCGGAAGAGGAAAGAGGTCGGGGAAGGAATAACCGTCTGAGGGTCGTGCTAAATTGGTGTCTTTACAAAAGTGACAACCCATCCGCCTAAATACGCTAAAACTTGCAGGGATGGATGATTTGAGGGGCAAAGCTAGCGGAAGCGCCGTTTTCACATTGGTCGCCTGCTCATTGCTGCTCTTCTCGTCCCTAGACCCTTCGCTTGTCTCAGCCGCGACCACAACGACCGCGGCCCCGGCTGCAGCTGCGCAGAGCTCTAGCCCCACGACCCTCGTGCTTACCATTGTGCCTCCGAAGCTTCCGGCAGACGGCCTCACCTACCCCGCGGTGGTCGTCTCTCTTCAGGCCGCCGGAGGAAAACCCTCCCTTGCCCTCAACGACACGACGGTCTTCCTGACCTCCTCACTCGCGAACGTGGGGTCGGTATCGAACTTGGTGACCATCGCCAAGGGGACCGGCTTCGCCGTCGCCAACTTCACGAGCAGCACGACGCCCGGGGTCACCTCGATCTCAGCCTCCTCGGTAGGCCTGAGCGCAGTCGCCGCGCAGGTCACGACGGTGTACCCGAGCGGGCTCGCGACCCGCCTGAGGGTTATCGCCGTTCCCGATACGCAGCTCGTCAACCCGCTGGCCAAGGGCACGATCCTCGTCGAGACGGTCGACGCCGCCGGATTCCCGGCCAAGGCCAGCTCTGACTTCACCGTCACGCTCTCCTCGTCGAACAACAACGTCGTGAGCATAACGACGAACACCCTCACACTCTCGGGCGGATCGGTCCTCTCTTCGTCTCCTTACAACATCGGGTTCTCGCCCGGCACCGCCACCATAACCGCCTCCGCGTCGGGGTTCAACTCGGGGTCCGGCACGGTCACAGTCCAAGGCCCCTCGCCATTCCAACTCAAGATATTCGCTCAACCCAACCCCATGCCGACGGCGACCCCCGGACGCCTTGTCGTGACGCTCACCGACCCCGCGGGCAACCCCGCGCGGGCGCCTTCCCCCATCCGGGTGACCATGTCCTCGTCCAACACGACCGTCGTCACAACTGACCAGATAGCCGTGATAGGCACCGGCGCGATCTACACGGTCGCGTCATTCTCGTCCGGCTCGACTCCGGGAACCGCGAACCTGACGGCTTCGTCTCCCGGCTTGAAGTCTGACTTTGCCCCCGTCACCGTGACCCAGCCGGCTGTCCCAGTGAAGCTGAAGCTGATCGTGGCGCCGAACCCGATCCTCGCCGACAAGGCGAATTACGATTCCATAGTGGTCGCCCTGACTGACGCGGCCGGCAACCCCGCCGTCGCCTCATCGACTATCGCCGTGACGCTGAGCTCTTCCAACTCCGCGGTGGGAAGCGTGGGAGGCAGCGTCAACATCCCCGCGGGCTCAAGCTACGGTNNGTATTGCGGCGTTCGCATCTACCTTCTACGTAGGTAGCACCTTCATCACAGCCCTCGCGCAGAACCTCCAGTCCGCCACGGCCACGGTCAACAGCTATGGCCCGATCGCGTCGAGAGTAGCAGTCCGGGCCGTGCCTACGAGTCTTCCAGCTGACGGACGCGACTACACCTCGCTTGAGGTGATGCTCCAGGACGCGAGTGGGTCACCCGCGATTGCCCCGGTCGGCGTCCCGATTCAGCTTGCGAGCTCCAGGACCGACATCGCGACAGTGAACTCCACCGTCGTCATCAGCGCGGGCCAGAGCTACATCCTGACCGACCTAGTGACGACGATATCTCCAGGCACGACGAACATCACCGCGACCTCCTCAGGGTTCGACTCTTCTTCCACAGGGTTCACGACGGCCAACCCTGCCCCCTCCCAGCTCGGTCTCTATGTCGGCCCCGCCAGCGGCATCCAGTCCCTTGGCCGGGGCAGCGACGCGATCATTGCGGTGCAATTGCAAGATTCGACCTCGTCTCCTGCTCGAGCGAGGCAGGACACCCAGATCGTGGTGACGGGCTCCAACGGCAGCGTGGTCGCCAAGCCCATTCAACTGGACATCCCAGCCGGAGGCGATTACGCTTGGGCTCTCGTGAAGACCTCCTCGCCTGGCTCGACCACCCTGACAGCCTCCACTAGCGGCCTCATCTCCGCAAGCGGCGTCTTGGGCGAGCTGTCATTGCCGGCCTCCGTCATCCTTGCAAGCTCCGCCCCGGTGATCGCGATAGGAGGCACCGCTTTGCTGCAACTTCAGGTCTTGATAGGGGGGTCGCCTCTGAAAGGCGCGAACGTCACATTCACTGCGACCCCGGGCGTGGTCGTTCCAGCGCAGGGGGCCACCGACTCTTCGGGGCTGCTCACCGCCACATTCGTCCCTCAGACGAACGGCATAGCGACGATAACGGCGCTCGTCACGGGTTCTGTGCTCGGAAACCAGACGGCTAGCACGACCATCCTCGTCACCCTCGCAGGAGCCGGAGGAACCAGCCTGCCTACGTCTGGCGGTCTGGGCATCATCGGCATCTTCCTGCCGGTCGCCATCGTCATCGTGANNATAGTGAAGAGCAGGCGGGCGGCCTCGGGCGAGGGCGAAGTGAAGGGCAAGGACGTCGATGAGACGGCCCCCGGCGAGAAGTAGACTTATCAACCGGACATCCGGTTTCCGGCGCAGTTGGACGAACGGGCCCAGAGGCTCCTCATGCAATACGGTCTCTCTGACAGGGAGTCGCTCGTCTACCTCAGCCTCTTGGCCAACGGCCAACAGAGTGCGGGGGAGATAGCGAAGGCCGTCCAGATCCGAAGGATGGAGGCTTACAGGATCATCAAGCGGCTTTCTGACTCTGGCGTGGTCGTCGCGACGCCCGGAAACCCGGTGAAGTATACCGGGGAGCCAATCGAGCAGGTCGTCGCCATGATGATGGACCGCCAGATGAAGAAGCTCGAGGAGATGGAGAAGGGCAGGGCGGAGGTCGTCTCGATTGGGAGGACCATCGCCACGCCTGCCGGCCAGCAGCGCGAGGAGTACAGCTTCAAGATGGTCCAGGGCCGCGAGCAGATCTACGGTCAGATTCTCAGGATGGTCGGCGCTGCGGAGAAGAGCGTCGAGATGGTCCTGACCCGCAACGACCTCATCCAGCTCTACATCCTGGGGCTGGCGGAGGCCCTGAGAGAGGCCAAGAAGCGAGGGGTGAAGTCCCGGATGATCACGATATGCGACCTCCAGACCACCGAGCCCACGGAGGCGATCCTGCGGGTCGCCGAGCTCAAGCACTCTGACGACTTTGCAAAGAGCAGGATCGTCGTCGCTGACGGGGACCAGGTCCTCGTCTCGCTGGTGCTCGACGAGGTGGTCGGAAGGAAGAACGAGAGAGACGTCGCCATCTGGACCAACAGCGGCGATTACGCTGGGACGATGGTCCCGATGTTCGAGAAGGCCTTCTTGGGCAGCGCGGACTCGCGCGAGAGGCTCCATGACCTGAAGACGGGCCGCAAGGCCGGGGAGCGCGGCAAGGCCATGGTGGACATCATCAAGGCCTCCCTCCCTCTCGAGGGCTGGAAGGTCGTAGCCCCTGGGAGCCTGAAAGGGACCTCCGGAGCTGAGTACGAGGTCGCTGCCCTTCTGACCCTAGGTGAGAAGGGGTTCGCGGTCGACGTGGTGATGGGGAACGACGAGGAGTCGATAAGGGAGGACATCATCGCGGCTATCATGAAGGGTATCGAGATCAAGACGCCGCGCCTCATCGTCATCGCGGCGCCCTACAGTGGAGACGAGCTTCAGAAGCTCGCGAATCTGGTAGGCGCCATCCTGTTGGACGGCTCCGACCCTGTTGCCGCAGCGACAAGACTGCGAAGAGCGATCTCGGCTGGCTAGGCAAGGCGGTATTCTCCCGCGACCTCCTTTCCTACGGTATACCGTATGCGCTTAAATATGACGACCAGCTACTATTCCAATGGGCATGCCCAAATCGAAGGTGACTGCAAAATTTCAGGTTACAATACCGCGAGAGGTGAGAGCCAAGGTCGAAGTCAGGCCTGGGGAGATCCTTTCGGTAGAGGCAGCCTCGGCCGACGAGATAATCCTCAGGCGATATCCAAGAGTCAAGAATCCGCTCGAGTCATTGATTGGGAGGGTTTCTCGGGGCACGGTTCCCATCGAGGAGCTTGAGGAAATGATGGAGTCCAGGTAGCAGCTTCCGTGAAGCGTTTTGTCGACAGCAACGTCTTCTTTTACGCGAAGATAATGGACGGAGCCTACGGGAAATCCTGTTCTAATGTCCTCAGGATGATCGCAGCCAACGAGCTGGAGGCATCGACCTCCGTGCTGGTGCCGATCGAGGTCGCGAACGCCATGCGCAAGTATGGCCTTGCCAAGGCCGCTGCGGAAGAGATCAATGCCATATTCTCGCTTGGAGTGGAGGTCTACGACATCGAGGCAGCCGATGCCCGGGAAGCCTCACAGTTGCTTTCGGAGGTGGACATCGGCCCATATGACTGCCTTCACGCAGCGGTCATGCGAAGAGAAGGCCTGAGCGAGATAATATCGGCTGACAAAGGGTTCGACAAGATAAAGTGGCTGACCAGGGTCGATCCCAAGGCCATTGCCTGATCTCTTTGGCGCGAGCCTAAGCTAGGTCGTCTGATAGCCGACGGTTATCATGATGAACTCATGGAGGGCCTTTGTCAACGACCGTATCCCGTCGATCTCGTCCCTACGCAACCTCAGGAAAGGCAACGTGAAGAGCACCGAAACCGTGGTGACCGGGACCTTGTCGCTCCCGACCACAGAGAGCTTCACCCTCTTGTAGGCCTCCTCGAAGGAGAAGGTGTAGAAGTTCTTCCGCTTCGAGCCCTTCTCGAACATGAGGGACTGGTCCTCCTCGCGAAGGAACTTGTACTTGAAGCCCGTAAGATATTTGACGCAAAGATCTCTAACGTCCGTCCTCCTGGCATCAATGGTGAATGTCTCGAGATGTTCTGCCATTAGGCATGAAGTGACCCTCATCCGCTTATAACGGAGGTGAACAACTTGTTCCTTCACTCACGAAATGAGACAGGGGCCTCCGAACCCATGCAAATCGCGCTGTGCAGGGTAGGCTGCCGGAAAATTGCGGGCCTAGCGGTCCGTTCTAGTGGAAGTTACACACCCTTTTAAATAGAGATGGAGTCATATTTCTGTAAAATCCTTGAAGCTTCCGCTGAGGTTGCTACGGGACCTCTCCATACTGGTTCTTGCCGACCTTCTCATCGGCTTTCTGACTGTCGAGACTATGAATTCCTTCACCGGTGCGCACACCCTCCTCCCGGTCTCGCGCGCATTGGTGTTCTCCTTGGGGCTGGCACCCGTCCTGGCCGGCGTTATCCTCGCAGCGGTCCTTTTCTCCTTCGCGGGCTCGTTCATCTATTGGCTCTGGAAGTACACCNNGTTCATCACCAAGTATTTTGGCCGCGGTCCGAGGGTCGTCAAAGCCAAGCTCGGAAAGCTGGGGAACCTCGTGAAGCCCGCGGACGGGCCACTGAAGGTGGGTGATTTCCAGCTCTCGGAGACCACGGAGACGCAGCCCTTCGTCGACGTCGTCCAGCTGGAGGGATACCCGCTCAACATCTACGCTGCCGTCACGAAGCAGGAGGGTCGCGAGGGCTACACCTACGCCGTCATCGAGCCAACCATCTCGGAGGCTGAGAAGACGTGGCTCGTCGACCTCAAGAAGCTGCTCGTAGACGAGCTCGACGTCGACCTGAGGAGCATCGAGAGTCCCGAGAAGGCCGAACGATATCTCTCCAAGAAGGTCAGGGCGCTGTCGAAGAAGTACGGCTACAAGATCCCCGGCCCGACCATGACGAAGCTGCTCTGCTACATCACCCGAGACTTCATCCACCTGGGCAAGATCGAGCCTCTGATGAGGGACAAGCTGATCGAGGACATCAGTTGCGACGGCTCGGGGATCCCGATCTACATCTGGTACCGCGACTACGAGTCCATCCCCACCAACATCATCTTCGAGACCGATGAAGAGCTCGACACCTACGTCTCGAAGCTCGCCTACTCGGCCGGCAAGCACGTCTCCTTGGCCGAGCCTATCGTCGACGCCTCCCTCGAAGACGGGAGCAGGCTCCACCTCACGTACGGCAAGGAGATCACCCAGAGGGGGAGCACATTCACGATAAGGAAGTTCAGGGTCGACCCCCTGACCATCGTGGACCTCATCAGGTACAACACGCTGAGCTCCGACATCGCCGCCTACCTCTGGTATCTCATCGAGAAGAAGCTCGCGCTGCTAATTGCCGGTGGGACCGCTAGCGGTAAAACTACCAGCCTGAACGCACTTTCTATGTTTATCGAGCCAGGAGAGAAGATAGTCTCAGTCGAAGACACCCCGGAAATCAACATTCCCCACGAGAATTGGATACAGTCCGTTACGAGGGGAGTCGGGACCGCGGGGGAGATCACCATGTTCGACCTCATCAAGGCGTCCCTTAGGCAAAGGCCTGACGTCCTAATCGTGGGAGAGGTCAGGGGAGAGGAAGCTTTCACACTCTTCCAAGCTATCGCGACCGGGCACGGGGGGCTTGCAACCATCCACGCCGATTCGGTCGAGGCGGTCATCAACAGGCTCACCACAGAGCCCATGAACATCCCAAGGAGCCTCGTCGGGACGACGCTCGACTGCATCGTCATGCAGCTTAAGATACGGCTCGGCGACAAGTCGGTGAGAAGGGTCGTCGCTGTCACCGAGGTGGTGGGCCACGACACGCGGACGGACGAGATAATTCTCAACGACGCATTCAAGTGGGACCCGGTCGTCGACAGGTTCACCTTCACGGGAAGGAGCAAGCTCTTCGACAAGATCACCCAAAAGTTCGGGACAAGGCCGGAGGAGATACGCCGGGAGATCGACGGGAGGAAGGTCTTCCTCGACTGGCTCGTCGCCAAGAACATCAGGGGACACACCGAGGTGTCGAACCAGGTGAGGGAGTTCTATGCGGGACCTTATGCGGTCATCAACAAGGCGAAGGTCGAACTAGAGGGCATGAAGGTTTGAAGGCAAAATCTGCCAAGCCTGGCTTGAAAGTAAAGCCTGCGAAGCCCGGCATCGACTTTTGGGGGACTTCCTACGTGCTCATGGAGCCCTACATGAAGCGGTTCGAGAAGTACTTCATCGACCTGGGCCCCGAGCTCTCAAAGGCGGGGCTGCGGATCACATACAAGGCATATGTGGCCGGGACGGTCGTCGCTTCGACTGTCGCGGGCGTGGGTGGGATNNGATACTCGCTGGCTTCCTAACGGCGGCCTACCTCAACACCTTCTGGCTCTTCCGCCTTTTGATGCCGTTCGGGTTCGGCCTCCTCGCAGGCATGGTGACCTTCTCGGTCTTCTACATCTATCCCCAGTTCAGGGCCAGCTCGCGAAGAAAGAAGCTCGACTCTCAGCTCTCGTTCACCGCCGGTCACATGGCCGTCCTCGCTTCCGCAGGGATGACCCCCGAGAAGATGTTCCACTCCCTTGCCGAGGAAGACTCGAAAGACGTCGTCAACGAGGAGGCGAAGATGATAGTGAGGGACATGTCTCTACTTGGTATGGACCTTACTCACGCCCTGGAAGCCGAACAAAGGAGGTCCCCTTCAGAGAACTTCAAGGACTTCCTCGACGGGTTCATCTCGGCAGCGAAGACCGGAGGCGACGTGAAGCAGTACCTCCTCAGATCCGCGTCATCGCTGATGCTCGACAAGAGGTTGAAGGCCCGCTCAATCGGCNNACTCTACACCATCCTGCTCGTGGTAACGCCGCTGCTTCTCCTAATCATGTTCTCGGTGATGGGACTCGTAGTCGGAAACATCGGCGGGTTCGGGGTCCTGACGCTCATCTACATAATCACTTACGCGGTCGTCCCCCTCGGAGGACTCACCGTCCTGATAATCGCCGACTCGACGATCAGCAAGGAGCTCGCGTGATAGCAGATGAAGCTCAGAGAGTTCCATTACAGGAGGCCTATCATGTACGGTGTCACATCGGCTATCGCAGCTGTCGCAGCGGGGCTCATCTACCTCTCGGGCACCGTCTTGGGAGTACACCTCCCGTACCCTACGCCCACCATGGCGATACTCGCCGTGATCGGTTGCTTCATCTTCCCTGGGCTCGCGGAGAGGTCCTACAATCGGTGGTACACGAAGCTGGATGACAACATCCCGAACATGCTGGGGGACATAGCGGGGAGCGTCCGGAGCGGTTTCAACATCACGCGCGCGATGGAGCTCGCCGCCAACGCCGACTACGGGCCTCTCTCAGAGCAGCTGAAGATCGACAAGATCCAACTCTCCTGGGGGCGAACCTTCGAGCAGGTGATGACAGACCAAGTGAAGCGGGTCGACTCGCAGCTCGCAAAGCGCACGTTCACCTCTCTCGCCCAGGCGAGCAAGTCCGGCGGCAACATCCAGGATGTCCTCGACGCGATACAAAGGCACACGACCGAGCTCCACCAGATCGAGAAGGAGACGAAGAACGCGCTCCGGCCCTACGTCTCGACGACCTACGTCGCGGTGGGCATATTCCTAGGCATCTCGGTCGTACTCATCGACAGCTTCTTCACGCAAGTGCTGGGCTCCCAGTCGAAGGTCGCAGCAGCAGGCAGCAACATCTTCGCCGGGCTGGGCGGGCTGAGCCTTCCCGCGCTCAAGCAGGCTTTCCTCCAGATGGGCCTCATGGAGTCGGTCTTCGGCGGCCTCGGCGCGGGGAAGCTCGGCGAGGCCTCCTTCGCGGCCGGTTTCAAGCACGTGATAGTGCTTGCCGTCCTGAACATCGTGGTCTTCACGATATTCGTGAGTTGAGATAATAGATGCAAGTCTCTTCCGAGAACCAGTCCGACAGGCAGAAGATCCTGAGCGACCCCAAGACGAGGGAGCTGCTGAGGCGGCTCATCGTCGAGGGCAAGTCGCTCGCCCCCGAGGTGGGCGGGGACGGCCAAATCCACTATCTCGCGGCCGAGGACGTGATGGGCGGCTCCGCAGCCACCAATGTATGGATCGAGCAGATGGTCGGCTCGGGGCTGATGAAGAAGACCACCTACAAGGAGCTGGTCACCTGCCCGATACACTTCAGGGCGGACCCCCTCATCCAGCTGGAGTGCCTGAAATGCAAGGCTAGGAAGATGAGGAAGACCGCCCTCGTGGAGCACCTCTACTGCGGCTACATAGACAACGACGCGAAGTTCGACAAGGGGGGCTTCCTGGTCTGCCCAAACTGCAAGAGGCCCATACACAAGGTCGAGGAGTTGAGGAGCTCGGGCGTCTGGTACGAGTGCCAAAACTGCCTCACGAAGACGAGCCTCCCGAAGGTAGTCTTCACCTGCAGGGACGGGCACGAGTTCAACACCGCAGACCTCAGGCTGGCAGCGGCCTACACATACATCGTCGACGACTCGGTAGTCGCCTTGCTGAAGAACACGCTCATTCTAGCGCCGGCTATCGCCAGCCTGCTCACGGGGATGGGATACTCGGTCGTTTCTCCTGCCACCATGCAGGGCCGCTCGGGGACGAGCCACACCTTGGATGTCTACGCGAGCAAGGGAGTTGCCGACCCGAACATGGCGGTCACGGACGTGGCGATCCAGATCTCGGTCGACGCGGTGGCCGTCGAGCCGAGCGCTGTAATCTCGTTCTTCGCAAAGACCTACGATTTGAGGCCGAAGCTGGCGATACTAGTCACCATCCCGTCTGCCTCTGAGGCGGCGAAGGCCATCAACGCGGGGTACGGCATCACCCTCGTCGAGGACTCGGACGGCTCCGGGGCGGTCCAGAAGGTCAAGGCTCTGCTCGAGTCAGCTGACAAGCCAGCGCCGAAGTAGGACGGATGAAGATTGAATTCTGTGCATGGAGCCTGCAATAGAAGCCTACGATATCGCGAAAGACCGGGCGTCAGCGAGATTGTTTCGACGCTTCTTCTCGTCGCTGTGGTAGTCAGCCTCGGGGTCGCGGTCTTCGCGTTCGCGAGTACGGGGCTCGGCTCGCTTACAGGAAGCTTCACGGGGCTGATGTCGGGCCAAGGGAACGTCGTCGCCGAGCACTTTGTGGTAGAGCAGGTAGTATACTTCTTTCCTGCCACGTCAGGAGCAGACGTCTATGTCAGGAACGTCGGGACCGTCGCATCCACTTTGGTATCGGTCTACGT
>PLCG01000005.1 GCA_003135575.1 Nitrososphaerota archaeon
GGATAAGGAAGCGGGCGATGTTTCGCCGTGCGTAGGGGTTCATTGCGCCTCCGCCCAGTCATTTTAGCCCGGCAAACTACGATTCTTGCAAATAGCTCCATTCAAACAGTGCCCAGGATTTCTTGGACTCGAGAGTGCAAATGTCCAATCCAAACTGGGCACCATGAGATGGTCCTGTGTCCAAATTGCTTTGGACAAATGTCCAATCCAAACTACGCATGCGCGGGCTTAAATGAGCAAGAAGCGTAGCGTCTCACACTCACATTTCCTTCCGTTCAAAAATTGCCCCTCATGCATCATTACTACTGACTCCGACCCTTCACTCACCCTCCTTCTGATACCGTTCTTTCCACTTCTCCCACATTTTCCCTCGTCTCCCCTGCTGCTACGTCCTTGATTCCTCTCGTCCTTTTGCCCGTTTCCTGATCGCTGCCTCTCCTGACGTTCCTTTGCCTTAGTGACCTGTTACGATGAAGAACATAAACCCGAAAAACCGAAAGACACTGAAAGTAGGAATAGATGCCCCCGTAACTGATGCAACTCCGGTCCCTAGTCTCGAACCCTCGATTTATTCGGCTCGACTCGACACTGGATCCCTTTCCGCAGTGGCGCCTATTAGCCCCTCTGAAGTCTTCGAAGGATTGCCGACACCAGAAGACTCCCCGAAGCTCACCTGGCCACCTACCAAAGAAGACCTGCAGCGCCTCTACGTCAAGCAAAGACTCTCCGCCGCGAAGATAGCAAAGATCTNNAAGAACCCCAAGTCAGGCGCATTTCTCATCCTCTACTACCTGAAGAAATACGGAATCGAGAGGCGCGACAGGATCGCAGAGCTTGGAAGGCAGACAGAGAGCATAGTCGCGGCCTGGAAGGAGAAACACCCCAAGCAGGAAAACCCGGACATGGAGGAAGAGAAGAGCGCAGTCCTGGAACTCATTCGGAACGAAGGACTGAGCATCGAGCATCTCGACGAGGAGACCAAGGGACGAGTCCGAGCCGTGATGCAGTACCTTCACTGGGGGCGAGGAATCTCGATGACGGACATAGCAGAACTCATTGGGAGCAAGACGAGCGGATACGTATCCTGGCTGTTCAAGAAGATTGAAGTCAAGGCGAGGGATTTCGAAGTCGCAAGGCAGAAAGCAATCGTCGATGGGAGGAAGTACGAGCGAAAGCCCTTCGACGGAACGGACGAAGACAAGGCATATCTCCTAGGGGTCTCCCATGGAGACTTCCACGTCTCAAGGCCTTTCGGAGACGCCGTCAGAGTCTCTACCAGCACTACGCATCCCGCGATGGTCGAGCTTTTCGAGAGTCTGTTCGGTCGATACGGTCATGTCGATAGGTACCCGCGATACAAGAAGGATACTGATACCTATGAGTGGAACATCCAAGTAATTCTCGACAAGGGCTTCGAATTCCTCCTCGACACCAGGGACCAGTGCCGAGTCTGGGTCAGTTCCAAGCAGAGCACTATGCTAGCCTACCTCGCCGGATTCATAGATGCCGAAGGGAACATCAGACCCCATGCAAACCCGCGAACCATCGCAATCGTTGTCGGCATTTGGAACACCGACGTCGGACTCTTGGAATTCGCGCGTGGGTGCCTCACAGGCCTTGGATACAGACCCATGGAGCGCTACCTTCAGAGCCCTCCCGGGCCAATCTCATCGGGCTTCCAGATAGAGAGAAAGAAGGCATACTGGCGATTGTTACTAGGGAGATTTGAGGAGTCCCAATCCCTGCTTCGAATACTCCCGTTGAGGCATCGAGAGAAGGTCGCAATTAAGGAAGTGGTCCTTTCAACCGCCAAAGGTGACCTCTACGAGAAAATCGAGGACCGGGTGATCTCCCTGAGAAAGTCATTCAAGGCGGAAGCTCGTCAGTATACCAAAAAAGCCGAGGACAAGTTTCTGGAGCAACATCCTGACCCAAGTACGCCAAGGTCGCCCCCAGTCCTTTGCACTCTCTGGATGGAATCGTGGAAGCGCACGGATGAGGAGATCCATGAGAAGATACTGAAATCCCTACAAGGGTGCTTCGCCGCGCACGAAGAGTTCCTTTGCATGGATGATGAGCCGTGCGTGGTGATTTGTAAGGGCTGCAACTCTGGGAATATCGTCTCGATACTCGTGCACGAGTCGATACATCACGCGTTACTCTGGCTGGGCGATGAGCCTTTCGAAGAGCAGGATCCCTTGGACGAGATCGTTCCATTCCTCCACGAGAGAGGAATCGTGGAGCCGGGCTTCGAATTCTACGGCTGAGTGATTTTTATGCATTGCGTGGGACAACTGGTTTCGCACGCCATGCAGTAGATGCAGTCCTTCTCTCTGACAGGGTCGGACTTGTCTGACCTCCAAGCCATCCAGTCTGGCGAGTTCGGCGCGAGGATCATGTCCTTGCCGGAGCCAGATTGACCCGTGTTAAGCGCCCATTCATAGACAAAGACCGGGCAGACGTCCATGCACACTCCGTCCGCGCTGCACGCGTCCCAGTCGACCGCTGTGTTGGTCCCGTGTATCCCGTGCGCCGTCGGCAAGGGCTTGCCTTCGCCGTCCACCCGCTGGATCCCCGCCGCCCTGACATTGTGGCCGCTGTGCTCCCCGGTAATCGGAAACTCTCCAGGTTTAGAAAGGAAAGCCTGATCGATTGGCTTTGTCTTGTAACCTATCTCACGCGTCATGTTTGCGATTCATGGTGGCCCGAGGACCCGATTATAAATCTGTCCTCAGGTCGATTCTGTTAACTGATTTGCTCGGAGCGCGAGAAACGTCGCCTCCACAGGTCTTATATTCGTAATCGTCCTAATTGTCTTAGGGTTGGCTGAGGTCAACAGCTGGGACATGTTCGCCGTCCTAGCCTTGATTTTCGTAGGCTTTCTCCTGCTCACAGTGGGAATCTTCTTTCTCTACTTTGACATCACCGTCTTACCGGCAATTCTGGAAGGTTGCGTGCCCTTTGGCTCTAGCAATTGCTTCGCGCCGACGGGCCCAAGCGGGTCGCCCATCCTACCACTGACCTGGAATTCAATGATTTTTCTCATCGGATATCCCTTGACGGCCTTGGGAATTGCGTGCATCGGGATGGGCCTTCGCAAGAATAAGACGCGACGGATTTGGAATTTGCCACCCGCGATTGTCGTCGCTGTAGTCGTTTTCCTAGCGTGGTTTACACACTAGGTTGCGCGCAAATAACTTAACAGAATCCCTCAGGTCGCAGACTTGGCCACGTAAGCGCCATCTGGGCTTATCTTGTAGACCGTTATGGGCCTTATCACGAAGATCCCCACCTCGATGACTCCGGGGATGGACTTTAGCTCAAGCTCCATCTTTGCGGGGTCCTCGATGGGCGCGAAGAGGGCGTCAAAGAGCATGTTCCCGTTCTCGGAGTATGCGGGATAGCCTCTCGCGTCCAGTCGGATCTTGACGTCCTTGCTGCCCTTCCTCTTCAGCATGGCCATCGCCGTCTCCCTTGCGAACTGGCTCACCTCTATGGGCACT
>PLCG01000032.1 GCA_003135575.1 Nitrososphaerota archaeon
CACAGAGCCGATGCCCTCGATGCCCCTCTTCCTCTGGGGCGACGAGGCTGGATCGAGATATGCGGAGAGCTACTTCGGTGTCTTCCCGGGCGTCTGGAGGCACGGCGACTGGGTGAGGATCGACGAGGACGGTACGTGCGCGATCTACGGTCGCTCTGACGCGACGATAAAGAGGCGCGGGGTGCGGGCCGGGACCAGCGAGATCTACAGCGTCGTGGAGNNTGGTGCTCAGAAAAGGGGCGAGGCTGGACGAAGCGCTCCGAGAAAGGATTCGCCAGAAGGTTCGTGAGGACCTATCACCCAGGCTGGTCCCAGACGAGGTCGTGCAAATAGAGGAGGTGCCGAGGACGTTGAATGGGAAGAAGGTCGAGGTGCCGATCAAGCGCATCCTGATGGGCGCCGATCCTGGAGACGCGTTGAGCGCCGCCTCTCTCAAGAACCCGGATGCGATCAAGTTCTTTGTCGACTACCGAGCCAAGGTTGCGCTGGAACCCGCGGGGGCGCCGGGATGAGCAATAAGATCCGCAGCTATCCGGGGACCGAGATAACGTCAGAGGAGGCACGGGCGGGAAGATATCTCCTCACCAAGTACGCCGCCGAGCTCAAGTACTCTTGGAGCTCCGGCGAGGCGATATCAAGGTTCCTCGGGGGTCTGCGGGACGGAGAGCTCTGGGGGAGAAAGTGCAAGGAATGCGGAAGGACGATGGTCCCGCCGCGGATGTATTGTGAGATCTGCTTCCGCGAGACCGATGAGTGGGTCAGGCTGCAAGACACAGGCAGAGTGGGGACGTACTCGGTCAGCTATGTCAACGCCGATGCCAGCAGGAGGAAGCAAGAGGAGCCGATCCTCGTCGCGGTAGTGGAGATAGACGGCGCGTCCCCGATGATGGGCATCCTCCACCTGCTGGGAGAGGTCCTTCCGGACAAGGTCGCCGTGGGCATGAAGGTAAAGGCGGTGTGGAAGCCCAAGGACGAGAGGCAAGGCGCGATCACCGACATCAGGTACTTCAGGCCATATCGTGGAGGGCCTCAGCGGACATGACGGCGGTGACGGACGCCGGAACAGGCAGGATTCTGGCGTGGGAGGACGGCATCCCTCTCCACTACGAATACACGGCAGGCGTCGCGGGCGAAGCGTTCCTCCGAGCCCTGAAGCAAGGCAGGATCATCGCGAGCAAGTGCACGAGGTGCGGCGAGGTAAGGGTGCCTCCGAGGACCTACTGCCTGGAGTGCCAGGAACGGACGCGGATCGATATCGAGCTCTTCCAATCTGGTCGGATAGCTGCCTTGTCGACCGCGCACCTCGGTAAGGGTGGCACGAAGACGCCAGCCCCATTGCGGGCGACTTTCGGATACGTCACGTTCGAGGGCGTTGCTGGCGGGATGGTGCACAGGATACTCAGCGAGGGCAGGAGGGAGGCGAGGGTAGGCGACCCGGTCGCGCCGTTCTTCGCCCCAGTCGAGCAGCGAAGAGGTTCCATCCTCGACCTCAAAGGATTCCGCACAGCGGCCAAAAGGCGCACCGGAAACGATTAAAGGGCTGGCTGGTTTGTCCAGCCAATCGATCATCTGGAATGAAGACGCGCGACCTGGCGCTCGTCGCGGCTTTCACCGCGCTCGCGGTCGCCTCCGACTTTGCGTTGACAGACCTGCCGAACGTGAAGCTCGTGGACCCGATAGTCTTCGCGGTGGCATTCGTCTTCGGGCTGGAGATGGGCGTCTACGTTGGCGTCCTTTCAGAGGTCATCTGGGGGACGCTCAGCCCGTTCGGCTTTGGAGGCTACATCATACCATTCCTCGTGGCCGGAGAGGTGCTTTACGCACTCGCTGGGTGGGCCGCTTCAAGGTTCTGGGGGGGAGAGGGCTCGAGGGTCTCCACGCGCAATATCTACCTTGGTGCGATTTTGGCGCTCTGCGCTTTCCTGTGGGACTTCGAGACGAACGCCGGCACCGCGCTCCTCTTGTATTGGCCGGCCATGACACTTCAGAATCTTCTCCGGACCGAGTTTTTGGGGATTACCTTCATGGTGAACCATGAGCTTGCCGACCTAGTTACTGGAACCGTCCTCGTTCCCCTGATCATCTTCTACGCCTCTCGCTTCGCGAGGCCGCCCGTGCTCGCCCGAGAGACGTAGGTCTGGGTCGTTTTCGCTGCCGTTTTCGTCCGCCAATCTATCAGTTTCATTATAAAGGAACCCTGCCAACGGGTCGGCATTGCAGACCCCTGTCATCGTCTCCGCTTGTAGGACGCCGGTGGGCAAGTTCGGGAAGAGCCTAGTAGGAGTCCACGCCGCTCGGCTCGGAGCCACAGCAGTCAAGGAGGCCATCGCGAGGGCCGGGCTCACCCCAAGCAAAGTGGGAGAGGTCATCATCGGGAACGTGATCTCCGCAGGGCTGGGCCAGAACGTGGCGAGGCAGGCTGCCATCTACGCGGGCGTCCCAGTCCAGGTCGGATCGACGAGCGTCAACATGGTATGCGGCTCGGGGATGAAGTCGGTCATGCTTGCGGCGCAGGCGATAAAGGCAGAGGACAGGGAGATCGTCGTCGCTGGGGGGACGGAGAACATGAGCAACGCGCCGTTCCTGGTGAGGCAGATGCGATGGGGGAGGAGATACGGCGACGGGAAACTGGAGGACGCGATGATAGTCGACGGGCTTTGGGACGTCTACAACGAGTTTCATATGGGGATCACAGGGGAGCGGATCGCGAAGAAGTTCGGGGTGACTAGGAGGCAGGCGGACGAGTACGCGCTCGAGAGCCACATGCGGGCTGCCAAGGCCCAAACGGCCGGAAGGTTCCGCGACGAAATCGTCCCCGTCGAGGTCGAACGGGAGGGTCGAAAGACCAGCTTCGCGCTCGACGAATGCATAAGGGCAGACACGACGTTGGAGAAGCTTTCGAAGCTGAGCCCCGCGTTCGCGCCGGATGGGATCCTCACGGCGGGCAACTCATCGCAGCTTAGCGACGGGGCGAGCGGACTGGTCGTGATGGGCGAGGACGCCGCGAAGAAGATGAAGGTAAAGCCGCTCGCAAAGGTCGTCGCCTACGAGACCGGAGGATGCAAGCCGGAGGACGTCATGGAGGCGCCGATACCCACTGTGAGGGCACTCCTAAAGAGGACGGGACTCTCGGTCGAGGACATCGACCTCGTCGAATATAACGAAGCGTACTCGACCTCATCGATAGTCGTCAGGGACGAGCTCGGCATCCCGGAGGAGAAGTTCAACGTCAACGGAGGCGCCGTCGCCCTCGGGCACCCGATTGGCTGCAGCGGGGCCAGGATACTGACGACGCTCATCTATGAGATGAGGAGGACGGGCAAGAAGCGGGGCCTCGCCACCCTCTGCCTCGGCGGAGGCAACGCGCTGGCGATGATTATTGAGCGCCGGTAGTGGGAGGGTCCTTTTCCGGCTTGGCGGGTCCGGTCGGCGCGCCATCCGCTTCCCTTAGCCTCCTTCTCAGCACCTTCCCGATGAGGGTCTTTGGAAGCTCGTCCACGAAGGTGACCTTCCTAGGGGCCTTATAAGTCGCAAGACCGGTCCTGCAGAACTGGATTATCTCTTCCTCGGTCACCTTTCCCTTGCGCTCGGGCCTGAGGACGATGTAGGCGTGGACCGCCTCCCCCCTGTATGAGTCTGGCATGCCCACGACCGCGGCCTCTTTCACGGCGGGGTGCGTGAAGAGCAGCTCCTCGACTTCGCGAGGGTAGACCTTGAGCCCAGAGACGTCAATCATGTCCTTCTTCCTGTCGACGATGTAAAAGTAGCCGTCGGCATCCATCTTCGCGATGTCACCCGTCAGGAGCCATCCGTCCTTGGTCATGACGTTCTCGGTCTCCGCCAAGTTGTTCCAGTAGCCTAGCATCACCTGGGGCCCCTTGACGGCGAGCTCCCCGATCTCACCGACGGCAAGCTTCTTGGTGTAGTCGTCCATGTCCACCACCTCCGCGTCGGTAAAGGGGATCGGGACGCCGATCGAGCCCTCCCTCACCTCGGTGCCCTCGCCCATGGGGTTGCAATGGGTCACTGGGCTCGCCTCGCTCAAGCCGTAGCCCTCCACGAGGGTCCCGCCGGTCAGCTCGCCCAGCGCCTTGCTCACCGCTGTGGGAAGGGCCGCCCCGCCGGAGATGCAGCCGCGCACCGTCCGAAGGCTGAACTTCCTCACGTCGGGATGGTTGATGACTGCGATATACATCGTGGGGACTCCGCAGAACGAGGTGATCTTCTCCTTCTGGATGGCTTTCATCACCGCCTCGACCTCGAACCTTGGGAGGAGGACCATCGAGCCGCCCGAGGNNCGTAGATGTGGAAGAACGGCAGCGCGCCGAGGGCGATGTCGTCCTTGCTCAGCGGGAACCAACTGGAGATGACGGCGGCGTTGAGGTAGAGGTTGGCGTGCGTGAGCATCGCTCCCTTCGCCACGCCCGTCGTGCCCCCCGTGTACTGAAGGACGGCGACATCCTTCCGTGGATCGATCTCAGGCCTTTTTGCAAGGGGCGGGCTCTTCAAGACGAGGTCGATGAAGGCGGTCGTGTTGGCGCCCCTCTTCACGTTCTTGACGCCGGCGACCCCTGCCAGGGCGCGCTTGGCCGGCGGGAGGTAGTCGGTGAGGCTCGCCGTGATGACCTTGATGTCGAGGTTGGGGGTACACGCCTCCACGCTCGCGAAGAGGTCGTTGCCTTTCACGACGTCGTTCGCCGCGATGATTATGGACGAGCCAGAGTCCTTGAGCTGGAACTCGAGCTCCTTCGCCTTGTAGAGAGGGCTGCAGGGGACTACTATGCCTCCCGCCTTGAGGATGCCGAAGTATGCCAGGACGAACTGCGGCATGTTCGGCATGAAGATCGCGACCCTGTCCCCCTTCTTCACCCCCATAGAGACCAGCGCGCTTGCGAACCTCGATGAGAGGTCGTCGACCTGACCATACGTCATGGTCGCCCCCTGGAACCTGATGCAGGTCCTGCCGGGGTCGCTCGAGGCGGTAGCCGAGACAAGCTCGTACAACGGCCTTGGCTCGGGCGGCTCCCCGACGCTCTCGAGGACGTGCTTAGACCAGGCCTTGCGCCAAGGGCGCTCCACTAGCAAAGACGATGGCTCCTTCGCCTCCCTTCTCTGGCGGGCGGGTATTTTGTCTTTCCGAGCCTCCTCGCAGGAGGAACCGGAGTAGCCCTTAAGTAGCGAGGGAGGCTGTTGAGAGCAAGAAAAACGCATGCCGGCCCCCCAAGAGCGCGTACTGGTCCTCGCTGTGGACAGGGACGGGGACCTCGAGCGAAAGACCAGGATCCGCTCCCCGATCTTCGGGAGAGAAGCGGTCATGGCAGCGGCGACCAGCCTCGCCATCGCCGACCCGGAAGAGGCAGACGCCAACGCCCTCTTCGCGACCGTGAGGGAGTACGACAGGCTCCGCGCCCAGGAGGTGGAGTGCGAGGTGGGCGCCGTGTGCGGCCTCGAGGAGACCGGTTTCAAGGCCGACAGGAAGATCAGGAGGGAGGTCGAGGACCTCCTGTCAAGGCAGCAGTTCTCCGGGATAGTGCTCATCAGCGATGGAGCCGAGGACGAGCTGATCATCCCCATACTCCAGACGCTGAAACCCATCGTCTCGGTCAGGCGCATCGTCGTGAAGCACAGCCAGTCGGTCGAGGAGAACTACATGGTGCTCGCGCGCTATCTCAGGATGCTCGTCTTCGAGCCGAGATACTCAAAGTGGGCGATAGGCGTCCCCGGGATCATCCTGCTGCTCGCGGGCATCCTCGTTCTCGCTGGCGCCGCATACCTTGCTACCTTGGCCGTCTTGCTCATCCTAGGGGGTGCGTTCCTCGTGCGAGGCTTCAACATCGACAGGTTCGTCGCGNNGCCAGAGGCCTTACGCCTACATCCGACTCTTTACGATCCCCACCAGCATCCTCATCCTCATAGTGGGCCTTTCGAGCGGCTACAGCTTCATGGCGAACCAGGCCCCCGACCTAATGACGCGGGTGAGCAGCTCGCCCTCCTTGTTCCTCAGCTATGGAGGCGTCCTCATCGGATACTATCTCCAGGGTTCGCTCCTCCTCGTGTGGGCTGCGATAGGGATCGCGCTCTCGGGGACCTTGATGACGCAGTTTCTGCGCGGGAGCTCAAGAACGTGGAGGAGCGTCACCGGGCTGGTCGTGCTGGCCCTGCTGTTCTTCCCGATGGACCAGTTCAGCAGCTACCTCGTCACAGGCGGCACGAGCTCCTCGCTGCTTCTGATCACCTATGTGCTGATCGGGCTCGCAGCGGTGTTCGGGGTGGTCATCACCCTCTACACGCGCCTTAGGAGCAGGCCTCCCCTCACCACCGCGGCGGCTCCGACCCCCTCGTTGCCCCAGGCAGGGCTTCCTCGAGGACAAGAAGATGACCGGGACTCATCCGACGAACGACAGGAGTGACGGGTGTGCTTGACGGGATCTTGCAGTCGCTGGGAGTCTACAGGCTCTACGAGAGCAGGCTGAACTCCGAGATAGAGAGAGGGCCCATACCGGGCCACATCGGGATCATCCTCGACGGAAACAGGAGGTGGGCTCAGAACCACAAGCTGACCGTCGACCTTGGGCACACGCAGGGTGCGGACGTCGTCGAGAGGCTGCTCGACTGGTGCCACGAGATAGGGATAAAATCGATAACCCTCTACGTCCTCTCGACGGAGAACCTTCAGAGGTCCTCGGACGAGGTCATCGAGCTCTACCGGCTCATCGAGGAGAGGCTGAAGAGGCTTCTGACGGACGAGAGGATATACAAGTACAAGGTTAGGGTGAAGGGCATCGGGAAGTTCGAACTCCTGCCCTCGTCGATGAGGGAGATCCTCGACGAGGTGGAGAAGAAGACGGCTGGTTTCGACGGCCACTTCCTCGACATCGCCGTCGCATACGGAGGGAGGGCAGAGATCACCGACACCGTCAGGGACATCGCCGAGGAGGTGAAGAAGGGAACCATGTCGCCTTCGGACATCACCGAGGAGACGATCTCGCGCAGGCTCTACACCTCACACCTCCCGAACCCCGAGCCAGACCTGATCGTCAGGACCTCGGGCGAGGAGAGGATGAGCGGCTTCCTCCTCTGGCAAGGCGCCTACAGCGAACTAGTGTTTCTCGACGTATACTGGCCCGCGTTCCGCAAGATAGACCTCCTCAGGGCGGTCAGGACGTTCCAGCGCCGGCAGAGACGGCTGGGCAAGTAGCCGACTACGGAGGACAAGCTGGGCAAGGGCAGCACGGGCACGCGCAATTGCAGGACAATTTCTCACCGCAGGAACCTTGGGGCTCGGGGTAGTTATTGACCGCATTTTCCTTGGTATCCGCCGTCCACCTTGGCGACGATGCCGTGGATCGTTAGTCGTCTCACGACCCTCGACAGGATCTCCTGGTGGAGGCCCGAGGCCTCCTTCAGCTGGGTGAACGACAACGGCTCTGGTGACCTGCAGAGCGTGATGCACACCTGCGCCTCTCTCGGCGTGAGCTGGACGCACTCCTCGTTGTCGCAACCTCCAGGGTAGCAGCAGCCCATTGGCATGCCGGGTGAGTGGCGAGACCCGTATTTATTGACCCCTAAACTGTTATAATCACAAGGAGAAGGAGGTCGCCAGAACAAGAATGAAGATACTCCTAGGCACCTTGAAGGACAAGGGAGACGAGCTCGCTGCGTTTCTCGAGCCTAGAATCGGCGTCAAACCTGAGACCGGCGGTGGGGAGCTAGACATCGCTGATGCCTCCATCAAGAAGGGAATCCGCTCTCGGCATGTGAAGACGTACATCAAACGGTTTCTTAGCATTCAGAAAGTAAGAAAAGACTACCGGGTCCTCGTAGTGAGCGGCGAGCTAAGGCTGGTCGAGCTCGAAGGGAGCGAGGAGGAAGAAGAGGAGAAGGAAGAGAAGAAGGGCAAGGAGAAGGAGGAAGCAAAGCCCGAAGAGAAGGAGACGGCGAAAGAGGAAGCCGCCCCAGAGAAGGAAGAGCCCCAGAAGGGGGCCGAAAAGGAAAAGCCCTCCCGGCCCAAGTGAGATATCATCCGGTCGAAGGGACGCCGCGCGTCCGCCTCTGCGCCTTGGTCTCGGCTTTTCGTTTCTCGGTCAGGTAGCTCCTGAGGTTGTTCCTGGCCTTCCGCAGGGTCTCTACGGCCTCGATCATGTTTCGAGCCGAGAGCTCCTCCGCTGCGGCGAGGAGCTGCGCTCTTGCCTCCTGGAGCAGACCGGCCGGGTCGCTCGCGTCCGGAAGCTTGGTAAAGACGCCGGGCGTCTCGTAGTCGAGCCGGTATCTCAGGACGGCGATCAGCTTCTCGGTCCCGGCATAGGCCTCCCAGACCGCCTTGTCGTCAATCCCTGATGTTGCCGAGAGCGCGTCGGCGACCTTCTTCCCCAGGGAAGTAGCTTCATCCTGGTATCTGGCGCGGTCGGCCTCTTTGACCTTCACGTCTTTTTCACGGAGTGGAGGGGCCAATATCGAAGACCGAGCGCCAAGGAATTGCGAATGTTATTAAAGCGCTGGATTTGCGAGCGCCCAAGTTTGTCTGCGAAAGCGAGGACCGAAGCAGGACAGAAGCGGATTGTCGGCGCCTGCTTCGTTGAGCTGGTGAGCCTCACAGACCTCGCGCGCCTTTCGTGCGCCTTCGAGAGGGCGCCTTTTCCGATATTCATGTCCAAGGAGGGCGGCAAGTACAGGCTGGCCGTCCAGACGGACCTGTTCATGGGGATCCCCATCTTCTACCATGTCGAGGTCGAGAAGGGCGGGCAGTTCCTCGCTTACAGGGTATCGGGGGAGACGGAGGAGGCGCAGCTCGTGGAAGCCGCCCTCAATCCTTCGTTCATGTATNNCCTCAAGCTCCCGCGCGTCCTCGAGAAGAAGCACGGGTTCAAGCAGAGGTTCCTCGCCGCCGAGGTGGAGGACCTCCCCAACCTGATGAAGATCGCGTCCTACAAGATGCTTTACGAGGAGCCCCCTCTCCCGCTCTACACATTCAAGAACGGCGCGACCTGGATAGCGGGCTGTTTCGCACGGTTGGATGACTTTGAGGAGGCCTCGCTCTTCTTCTACGCGAGGCTCCAGAGGGAGCCGCCTTCTGGCTTTGTGAGGTACTCGGCCTCGAGGCTTGGTGACACGGACTTTAGCAAGAGGATAGACGAGCACGGGTCGATTTACGTGAAGGTCGTCAAGCTCAAGGAGAAGCACCCCCTGGTGGAGTTCAAGTGAGACTCCTCGGGGATTGGCTAGAATCAAACTCACGCAAGTCAGGTAGCAGAATCATCCTCGCGGCCGACGTAGGAGGCCCCTTCGAGACCAGGCTAGACAGNNAGGGTCGAGAGGGCGGTCTCGCTCGTGTCCCTCTTGAAGGAGGGCGTCGTCGCGGTCAAGGTGAACTGGCACCTCCTGCTGCCTTTTGGCGTCCTAGGTCTGAGCGAGCTTGCAGAGGGGTGCAGCGAGGCAGGCCTTCCCCTGATTGCGGACATGAAGCTCAACGACATCGGCTCCACCAATGTCGAGGCGGCCCAGACCCTCTTCTCGAACGGCTTCGACGCGGTCATCGCCAACCCCTTCGTGGGCTTTGGGGAGGGGATCGAGGACCTCAGGTCAAAGTGCCGGGAGATGGGGAAGGGTCTGGTCTTGCTGGTCTACATGAGCCACAAGGGCGCGCAGGAGGGATACGGGCTCAAGGTGGGGGACGACCCTTTCTACGTCAGGTTCGCAAAGGAGACAAAGCGGTGGGGGGCGGACGGGGCCGTGGTCTCGTCAAAGTCGCCCTCGATAATCCGCGAGGTGAGGTCGATATTGAGCAAGGACCAGAAGATCTTGAGCCCGGGGGTAGGGTTCCAAGGGGGAGACGGGAAGAAGGCGCTCGAGGCGGGCTCTGATTACCTGATCGTGGGTCGGTCGATAGTCGACGCCAAGGACCCGCTGAAAGCCGCGGAGGCGTTCAACAGGGATTTGCGACAGCCCGGCGAACGGCGTCGGACCAACAGAGAGAAGTAGTTTATAATCACGTCTCGGGTCGGCCTTCCAGAATCCGCTTGTCGAAGATACGCGCCGGGATCGTCGGTGTGGGCAACTGCGCCTCAGGCATCATCCAGGGGATAGAGCTCTGCAAGAGGGGCGACAAGGACGCAAAGTCCCTGGGGAACACGAAGATCGGCGCCTACCGCATCGAGGACATCGACTTTGTCACGGCGTTCGACGTCGGCGCCAACAAGGTGGGCAAGCCCCTCTCCAAGGCAATCTACCTGGGCCCCAACATGGTGAAGTGGACGGACAGCGTCTCCGGCTGCGACGCGATTGTGAAAGAGTCGCCTATCCTGGACGGGGTCGGGATATACGTCGGAGACAAGATCAAGCCGATAAAGAGCAAGAAGCCGATCTCCGAGATAAGGGGAGAGGTCCTTGACGACCTCAAGAGCTCGAAGACCCAGCTCCTGGTCAACTACCTCCCGGTCGGCAGCCAGAAGGCGACCGAGTTCTGGGCGGAGGTGGCGCTCCAGGCTGGCGTCGGCTTCATCAACTGCATACCGGTCTTCATAGCTTCCACCCCAAGTTGGGGGAAGCGGTTCACGAAGAGTAACCTGCCGATCATAGGAGACGACGTGAAGGGAGTGGTGGGAGCGACCATAGTCCACCGGACCCTTGCGAGGCTCTGCTCCGACAGGTCCGTAAGGGTCGACAGGACCTACCAGATCAACGTGGGAGGGAACACGGACTTTCTCAACATGAAGGAGCAGCAGCGGCTCGAGTCCAAGAAGATCTCCAAGAC